>DATLBB010000041.1:0-26909 GCA_035527155.1 Sedimentisphaerales bacterium
CATACCGCCATACTTCCGCCTTGCCTCTTCGGCTTGTTGGAAGCTTCCTTTCGGAACGATATGGCTCTCCCAAGTTCCGATGTGAACAGTTAGATTACCTGCCACGGACTTAGACCCCGGCACGCCGCTTACACACTCACCTTTAACGCGTGCAGCAGTATTGGCTTCCAGGAAATGAAACCCTTGGCCCTG
Organism: Sedimentisphaerales bacterium; assembly: GCA_035527155.1. Lineage (GTDB taxonomy): Bacteria > Planctomycetota > Phycisphaerae > Sedimentisphaerales > Anaerobacaceae > CS2-K091. Next base: position 193 of record DATLBB010000041.1, read on the forward strand.
TGCAATGTTGATAATTTCGGGGCTGGATACCTTCACTTGCGTTATGGCCGATAATCCGCCTTTCCTTTGGCTCCACATAATTCGTTACCTCATTATGCGCAAAGTTCAGTTCTGGCCTGATGGTTAGTCTTTAGCCAGGCTGGATTGTCCAGCTTGCCCACATCAGCTTCGCTTGGCGCACCCATTTTCAAACTCCTTTTTATGTTAAATCTATCTCAAAAGGCAGACTCAAATGCAGTTTTATAGTCTTATCCAGGGACGCAGCAAGCCAGCGTTTTACTGGCGTTGCGGCCCCTAAAGATGCAAGGAGACGGGAGTCTATGTTTTCGGCCGTCTTCTCGCCTTTCCAGAAGGCCCTCAGCGTATTCGAAATCATCCTCAATCTGTCGCAAAGCGGGCTTAGCTTGAGATTTCGCGCACAGCAAGCATATGGCTTGGCCGGGTGGAGGTCTCCACCGATGGCCTTGAGAATAATAACGAGGCCACCGACGAAGTCCCAGTGACACGGCATCAGCATATCAATAGCCATAGCCAGGGATACCTTCGATTTCCGGCCATCTAAAGTATCATGTATGATTGTCTTTTTGGTTTGCTCCAGGAAAGTCAAGTTGTCTTTGTAATACTCTCCCGCTGGTTTCGCCCCCGGTTCACCGTAATCTCCGAGGTCAAGGGCCAGCCAATGATAACGACGGCTCGGCTCAAGGGCCTCGGTAATCTTATCGACGACTCGTTGCACCTGCCATATCTTAAGGGCGGTTGGCTTTCCAAGAAGACCGGCCAGTTCGTCTGCCGGGATGCTGCCGACGTCAAGGTCTTTACATTTGGCAGAAGCACCTTCGCACCAGGCAGAGAGAATGTCTCGACAATTCTGCAACTCCCGCTTTCGCTCGGGCGGTCGTTCGTCTGATTCCTTCGGCGGCTGACCCGAACCTATAGCTCTGACGATCAGTTCGGCCTGCTTGTCGGCCTCGTGATAGCATGACTCAAAGCGCGTGATAAGCCACCTTATACGAACCGTCTCGTCATCCAACGGCGACAAAGAATCTTCCATAGCATCAATGGCGGCCAGTTCCTTATCATCGAGGATACTTTTGTCATCAGGTATCATACAGTTCTGCCAGCATAGTCTGAAATTATCACTCATGGGCAACGATTTTCTTTCTATAGGATGATCTTCGCTATTTACTCCTGCAGCAGTTTGTGATAGACCGCCTCGATGGTGTCCACCATTGTTTCGGGCGCGAATTTCTCTTTTACGGATTCTCTGCCTGCCCGACCGAGCTTTTCACTTAATTCTTTATCTTCTATCAATTCTGCACAGGCCCTGGTCAATTGTTCAACATTCTTCGGCTCAATCAACCGCCCTGTGTTTTCATTTACAACTTCTCTTGCACCGTCAACGTCGAATGAAACTGCCGGCCTGCCACAGAGCATTGCCTGGGGCAGAGTGCGTGCAAGGCCTTCCCTCAGCGAGCAGTGCACAAGTATGTCCGATGATTGTATGGCAAGTGGAATCTGGTTTGGCGGCAAAAGGCCGGTGAATTTGATTCTATCTGCCAATTCCAATTGGCGAACCTGTTCTTTGAAGCGCTCGGCGAGATTACCATCACCAACAAACAACCAAAAAGCGTTGTCAAATTGCTTCGAGAGCTGTTTTGCTGATTCGATAATGTATTCGTGACCTTTAAGCATAAAGAGCCGGGCAATTGTGACAAGTACAATCGCATTTTTCGGGATTTCATACTTACTTCGGAATTCTTCTCTGCGCTCTTGTGAGATTGGCTCTAAAAAATCGCTTTCCTCGATAGCAGAATAAGCGGTAATAAACCGCTCAGGCCGACCGATACCAACGGCGGTCGCCTGGGTGGACATTGCATCGGCGACAGTGATGAAAGAATCCGTTCGCTTTGCAGCGGATTTTTCGACGGAGATATAAAACTTATTCAGCCACTTGCTCTGGTAAGGGTGAAAGGCCAGGCCATGAATTGTATGGACAATTGCCGGCACACTTTCCCCCCATTTTCCTTTTAGTGCGTGTGCGGCAAATCTGCCGAGTATACCGGCCTTAGCCGAATGGGTGTGAACAATGTCAGGCCTTAGTCGTTCGAGATGTCTTTTGATTTGAAAGTAGCTTATTGTGTCGTATAGAGGGCAGATTGCACGAATAAGCTTGGGAACAACGATTACATCATATTTTTCACTTTTTGTCTGATTGAAGAGTTCGCCTTCGGGGCCTATAGCGGGGCCTGTGATGAGCGTGACATCATGGCCTCGCTGTGCTAAGAGTTTACAGGTAATTAGGGTATTTTCCTGCGCCCCGCCTAAAATCAACCTTGTTATTATGTGAACGATTTTCAATATTTAATCCACATCAGGCACAGACCGGCGGCGGGTGCGATGGGGCCGGCAGCAGTCCGGTCTTTAGCTTCAAGGATATCATTTATTTTTTCGGGCTTCTGCCTGCCGCTGCCGACTTCGACGAGAGTGCCGACGATATTTCTGACCATATTATACAAGAAGCTGTCGCCTTCTACATCAATATACACCCAATCATCATTCCTGCTGACATCGCAGCGAAAAATAATTCTCACCGAAGTCTGCCGCTTGTCCGCTGCCGATGCAAAGGATTTGAAATCCTTTTTGCCGACCAACATTGCTCCCGCCTGAGCCATAGCAGCGATGTCAAGTTTTTTCGGCAGATGCCAGCAGTGCTTTATTTGCAGCACCGGCCTGCACGTCCCCGTAAAAATCGTATAGCGGTACAATTTGCTTTTGACCGCACCTATCAGGTCAAAGCCCTCTGGGACTTCGACCGCTTCAGCAACTGCAATTTCAGGGGGGAGTCTGTGCGTAATCGCCCTGGCGAGATTTTCAACAGGTATCGATGAATCGATTTGCACAAGAGCAACCTGCCCCAGAGCGCTTACTCCCGCATCGGTTCTGCTTGTTCCGAATACTCTAACTTCGCAGTCAATAAGGTCCCGAATCGCCTCTGTAAGCGCAGCCTGAATAGTTCTTAGTCCGGGTTGGATTTGCCAGCCGTGATATTCGCTGCCATCGTAGAGAACCGTCAGTTTTATATTACGAATGGCCATTACCGACGATTATAGCAGCTTCTCTGCAATCTGCACAGCGTTTAGGGCTGCACCTTTTCGTAACTGGTCGCCGGCGACCCAAAGATTGATACCGCGGTTGTCAGGTATCGAATCATCCTGACGGATTCTGCCGACGAATACATCATCTTTGCCGGTGGCATCAATCGGCATGGGGAAACGATTGTTTTCACGGTCATCCAATACTGAAACGCCTGGCGCAGTACTGAGCAGTTTTCTGGCCTGGTCGGGGGTAATCGGGTCGGTAAATTCAAGATTTATACTCTCGCAGTGGGCCCTCAATACGGGGACACGAATGCAGGTGCAGGTAACTGCGATATCCGGGCAGTCAAAAATCTTTCTCGTCTCTTTTATCATTTTTACCTCTTCGGCGTTGTAGCCGTCAGCATCAAGAGCCGAGTTATGACTGAAAACGTTAAATGCAATTTGATAGGGGAAGGCCTCGCAGGTCGGTTGTTTCCCATCGAGAATTTCCCGAGTTTGTTCTTCCAGCTCCAGCATCGCTTTCATTCCTGCTCCGCTGGCGGACTGATAAGTGCTGATGACCATTCGTTTGACCGGATTTGCCTTATGCAAAGGCCAGACCGGCACAATGGCAATAATCGTCGAGCAGTTTGGATTGGCGATAATGCCCTTATGTTCCCGGATTTTTTCCGGATTTATTTCAGGAACAACAAGCGGGACATCCGGGTCCATTCTAAAAGCCGAGGTGTTATCAACCACAACGGCGCAGGCTTCTACTGCGGCGGGGGCAAACTCTTTGCTTCGCGCTGCCCCGGCGCTGGATAGTACAATATCAATCCGGTCAAAGCTCTTTTTGGTCAATTCTTCAACAATATATTCCTTGCCTTTGAATTCGATTTTCTTGCCGGCTGAACGGCTGCTTGCAAGCATTTTGAGGGAATCAAAGGGAAAATCACGCTGCTCCAGGATTTTCAGAAATTCTTGTCCGACCGCTCCCGTTACTCCAGCGATTGCCAAATTACAACCCATATCTATATCTCCTGAACTACTCTCATACATATAGGACACAACTTTGCAACAAGTCGCAAAATACGAACGTATAAGTAATGGGCAGCCAACATATCGGGGCTGCCCACCAAACTTTCAAAGCCAAAACCAGCAAATAGTATAATGTTTTTACCGGGAAAACACAATAGCGAGAAATTTAACTCTAACGGCCCATTATCTGAGAATAAAGAACAGGCCAACAAATATCTTATCTGTTGGCCTGTATTTCACTTCGCCCAAAATGGTCTCATCTTTTGGGCGTTACTCATCGACCAGCTTTAATACGACAAATTTTGTGTAACTTCCGTCATTAACTAACAGCAGCGCACTTCCCTCTTTTTTGGCCTTTTTAATTGCTTCATCAAACTCCTTAGTGTTGTTCACAGGCTCTTTGTTCACTTCCATAATTAGCATTCCAGCGGTGATACCTTTTTCGGCAGCCTGGGACCCCTCCTCAACACTGATAACGACAACTCCGCTGAGCCCTTCGAAACCGAGTCTCTCAGCATACTCATCGGAGAGATTCTTTACGGTAAATCCTAATTGCTGTTGTATCTTGGGTTCAGCGCCGGGTGCCTGGTCCTGTGACGGGCGTGTGCCAAGTTTAGCAGTAAAAGTCTTTCGTTTTCCATCGCGTAGAATAACTATTTTTACTTTCGTTCCGGGTTTGAGCATTGCTACACGGTTAAGGAACTGATTCCCGTTTTCTACAGGTTGGCCGTCCAGCTCAACAATTACATCATATCGTTTTAGCCCGGCTTTATCAGCGGAAGAGTCCTCAAGAACCTGCGTTACGGCCACACCTTTTGTATCCTTATCCAGTCCGAAGGTGGGAGCAGATTCAGGCGTTAATTCCTGGTAGATGATACCAAGGTATCCTCTTTCGACCTGTCCCCCTTCGACGAGTCGTTGATAAACAAACTTTGCCATATTGATAGGGATAGCGAATCCAATCCCCATATACCCGCCAGTCTGAGAGATGATAAAGGTGTTAATCCCGACTACCTTACCGTCAAGATTAAGCAGCGGCCCGCCGGAATTGCCGGGATTTATCGCAGCATCGGTCTGGATGTAATCTTCAAACTCAGCAAGACCGAAATCGCTTCTTCCTTTGGCACTTACGATGCCGGCGGTAACGGTGCGGCTGAGGAGGAAGGGATTGCCGATAGCAACGACCCACTCGCCGACATCCAGTTCATCGGAGTCGGCCAGCTCAAGGTGTGTCAGATTGTTGGAATCGATTTTTATGACAGCAACATCTGATTCAGCATCTGTGCCGATAACCTCTGCTTCAACCTCCGGGTCTGCTCCCACTTTGACCATAACTTTCTCGGCATCACCGACAAGATGATTGTTTGTTAAGATATAGCCATCATCAGAAACAATAAAGCCGGAGCCCTGTGCCGTCTGCTGGTATTTGCGCTGCCGTGGTGCGCGCCGCCGAGGGGAGTTCCGACGGAAGAAACGATCGAAGATATCATCGTCAAACGGGGCAAATTGTTCGCCAAACGGCCATTCCCGGAACGTTGGCTGGTCGTAGGTGATGGTCTTTTCGGCCTTGACACCTACCACGGCCGGTGAGGCCTTTTCGGCGATTGAAGCAAAAGCCTTACCGACCTGACGCAGAGCATCTATGCCGGCATCCTCCGCCAGGGCAGGTAGCGGCGCAATAAAAACCAAAAATACGACCAAAACTGACATTAGACGATACTTTGAATATGTCTTTTCCTGTCTGAAGCTGATAATCTGCATTTTAACCTCCCAATTCTACTCTTTAGACATACAGGGCAACTGTAAAAGCCAAAAATTTGACATCTTTTAAGAACAACTTCGGCAATTTTATACGATTTTATCACCAAGAAGTTCACGGAGTCAAAGATTTTTAATACAAAGGCAATAGAAAAAATCTGTGTGCAAACGCAGGTGATGTTCCACAGGCACTCCAGGAACCGGCCTGAGTATTCTCGATAGCGAGGTGTAAAAGCATATAATGACGTCGCTAACGGCTGGTTCCAAAGCACAGAAGGATGGGAGGAAAAACTTCAATACTGCAAATAAGGGCGCAATGTTTTGCACTTAAGGCCCTGACGTGAAGAAATTCCACATAATTATTCTAAATGCCGCCTTAATCTTATGCAGCTCACAAGGTTGGCAAGCACGTAAAGGGTGTTTTTCCCAGATGGATTGTAACTATATTGTGCAACAATGCGTATATATTTATATAATGGGCAGTGGGAAATTGTACGTTTTGTTGACGTTAATGTTTGAGTAGGAAAGGTCTCGTCGTGAAGAAATCTCACATAATTATTGTCATGATTGTTGTTCCGCTGGCGATTGTTTCCGTGGTTGGGATGTTGATTTTGAGAGGAATCAATGCTTCACGCAAGGGTGACGTGGTTCGTGTCGAACAAGCGCAGCGAGGGGAATTGATTGAGTTTGTCAGCGCTCCCGGCGAGATTGAGCCCAAGACGAAAGTGGAGATAAGCGCAAAAGTTATGGCACGGATTGTAGCGTTGCCATATGAGGAAGGCGATATCGTAACCTGCGGTAATCCTGATGCGAATCCCCCGGTGCCGGCCTCGGTGCTTGTGAGCCTTGATGCGAAGGACCTGGAGAGTCAGTTGATTTCAGCCAAAGCGGGTTACTCGGCCCAGGAGGCCCAAAACGAAGTTGACAAATCAAGGATTGCTGGTCAGAAAGCGAGTCTTACGGGCCTTGAAGCTTCGGTCAAACAGGCCGAGCGGGACCTGCTGCGTCAGAAAGGACTGCTTGAATCACAGGACATCAGTCAGGCCACCTTTGACCAGACTCAGCTTAAACTTGATGACCTCAAGGCACAATATGAAGCTGCGAAGCATACGCTCCAGGCAGCGGAATTAAATTTAGTCGTGTTGAAACACCATCTTGAAGCCGCTGATGCGATGATTACGCAGGCGCAAGAGACCCTGAGCTATACGACTATCACCTCGCCTATCGACGGTGTGGTGACACGGCTTAATGCCGAAGTCGGCGAGCTTGTGATTACCGGAACAATGAACAATCCGGGGACGGTGATTATGGAGGTAGCAGACCTGTCTCAAATGCTGGTTGTAGCACAGGTTGATGAGGCGGATGTCGGGAAATTAGAAGTCGGCCAAAAGGCAACAGTTCACGTGGACGCCTTTGCCGACCATGAGTTTACCGGCGTGGTTGATTCAATTGCTCTGGCACATACGATGTCATCCACCTGGACGAAATATTACAGGACCGAAATACTGCTTGAGGCTGCCGACCGGAAGTTGCACTCAGGCTTAACAGCCCATGTGGATATTGAGACGCGCAAACACACCGGTGTGCTTAAGGTGCCCACTCAGGCGGTGCTGGGCCGAGAGGTTGATACTCTGCCTCTGGAGATTCGCGAAAAATCTCCCCACGTGGATACTGCCAAGGCCTACGCAACGGTGGTTTACTGTTACGTTGATGGCAAGGCTGTCGTAACACCGGTTAAAATCGGGCAAAGCGACCTGACACATACAATAATACTGTCAGGGATTACCGAAGAAGACAAGATAGTTGTTGGGCCGTATAAAGTACTCGAAAATATTAAGCACGGTCAGAGAATACGAGACGAGCGAGAAGTAAAGTCAGAGAAAAAGAAGAGTGCGGATAAGGCTAAAGCCGGGGCTGATGCGAACGAGTAAAAAAATGGCGAGGAAGGCTGAGAAGTTAATAATTCGACTCCAGAATGTCACACGGATTTACAAAGTTGGTGTGGAACGTATCCACGCGCTTGACGGAATTGACCTGAAGTTGAGTGAAAACGAGTATGTCGCGGTGATGGGGGCCTCCGGCTCGGGCAAGAGTACGCTGATGAATGTCTTAGGTTGCCTGGATCGAGCAACCTCGGGATGCTATGAGCTGGATGGGCAGGACACAACGAAAATGAGTGACGCAACACTGGCTCGCGTTCGTAATGAGAGGATCGGCTTTGTCTTTCAATCATTTGAGCTGCTTGGGCAGTTAAGTGCTCTCAAGAATGTTGAGATGCCGTTGATTTATTCACGAAATGGCTGGTGGTCACGCCGCAAGCGCGCCAAAAATGTCCTTGAGCGGGTTGGGCTGGGAGACCGGATAAAGCATAAACCGAACCAGCTTTCAGGGGGTGAGAAGCAACGCGTGGCTATCGCACGTGCGCTTGTCTGCAATCCCAGTATCCTGCTGGCGGACGAACCGACCGGTAATCTCGACAGCAAAACAAGCGAGGGCATCCTCAAACTTTTCGACCAGCTGCATCGCGAAGGACAGACGATTATTTTAGTAACGCATGAAGAACACGTGGCGCGTCACGCCAAACGAATAATTCACATGAGAGATGGACAGATTTACAGTGACCTGCCAAGGGATCAGGACCCGGCATATAAGAACACGATACAAAATGATATGCGGAAGGAGCCGAAATGAGAGCTGGGATACGGGTGTCTGTGGCTTTTTTTCAGCTACTTTATCAGAGTGTTTACCTTGCGCTGGGGCAAATCTGGGCAAATAAAACCAGGTCGGTACTTACAACAATTGGCATTGTAATTGGTGTCGCCTCAGTAACCGCAGTTATTGCGGCTCTTACCGGCTTAAAGACCAAAGTCCTGACCCAGGTGGAAACCTTCGGCACTAACACTATATTTATTTTACCCACGCGGCCTGATAAAGGGCCAATGCGTCATGCCTCGTGGTGGACTATCAGGTTTTTACCCGAACATTTTGACGATATACTTCAGCATTGTCCTTCGGTGGAAAGTTTCAGCCGGATAGGCGGAGCGGGACATTACACAGCCAGATACGGCGAAAAATCGATTGATAATGTGGAGGTCACGGGCATCGAGCCTGCTTATCATGAAATCCAAAACCGCCCCGTTTCACTCGGGCGGAAATTTTCCGTTATCGATAATATGCAGGTACGTCCGGTGTGCCTGATTGACCCCAAGCTGCGAGATGAGCTTCATCTTGACCGCGATTGCATTGGCCAGTTAATTCGCATAGGACATCATGCCTTTAGCATCGTCGGTGTTATCGAAGGCCAGCCAGAATTACAGTTTGGCGAAAGCGGCCAGGAGCACTATGAGGTGTTCATTCCGTTTAAGACGACCTTCAAAATGGGAAGGCCATGGATCGCGGCTTTTGCAGCAAGCAAGGGAACCGAAGTTACGGAGGAGGCCCAGGCAGAAATTAGATTTTTCCTTCGGCGCACACGGAATATCAGGCCGGGTGAACCGGATACATTTCGAATTGAGTCGGTAAAAAGGTTTATGGAGACATTCGATAGTATAGCGCTAATGGTCACACTGGTGGCCGGTGGTGTCGTGGGTATCTCTCTGCTGGTCGGCGGAGTTGGTATTATGAATATTATGTTGGTCTCGGTATCTGAACGGACAAGAGAAATCGGACTTCGCAAGGCGGTCGGGGCCAAAAAATCCGCAGTTCTAACCCAATTCCTGATTGAAGCGGTGGTTTTGTGTTTTGTCGGAGGCCTTGTTGGCGTTGGCATTGGCCAGTGCCTTACGTTGATTATATCCGGGCTAAATCCCGTTCTGGACATGACGTATATCCCGGCTTGGGCAATATTACTCTCATTTTGTTTTGCGGGGTCCGTTGGTATCTTCTTTGGAATGTTCCCGGCAATCAAGGCCGCCAGACTTGACCCTATTGAGGCACTTAGACATGAATAGACAATTTTCTCTAAAATGGCATTGGTTTGTGGTTTTTGTTGGTTTCGCACTATTATTGGCAGGCTGCGAGCAGTTTCCCGGTGATGAGGATTTTTATGAAATTAAGATTGCTCCCGGGAAATTACGACAAATAGAAACGCTTGATTTGGAGCAGGCCGAAGCTGAAGAAAACGACCGGCCGGATGTGAATCAAACGCCGCCAAAGCAGCTTGAGTTTACACTTGAGCAATGTCGAGCATTGACGCTGGAGAATAACCTTGACCTTAAAGTGCAGCTTATCAGTCCCGCTATTGCCGCCGAGCGGGTCAGTGAAGAAGAGGCCAGGTTTGAAGCAGCGTTTTTTACCAATACCTCATACACAAAAACCGATACCCCGGTATCTACAATACTTGCAGGCTCTCAGGTAGATTATGCCAGTACAAACCTTGGTGTTCAGGTACCTCTGCGAACCGGCGGGACTTTAACTTTTGACATAGCTGACAGACGTGTAAGAACGAACGCTGAGTTTTCGGCGTTTAGTGAAGCACTTAACCCTGAATACAGCTCAGACTTTTCTATTTCGATTAGTCAACCGCTGCTGCGAAATGCCGGCAACCGGACTAACACTCACGCCATTCGTATCGCCGAGTATGAACGCCAGATCACCGACGCCAAAACGAAACTTGAAGTCATACGCGTCATTGCCGCTGCGGATCGGGTGTACTGGCGGCTTTATGCTGCCAGGAGGGAATTGGACGTCCGTAAACAAGAGTATGACCTGGCCAGGATGCAACTTGAGCAGGCTCAGCGTTTTGTCGCTTCCGGCGAGAGGGCGCAGGTAGAGATTATTCGCGCTGAGGCAGGGGTGGCGCAGCGCCTTGAGGCTATTATCATCGCCGACAACAGTTTGCGCGACCGAGAGCGCGAGCTTAAGCGGGTACTTAATAAAGCAGGGCTGGAGATGCAGACACCTACGGTGTTGATACCCGCTACTGAGCCGGACCCGATTCTTTACGAATTGCCGACTCAGCGGCTGGTCGCAGCAGCCATTGAAAATCGTATGGAAATGCTCGAACTGGAACTGCAAATCGCCGAAGACATCAGCACGATGGATTACATGCACAATCAGGCGCTTCCTTTGGTAACTTTAGATTATACCTATAACATTAACGGCCTGGGAGCAACGAGGAGTGATTCATTTGATTTACTTTCCGATAAGAGGTTTGAGGACCATCGATTTGGGCTGCAGTTATTGGTACCGTTGGGAAATGAAGCGGCCAAGAGCCGCCTGCGTCAGGCTTTTTACCAGCGCAAACAGAGATTGGCCACTCGGAAGAACCGCAGCGCCCTTATTGAAATTGAGGTTCTCAATGCAATTGACAAGTTTGAAGCAAACTGGCAGCGTATCCTGGCCAGCAGGCAGAACGCAATTCTGGCTGGCAGGCTCTTTAAAGCCGAGAAGAGGCAGTTTGAACTGGGCCTGCGCACTTCTACTGATGTACTTGACGCCCAGACAAAGTTTGCCGATGCCCAGCGTGCCGAAATCCTCGCACTGGCTGAGTATCAAATAGCACTCGTTGATTTGGCCTATGCTACCGGCACTCTGCTGGGTGCTGCGAAGGTGCAATGGGAACCGATTGTGCCGGTAAGCGGTATTAAATAACGGTACTCGGCTGGGAGCGGAGCCGCCCCAGGTCCTTGAATTCAGCTACCATATAAGCTCGTAAACAAAGTATAGCGTTTACTCAACAGGCGAATAAGTCCGTCGGTGAAGCTGGTAACTAAACCACGAGCAAGCCAGGTAATATCTTTCCTATTCAGGCATTCCAGTACTAAAATTGTTTGGAACTTTAGTCTTTCTCGGTTGTATAACCAGATAAAGAGCTTAGTTTCCCAATCGGACCCTGCTTAATGACTCCGGAAACAGTTATACGTAGAGTACTGGAAGGTGACATTGAATCTTTTAGGTTCATTCTTGAAAGGTACGAAAGGCCTGTGGTTCGGATGATAAGAAATATAACCAACAGCACTGACTCATCCGAGGACATTGCCCAGGATGTGTTCCTGACGGCTTACAAGAAGCTGGCATCTTTTGACTCTGCCCGCGGCAACTTTTCAACCTGGCTGTTTACCATTGCCAGGAACAAAAGTCTCAATGCACTAAAAAAGAAAAAACCACTTTTAATGAGTGAGCTGCCGGAGAAGAACAATCCGCGCAATCCTTCGGACGATATGGCTGAAAAGGAATTCTTTGACCAGTTGGATAAGGCGTTACGGGCCGTACCTTCCAGACAAAGGCGAGCATTCATTTTAGCGGAATTTGAGAATTTATCGTATGAGCAGATTGCGCAAATTGAAGGCGCAAGGCTCGGGACAATAAAATCGAGAATAAACAGGGCGAAAAATAAACTGCGTTTGGCCCTTAAAGGTGTTTGGGAGATACCTTATGAATAACGAAGATATCTATAACGCCTGGAAAGAAAAAAAACGTCAAGTCGAGATCCGCGAAAGTTTTACAGATGAGGTGATGACTCAGATACGCCAATATGAGAAAAATAAACGTAAGAGTATATTCGACGTGCAGAGCTTAATTGAACTTATGTCCGCTCATACGTTGGCAAAAGCCGGTTTGATTTTGACAGGAGGCGTCGTCGGTTTTATTCGAGTTGTATTGATGATTAGAATGGTTCTTGAATGATTAGAGGGGATTTGAGATGACTCAGACAATACCAAATACCAGGAATAGAAGACATATCTGGATTGCTGTTCTGCTTTCGCTGATAATGCCCGGATTGGGACAGATATACTGCGGAAAGCTTGCCAGGGGCCTTGTATTTACTTTTCTAAATCTCTTGCCCCTGCCTGTAACAATAGGTTTGTTTGCAATAAGTACCTCTTCGCTGCTGATGCCGGCGGTAATTGCCATGATTTTGCTGGCAGGTCTGATACAGTTGATGGCGATAATTGATTCGGTCTGCCTTGCGCATAATGCAAAAGAGTATGTGTTGAAAGATTACAACAAGCCGGTTGTGTATGTGCTTTTGCTTGCTCTTATCTCGACAGGCTCCGTCGGCAGTGCTTTTTATCTCAGGGAACAGTTGCTCGAGGCGTTTAGAGTTCCGGTAGCTTCTAATTATCCGACGATTCTGCCCGGCGACAGGTTTATAGCAAATAAGATTGCGTACAAATCCTCTGATCCGATAAGAGGTGACCTGATAGTCTTTGTTAATCCCGAGGACAGGCGGATTAACTATATTAAAAGGATTGTTGCTGTCGCCGGCGAGACGGTGGAAATTAGAAACGGTGAAATCTATGTAAATGATCAAAAACTTACACAACAAAAACTCCCTGAATCTACACTGGATAACATAAGAATCAAAATTAAGAGAGATAAGATGGAACCATTGGAGGGAGATGTTTATGAGGAGACAAACGGTGCTGCCAAATACAAAATCTTTTTGGCCGAACATAAAACGCCAGGCGATTTCGCAAAAATAACAGTTCCCGGGCACCACTGTTTCGTGTTGGGTGATAATCGCAATCTTTCGAAGGACAGCAGGTATTTCGGCCCAATTCCGTTGGCAACAATCATAGGCAGGGCCGATTACCTCTATTTTCCCGCCAAGGACTGGTCACGCTTCGGAAAAATAAGATGATGGACGCCCTCATGTGTAATCTGGAGGGTCTGAGTCGTAAGACACCGGTAATTCTATCCGATTTCCTTATCGATCCAGCCAAGAAGCTCTTTGAGGTCTTCAAGAGTAATATCGCCCATGTGAGCGATGCGGAAAGTCTCTTCTTTTAATTTGCCGTAGCCATTTCCGAAAATGGTATTGTGCTTTTGCTGTATCGAATTTATCGTTTCAGCAACATCGATGCCACGGGTATTTTTGACGGTTGTGAGGGTATTAGAAGTATACTTATCCTCGCAGAAGAGGGCGAATTTTTCCTTGGCCCAGGCCCTTACAAAATCACCCATTTGCTTATGACGCTGCCAGACCTTTTCCATACCCTCTTCGAGCAGCTTTTTGCACTGGTAATTCAGGGCCATAATATGGGGGATGTTCGGCGTAGTAGGGGTTTGGTTTTTTTCAGCCGACTTTGCAAAGAGCTGGAAATCGAAGTAATAACCTCGGGCGGGGACATCTTTACTTTTTTCCAAAGCTCTGTTGCTTACCGCAGCTACAGCCAGTCCGGGCGGAATTGCAAAGGCCTTCTGCACCGATGCAAATGCCACATCCCAGCCGAGCTGGTCGAAGTGCAGAGGCAGGCCGACCATCGCACTTACCGCGTCAACAAAGACCAGAACATCAGGATACTTCTGCTTCATCATTTCACTTACTTCATAGAGCGGATTCGTCAGGCCGGTGCTTGTCTCGTTGTACACAAGAGTAACAGCGGCGTATTTGCCTGTTGCGAGTTTTTCGTCAATCATTTCAGACGGAACAGGCCTGCCCCAGTCAACCTTTAGCTCATCAACGTCTCTTCCACAATCCTTAGCTACGGTTGCCCATTTGTCGCTGAAGGCACCGCAGCACGTACACAGAACAGTCTCTTCCAAGCCAACGCAATTGCGAATAGCCGCCTCCCAAATACCGGAGGCCGAGGACGTAGATAAAAATATGTTCTGGCCAGTGAAAAGTGCTTTTTTGAGCATATCGACTGTGTCGCCGTGTAGCTGCGCGTATTCTTTGCCGCGATGTCCCAGTGTCGGCCGTGCAAGCTGCTGCAGGACGTCATCATTGACCTTTACCGGCCCGGGGATGAATAACCTTGGCGGATTTTTCCAATCTACCATATATGATTTCCCTTCTTTTCGTCATTCCCATTTAAGTCGGTGTTACAATTTGTTAATCGTCAGGCCCGTATACACTTTCGGATAAAAGTAAGTCGACTTTTGCGGCATTTTTTCGCCGGCATCAGTAACCATCTTTAGCTGTTGCATCTTTGGCGGGCTGACAAAAAATGCTATTTGTTTCCGACCGTTGTCAACTTTGGCGATTGATTCATCTACTGCGCTGCCGGTATCTTTTATGTATTCGACATTGCCACCGCTTGCCAGCTCTTTCTCGCCGATTCCCAATAGTTTTTCGAGTACCAGTTTATGCAACACAGAGACATTGAGTGACTTCCAGGCGTTGCTCATATTAGAAGCCGCCGAATCCATCGCTCGCTTGTCCTTCAAGACAGCTACGTAGAATGTATTGTTTCCGCCATAAATTCCTAAAGCATTTTTATCTCTGTCTACCTCGCCCTTCATTCGTGCCAACATCTTTTGTTTTGCCTCTATTTTGGCCTGGGATGAGTCAAACCGGAACTCAGTAACCTCGAAGTTCTGTTTGAGAGCGACAATGACTTTTTCAAACTGGAAGTTTTCTAGGGTTTCAACAAGGCGGTGGGTAGCTAAAATCATTAGCCCCTCGTTGCGCGTATTAACAAAAGCGGCCATCTGATAGCGGGCTGCCGGATTGTTAGTTTCTTTGTAGTAATTCAACGCTGTCTCATAACGATGATGGCCGTCTGCTATGATACAGTCTTTATCGACCATCATCCCGGCAATGGCATCGATACCTTCCTTTGCGGTTATGGCGAACAGACGGTGTCGAACATCTTGTTCATCGATGCAGTCGATAAGTGGAGTTTGTCTTTCGGCGTCTTCAATGATTTTGTCTGCGATTTTCTGCCGGTCTTCGTAAAGCATAAAGACCAGTCCGAACTTGGCCACAGTTGCTCTTTTGAGATTGAGCCGGTCAATCTTCGGCTCATCGAGTGTTTCCTCGTGAGGTCTGACGGTTTTGCCAAACTCTTCGAGCCTGGCCAATGCAATGAAGTTACTCCGTCTAATCTTGCTGCCCGCCAGCTCAAAATCCTGGACGTAAGCGTAGATAGATTCATTTGAATCTTGCCTCAGGACGCCTTTCTCTATCCAGGTTTTGAGATAGTCTGCGGCCCTTGTGTACTGATTGTTGTCGTCATTGTCAAAAGAGGTGGTTTTCCCTTTGATTATGCGAACGATATTATACTTGCTTTTCTCGTATAGCTGCCGCTGCTCTGTGGGACTGATTACATCATACGGGGGAGAAATACAGCTACCCACGTCGCCAACTGCGCCAGGGTCAAACCTGAATGCTTTGAACGGCTTAACTTCCATCATTACCGGCCAGAAATATTGTCTTGTTTTGTGCTAATACTACGCTTTGAGTTTACTTATAAGCACGCGGAAAACGGTAAAGTGCGACCTTATAGCAAAGAAAAGTGGAGTTGTCAAGTACGATTAGAAGCATTTTAGCAAGAGGTCAAAATACGGGCTTAATTACAACGTGAATGACTGGCTTTAGGCTGGATATCTGCTCTACATATAAAACCTTTGCCAACCATTTCCACAACTGGGACAATGCCAGATGTGACTGGCAGGATTAGCGTCTTAAGGACGGGAAAGTTCCGGCTCCAACTATTTTAAGCGACATACAAATTATGCCTGCAGGGACGATTTTTCTTTAAAAATTTACTAACGTTCGGTGCGACTCACGCGTCTATAACAGTGAGGACATATTTGTGAATGACGGTCAGAAAGCAAACACCAGTGATATTGAACGGCTGGTTAAGGCCAGCCAGACAGGGGACCGAAACGCGTTTGACAAGCTTGTCAGGCTGTATCAACGCCGTGTAATGAGTATGGCTGTCAGAATGCTGGGAAATGCGAATGAAGCAGCCGAAGTTGTTCAGGCCGGCTTTGTTAAGGCTTATCTGGGTATCGGCAAATTAAGAAATCCGAAACGATTTGAGGTTTGGCTGCTGCGGATTGTTGCCAACGCGGCAATCAGTCGGGCAAGAGCAGCTAAGCGCAGAGCAGAGAAAGTAAAGGCCGCTGGCTACTATGAGAACAAAAAGACACTCTCGCCGGTCGAGAGGGCCAGTGCCCGGGAGTTGAAAGAAGCAATCCAGCAGGCGATGTTAAAACTGTCGAGAAAAGAAGCTAAGGCGATAGCGCTTTTTGGATTGAAGGATTTGTCACATAGACAAGTTTCTGAAATTATGGGATGTTCGGTTGAGGCGGCAAGGTGGCATGTCTTTCGGGCAAGGCAGAAGCTAAAAGGCCTGCTGAAAGACCATTTATGAGTGCGAATTCGATTTTAGTGAGAGCAGGAAATGAAAGACAAGAACGAACAAATAGATTTGCTTCTTGAGCGCAATACTACCGAGCAGTTGGAAACTGTTGACTGGGACAGATTGAACACGGCCATATCGGGGCGTCTGGACCAGGCCCGGCAGGGCACAACTTCTCGGCTCAGATTCCGAACCGCCTTCAAGATAGCAGCGGGCCTTGTTGCTGCTGCGGCAGTTGTGTTTGTCATCGTGGCCGTTAGAACGGATACACCGACGGGCGTACAATTTGAAAATGGTGGAAGCGCGGTTGTGAAATTTGTTGAGAGTAAAGGGTCAGCTTCAATTCAGATCCAGCCGATAGATGCTAAATCGCAGGTATCGATTGATATTGGTGGCAGCCGCAGAGAAGTGGCGAAATGCGATATCGAGATAATTGATGTGAAGGAAGAGCAGCAGAAAAATGGCCGTCGGCCAGCGTGGATAATAATCCGTATGCCGGAACCAGCACTGGCAGATAATGGCACGAGTAGAGATGAGATGGACTTGATGTGTTTACTGTGAATATAGAAGTGCTTTTTTAGGAAAGGAGAAAAGAATGAATGTGAAGAACTTAGTGAGGACGTTACTGGTCGTGGTTGCTGTGATTGGTGTTTCGGCGAGCTACGTTCGGGCGGATAAGCTCCAGCTACAGAAGAAGCTGAGCCAGGACGTTGAGATCAGACTTAACAATGTTACTATCGTTGAGGCGCTGGAGAAGATTGGGCAACAGGCAGGGGTGAAGTTTGCCTTGTCGGACGAGGCGGCCTGGAAGCTGCCGCAGGGAGAGGCCACAAGACTTTCGGTCGCCCTGGCTGGTCCTTTGGCCGAAAGTATGACAGAGATGCTCAACGTGTTTTTCATGCGGCATGCTGTGGGTGATGAGGAAATTACGATACATCCGCGACCGCAACTCGAACACATCCTTGGCAGACCGACGACAAAGCAGCTCGAACTATTGAAAGCCATACATGCAAGGCCCATAAAGACCTACTTTCTTGATAAAATCCAGAGTACTGTAAATGAAGCGCTCGGACAAGAAGTCCTGATTTTCCCGATCGAGGTGCAGGCACAGTTGAACAATTTCTTGCGTCAGCTTGTTGGGAAGGACCCCATCTATGAACAAGTTGGCCCGCGCCGGACCCCCACAAGGTCAGTTATTAAACCACCCCAGCCGGAGCCGAATGAGCCCACCGAATATGAATTGCCTACACCCGTAACCCTCGTCCAACTGTTGAGCCAGGTCAAGACCGAAGGTGAGCCAAGAATCACGAGGTGGTATATTTCAGGAATGGATTTCCCCGGTCAGAGTCCGGAGGTCCGCGTGGTCAATAGTACTCACTTTGGAGAACTGAGACGCAATCAGATGATTGATATTACCTACAGGGATGAACAGTCGGACAAGATACTTCAGAGTCTGGCGAACCGGGCCGGTATGCAGTTGTACGTAGAACCCATGTCCCATTTGCACGAGCACAAGCTCACTGTCAAAATGCAAAATGTCCCCATAGCGCAGGCCATAACTACCATTGCCCATATGGTCGGCGCTTCTTACGAGTTCAACACCAGCAGAGGTTTTGTGCAAATCAAGGGGCCCGGGCCCAAAACAAGTCCCACTACGCCAATGCCCGCCAAAACGACCACCAAGACCGCTGGTGAAGGTTACGTCGGCAAGATAAGTGTCCCCATGGAGGGCGGCAAGTACTATATTGAATTTATGCTGCGAGAGAGTGATTTGACGGAAGAATTAAAGAAGCTGAGAGCAGAAAAGATGGAGCAGGTCCTCGGCAAATCGCCGAAGGCGCCGCCGGTACCAAAGCCAAAACCAGAAAAACAGTAAATGGGCGACGATAATTCTGCCTTGATTTGAAAGCGAACAGACTGATTGTTCTTAAGATTTGTGTTTCTTGTGGGCCAGGTAATCGTTTATAGCAGCGGCGGCTATTCGGCCCTGGCCCATTGCGAGGATGACGGTCGCGGCGCCAGAGACGATGTCACCCCCTGCGTAAACACCTTCCAATGAGGTTTTGCAGTTTTCATCGACGACGATATTTCCCCACTCGTTGAACTCCAGCCCGGGAGTTGTCTGGCGAATCAACGGATTTGCGATGTTGCCGATAGCAATAATTACAGTGTCAACATCAATTTGGAACTCCGAGCCTTCTATAGGGATGGGCCTTCGCCGGCCGGATTCGTCCGGCTCGCCGAGCCGATACTTCAGACACTCGATTGCAGTTACGTGGCTGTTTTCATCGCCGATTACCCGTTTTGGGCTTTGCAATATGTGAAATTCGACACCCTCTTGCTTTGCATGATGGACTTCTTCAATTCGAGCGGGCATTTCCTTCTCGGTTCTCCGATAGACTAAATAAACCTTGTCTGCTCCGAGTCTGACGGCCGTCCTGGCTGAGTCCATAGCGACATTGCCGCCGCCTGTAACGGCGACTTTCTTTGAGCGAGCGATTGGAGTATCGGCCCCTTCGCCGAAGTCGTATGCCTTCATAAGATTTGCACGTGTCAGGTATTCGTTGGCACTATATACGCCGACAAGGGATTCGCCCTCGATACCCATAAACCTCGGCAGGCCAGCCCCGACGCCAATATAGACTGCATCGAAGCCTTCCTCTTTCATAAGCTGCTCAATGGTTCTTGTTCTGCCGACAACGAAGTTGCAGACGATTTTGACACCCATTTTTGTCAAGACATCAATTTCTTTCTGGACAATGGTTTTAGGCATTCTGAATTCCGGGATTCCATAAACCAACACGCCGCCGGTTTTATGGAAGGCCTCGAACAAAGTGACATCGTGGCCGGCCCTTCTGGTATCAGCAGCGGCGACTATACCGCCGGGGCCTGAGCCGATTACGGCTACTTTCATTCCGGTGTTGGGTGCGACGGTTGGAATGATCTCTTCCTGGTCGAGGTCGGCGACGAACCTTTCCACCCGCCCGATTGAAACGGCTTTAGTCGGGTCCTTGAATTTCAGGCCGACTGTGCATGTTTGCTGACACTGGACTTCCTGTGGACAGACTCGCCCACAAACGGCCGGCAAAAGTGAGTTTTCTTTGATGATTGCAAGCGCTTTTTTGAAATCGCCATCGGAAACAGCAGCTATAAAATCCTGTATCTTTATCTGGACGGGACAGCCTTTAATACAGGGGGCTTTTTTGCACTGCAGGCAGCGTAACGCTTCCAGTCGTGCGTGGGTTTCGGTATATCCGGTCGCCACTTCGTTGACGTTTCTTGCTCTTTCGACAGGGTCTTGTTCAGGCATGTCCTGAGGAGGAATTTCGTATCTGTCGGCGGGTTTGAGCCCACCATCTTTTTGCTTTTCCAGAAGCCGCTGGAGCAATTCCTGTCTTTCTTTGTCCGTCACTGTAACGAGTCCCCTAAGAATTGGGCGTTGACAGTCGGAAAAAACGTCAAGCCCAGGCACTATTCAATATTCTGTTTGTCCAGGCCTATTTTGCATCTGTGCTCATTGTATTGTTCGTAGGCTTCCTGTTCCTGGTCTTTATATGCGTTTAATCTTTTTATCATCAAATCGAAGTTGACTTTATGGCCGTCAAACTCCGGACCATCAACACAAACAAATTTTGCCTGCCCATCAAATTCGACCCGGCAACCGCCACACATACCTGTGCCGTCAACCATAATGGTGTTCAGCGAAACCTGTGTAGGAATATTGAATTGTTTTGTAACTTCACAGCAGAACTTCATCATTATGGCCGGGCCGATTGCAACGACCTGGTCCGGCTTTTGGTCGCGCCGGCAAACTTCTTTCAGCGGTTCGGTTACCAGGGCTTTTCGTCCGTATGAGCCGTCATCGGTTGTGATTATCAGTTCGTCGCAAATTGCGGCAAATTCATCTTCGAGGATAATCAGCTCTTTATTTCTTGCTCCGAGGATGCTGATGATTTTGTTGCCGGCTTTTTTCAGGGCTTTGGCAACCGGCAATAAGGGGGCATTGCCGATACCACCGCCAACACAGACAACGGTGCCAAACTTTTCGACATGGGTTGGCTTACCAAGTGGGCCGGTCACGTTGGCAATCTCGTCACCCTGCTGCATATCAGCCAATTCAGCGGTTGTTTTGCCGACACGCTGCCAGATTAGCCGGATTGTGCCCTTTTTGGGTTTGGCGCCGGCGATTGTCAGAGGAATCCGCTCACCGTATTCGTTGTTTAGACTGACAATGACAAATTGGCCCGGCTTTCTTGCCCGAGCAACAAGCGGAGCTTCGATTTCGGCAGTGAAAACATCCTCCGAAAGCTGTTTTTTGGACACAATTTTGTGCGACACTTTTTTACTTCCTTTATACAAGAATCTCTAAAACCTGCCATTATCGCACCTAATAGTTGATAAATCAAGCCCCGTCACAAAATATATTTGCGGGGGATGCATCCGGTCGTCGTGGGAATTCAAGTGTGGAAATTGTCAAATGCTAATCTGCTGCCGGCTGCCTATTGTCTTTGGTCGGTTCTATTTTCTCTTTTTCCTGCTTGTTGGCCGAGGATGCCGATTTGCTTTCTGGCGACAATTCAGCAATCGGAATGGTCGGTTGCCGCCGCTGTCGAGCATCAGGCGAGACTGCCGGTTTACCTTTCGGGGACAATTCAGAAATTGGAATGGGCGGCTGTTCCTGCCTTT
Organism: Sedimentisphaerales bacterium; assembly: GCA_035527155.1. Lineage (GTDB taxonomy): Bacteria > Planctomycetota > Phycisphaerae > Sedimentisphaerales > Anaerobacaceae > CS2-K091. The sequence goes on from DATLBB010000041.1 coordinate 21,788, forward strand.
CGCTTTGAGTAGATTTATCACCGCCGGACTCGGCAAGGGCGAGGATGGCCCTTTGCACAGCCTCTTCGGCTGGCTCATCGGTCAAGGGCCGTAAGTATATGGAAGATAAAGGTGCTCGTTGTTCAGCCCAGACCAAATTTTCTCGAACCAGTTCCAAAAGCGCCAGGAACAATCCAATCATTACGATACGGTTGGCCCCGGACTCGAAGATACGTTCGAAACTCATCCGACCTTCTGACTGAAGGCGGTGCAAAATCTCTATCTGATACAAATCAATAGGCGTATCGTCCTTGATGTGATTTATCGTACGAACTGCACCGGTAGCTTTCATAATCGAATCAAAAGCTTCGAGTAAGTTCCAGATACTTACCAGGTCTATGTCAATCTGCGGCTCGGTGCCGGGCCTTAACCGCTCGATAATGCTGTCGGAACGCGGAAAACGGTCTCTCTGTCTGTCGGCCGCGTCACTTAGAAGATTGGCAGCGTCTTTGAACTTCTTGTATTCCAGCAGCTGGCGGATAAGCTCCACGCGAGGGTCAGACAAATCATCGGCCTGCCCGTCTAAAAGGGCCGACCCAGACTCGGCCTGCGGCAACAGCATGGCTGATTTTATTTGCATTAACGTGGCCGCCATTACCAAAAAGTCGCCGGCTAAATCAATGTCAATGCTCTTGAGCATTTCGATATAGCAAATGTACTGGTCGGTGATTTTGGCGATGGGAATATCATAAATATCCACCTCTTCCTTGCGCACCAAATACAATAGCAAATCCAAAGGCCCTGCAAAAATGTCAAGATTTACACGATAGGCTGCCAACTAATGCTCCTGTTCTTTTTGAGATTCCAGGATTTCCCGTGCCTGCTGTGCATTTTTTTCAAGGACCTGCAACTCCGGCCCTACCACGCCAGATACCGGATATAAATTTGCAGCATTCTCGCCGACTACCACTGACTCGATTTCATAATCAGCGAGTAATTGTTTCGCCATCTCGGCTTCAATATAATCTGTGAACTGCGCAATTGTAACAAGTTTATCGGCCATTGTTAGGCTCCTAATCCTACGGCCTTTCGGGCCTGGGCAAGGGTTTTGGCGGCTACGGCTTTTGCCCGCTCAGCACCATCGGCCAGGACTTTCTTGACATAATCAATGTTGCTTTCGAGTTCGGTTCTTTTTTGTCTGAACGGCTTGAAATATTCTATCAACAGCTCCGCGAGGCGTTTTTTAGTCTCGCTATAGCCCATGCCACCACTTCGGTATCTGTCTTCCCACTCGGCTAATTCGTCCACTGAGGTAACCAGTTTCAAAAGTGCAAAGACGCTGCAACTGTCGGGGTCTTTTGGCTCCTCAACGGGTGTCGAGTCGGTAACGATACGCATAACTTTTTTTCTGACGCTTTCTTGCGATTCGAATATCTCGATGGTATTTCCATAGCTTTTGCTCATTTTTTGTCCGTCAGTACCCGGTACGACAGCTACGGATTCGATGATGTGCTCGGTCGGAACGGTGAAGATTTCGCCATATGTGTTATTGAATCGGATGGCGATGTCACGCGTGACCTCAATATGCTGCTTCTGGTCGGCGCCCACGGGAACTAAATCGGATTTGAAAATCAAAATGTCAGCGGCCTGGAGGACAGGATATGCGAACAGGCCGTGATTGGGACTGATGCCCTGAGCGACTTTCTCCTTGTAGCTTGTGCACCGCTGCAAAAGACCCATCGGGGTTATGCAGGAAAGCAGCCAGGTGAGTTCGGTAACTTCAGGCACATCGGATTGTCGCCAGAAGACGGTTCTTTCGGTATCGAGGCCCAGGGCGAGATAATCCATTGTGACATCAAGCGCACGCCGAGTAACGTCCGCAGGTGTTGGATTGCTGGTAAGGGCGTGGTAGTCAGCGATGAAATAAAAGCAATCATGCTCAGCCTGGAGCTGGAGATGCTGGCGCATTGCACCAAAGTAGTTGCCTATATGAAGGCCGCCGGATGGCTGTATGCCCGAAAGAACTCTCAAATTAGTCTCCTGATATCAAAAATACGAAAATATTATGGAAACTTCGCCTAAACAATAATGGTATTGGAGGCAAATGTCAACGATTTTGTACTCGGGTTAGCCATTGGCACAGGGGGAACGCCCACTTTACACCTTCTCGTGGGCTGACATAAAGCTGTCATCATTGATTATATATATGGGGACTGGGCCAGCCACGATAGAGAAACTTTAGACTGTACGTAGTATAAAAAAACTTGCACCCTATCCCCCCACGAAGCAGATATGCTCCGAGCCATCAGCTTATCCAGACATCTTGACCGGGACCCCAAACACTCCGCTCCGCGTTTGGTAGAGTTCTTATTTTGCAACAAACCGCAAAATGGCACGAGCACCACTGAAGAGCTGGCTCTAATAATTAAGCCCTGCCGATTGACTTCAGGTACCTCTTTGACTTGCGAAGTCCCATTCTGGACGCTTTCTTTTTCACTGCGTCGGTCTTGCGCCTGAGCTGTTTAGCTATTTTAGAAGTGGGATTCATCGGGAAAAGCTTCTTCAGCAGGCTGACGTCGGCTTTTGTCCACAGTTTTGGGGCTTTTTTCCTCTTTGCGGCTTTCTTCTTTACGACCTTTTTCTTCTTCGAAACTTTCTTCTTCTTTGCCATCTTATGCTTCCTTTCGCTAAACGACATTTAGCTAAATTTGTCTTTGGTATCTTGGCACTTCCACTATTGTAACTACAATTTATGTCTGATGTCTTAGGGTGTCAAGGAATTTTTGCAATTTTGAAATAGAAAATGTTATTACTTTGCCACCCAGAGCTGGTGGTTTCGCACGGTAGTTTTCACTGTCGGTCTTTACATTGGCCGTCTTTCGGGTATACTTTGCTGCTATTATGGCAGAGATTGGGAAAAACTCGGTTGGTATCGTACGGACTCAGGCAATACGGCTGGTGGAGCCGGAGCAGCCTCTGGAGCTGGAGTGCGGCAAGAGATTAGCTCCGATTGATGTGGCCTACGAGACCTACGGGCAGCTTAACGAGACTGGGGATAATGCTGTTTTGATTTGCCACGCTCTCAGCGGCGACGCTCATGTCGCCGGTTACCACAGTCCTAATGACAGGAAGCCCGGCTGGTGGGACGTTATGGTAGGGCCGGGCAAAGGCATTGACACGAATAAGTACTTTGTTATTTGCTCAAATTTTTTAGGCGGCTGCGGTGGGACGACAGGACCATCCTCGATTAACCCGGCGACGCAGAAGCCATACGGTCTGGACTTTCCAATTATAACCATCGGAGATATGGTTAAAGTGCAAAAGCTGCTGCTCGATAAGCTCGGTATAAAAAAGCTTTTGGCGGTAATTGGCGGCTCGATAGGCGGGATGCAGGTTTTGCAGTGGGGGATTGAGTACCCCGACTTTGTTAAAGCTGTGTTGCCGATTGCCACAACCACCCATCATGGAGCCCAGTCGATTGCGTTTGATGCGGTAGGTAGAAATGCGATACTGGCGGATGCGAATTTTGCCAACGGCCAATACAAAGACAAAGAAGGCCCGGATAAAGGACTGGCAATTGCCCGAATGATTGGGCATATAACGTATCTTTCGGAACAGGGCATGCGCCGGAAGTTCGGCCGACAACTAAGAGACGCCGACCAATACAGCTACGATTTCAACTCCGAGTTTGCCGTTGAGACATACCTGGACCATCAAGGGCAAACCTTCGTGGAAAGATTCGACGCCAACAGTTATCTTTACATAACCAAGGCGGCGGACTATTTCGACCTGCAGAAGGAATACGGGTCATTACGCAAGGCCTTTGCGAATGTCAAATCGAGGTTCTTCGTAGTCAGTTTTGCAAGCGACTGGCTCTTCACGCCCGAGCAATCCAGGGCGATAGTGGATGCCCTGGCCGCCAATCGTAAAGATGTAAGCTATTGCAATATCGATTCATCCTACGGTCACGATGCGTTTTTACTGGAGTCGGATACTCTCGGGACCTTTTTCTGCTGCTTTCTGAAAGCCACTTTTGGATCCGGTGGAGAAAAACAGCCGTGTTCTTGTTATGCTCGCAGTATGCGGGCGATCAGCCCGGTCGAGCAAGCCCACCGGGCGCGCGTAGATTACGAGCTGATTGAATCTCTTATCGAGCCGGACAGCACCGTCCTTGACGTCGGATGCGGAGATGGACAGCTGCTCGATAATTTAGTGCGCGACAAAAACGTCAAAGGCGAGGGCATCGAACTCGACCAGGAGCTTGTCCTGGATTGCATCTGCCGGCGCCTGCCTGTCCTCCAGCAGGATGTTGAGCAGGGGCTGGGATACTACGAAAATAAGAGTTTCGACTACGTCATACTCTCACAGACGGTTCAAACACTCAAGGAACCCAGGAAGGTCTTTGAGGAACTACTGCGTGTGGGCAAGAAGGTGATCGTCAGCTTTCCAAACTTTGCTCACTGGAAATGCAGGATGCAGTTGTTCTTCGGCGGCGCAGCTCCGGTAACCAAGCAGCTGCCTTTTGGCTGGGACAACTCGCCGAACATACACTTTCTATCGCTGAAAGATTTCGACAGGTTCTGTGGCAAATTGGGGATTAAAGTAGAAAAGAAAATTCCACTGGTTAAAACCCGTTTTAGCCCGGTAAAATTCGCACCTAATCTGCTTGCCGAGCAGGTAGTGTACGTAACAAGTAAAAATACATAAACTAAAAACGACGCTGCTTAAAGGAACAAACAGATGGACAAAGTTGAACGCATAGGCGTCTCGCTGGATAAGAAGCTGCTTTCCATGTTCGATAAGCTCATTGCCAAACAAGGTTATCAGAACCGGTCTGAGGCCATACGCGACCTTATACGCCGGCAGCTAAGTGGCGAGCGGCTCCAGAATCCAAAAGCCAGGGCGGTCGGTGCCGTATTTCTGGTTTACGACCATCACTCGACAAAGCTGATGCGGAAGCTAACCGACTTGCAACATTCGCATATTCTACAAACGATTTCCTCCATGCACATCCACCTGGACGAGCACGATTGCCTGGAGGTTATTGTGCTTCGAGGGCAGGTGGGCGAAATCAATAAGATGGCTGACAGTTTATTAAGTCTGAAGGACGTCAAGCTCGGACGGACCAACCTTCTCGCAACAG
>DATLBB010000042.1:0-4126 GCA_035527155.1 Sedimentisphaerales bacterium
TTCGGCGGGCGGCTATCGGACGGGTGTCTTCGGTAAGTGGCACCTTGGCGACAATTATCCATTCCGGCCGCAGGACCGGGGTTTTCAGGAAGTGCTTATCCATAGAGGGGGTGGGGTCGGGCAGGGACCGGACTACTGGGGCAACGATTACTTCGATGATACGTACCTTCACAATGGTAAGCCGAAGAAGTTCTCGGGTTACTGTACCGACGTTTGGTTTGATGGGGCGATGAAATTTATTGAGACCAATAAGGACCAGCCTTTCTGCTGTTACCTTACAACGAATGCGCCACATGGGCCCTATCTTGTCGCTGAAAAATACAAGAAGATGTACGAGGGCAAGGAGAATGTGCCAAACGCGGCCTTCTACGGGATGATTACCAATATTGATGAGAACATGGGGCGGCTTGTGAAGAAGCTGAAAGCGCTGGGTCTCGAGGAGAATACTATTCTTATCTTTTTGACCGACAATGGGACGGCGGCGGGCTTTCGCCGGGGCTTGGGCTTCAATGCCGGGATGCGAGGTACAAAAGGCTCTGAGTATGATGGGGGACACCGCGTGCCGTGTTTTATTCGCTGGCCCGGAGGCGGTATCGGCGGCGGGCGTGATGTGAACCAGCTCACAGCGCATATTGATGTGCTGCCGACGCTAATCGGGCTGTGCGGATTGGCGAAACCACGCGGCGTGAAATTCGATGGAGCCAGCCTCGTGCCTCTACTGAAGAGCGATAGCGTCAGATGGTTTGACCGCACACTATTGGTCCACTCGCAACGGATCGAATATCCGGAAAAGTGGCGAAAAAGCGCGGTGATGACTGAGCGGTGGCGGCTGGTCAACGGCAAAGAACTTCACGATATAAAGGCGGACCCAGGCCAGAAGAACAATCTTGCCGAGAAGCATCCCAAGGTCGTTGAGAAACTACGGAAGGCCTATGAAGAGTGGTGGGCCGACCTGTCCAAGGGCTTTGATGAGTACTGTGAGACTATCATTGGTTCTGACAAAGAAAATCCGGTGCGACTGATGTCTCATGATTGGCATACTCCGAAAGTGCCGTGGAACCAGGGTGCGGTCCGCAATGGGATGAAGGCGAACGGTTTCTGGGCGGTGGAGGTTGAGCGCGACGGTACTTATGAGTTTGCGCTTCGGCGGTGGGCGCTGGAGGTCGATAAACCAATCACGGCAGCCATTGCGAAGGGCAAGGCAATAGCGGCAACGGAGGCCAGGCTCAAGATTGCCGATGTGGATGTGACCAAGCCGATTCCCCAGGATGCACATGCGGTGACATTCCGGGTACAACTTAAAGCGGGTAAGACACGCTTACAGACGTGGTTTATCGATGATACCGGCGAGTCCCGGGGTGCATATTATGTCTACGTGAAACGCCTATCATAAGGAGTTAAGGAGTAGATATGAGCAGACAGAACAGGAGAGAATTTTTGAAGACCATTGGTGTGGGGGCTGCTTCGCTGGCAATGTCAGGCTGTGTGAGTATGGGCCAGGCAAGTAGTGTGCTAAGGAAACGGCCGAGTATTCTTTTTATATTTGCAGACGATCAGTGTTTCGAAACCCTGCGATCCCTCGGCAATGACGAGATACAAACCCCCAACCTCGACAAGCTCGTCCGCGGCGGTGTAACGTTTACCCACGCGTATAACCAGGGCGCATGGCACGGTGCGGTCTGCGTGGCAAGCCGTACTATGCTTAACACCGGACGATTCCTCTGGCATGCACAAAACGCGGAACCAACTCTCAAGAACGAAGCAGCAAAGGGGAGGTTCTGGTCTCAATACATGAAACAGGCCGGGTATGATACGTATATGAGCGGCAAGTGGCACGTCAAAATCGATCCGAAGAAAATCTTCGACAACGTCACCAACGTCCGCCCCGGTATGCCCAACCAGACAAAGCAAGGATATAACCGCCCCATCGAAGGCAGGAAGGATGTATGGAGTCCGTATGATACGAAGTTCGGCGGCTACTGGAAAGGCGGCAAACACTGGAGCGAAGTTTTAGGCGACGACGCTGAACAGTTCCTCACACAAGCCGCAAAAAACAAGAATCCCTTCTTTATGTACATGGCTTTTAACGCCCCCCACGACCCGCGACAGTCGCCCAGGGAATACGTCGACAAATATCCGCTGGACAAGGTTAAGGTGCCGGTAAACTATCAGGATGAATACGAGTACAAGGACGCGATCGGATGCGGTAAAAATCTTCGTGATGAAAAACTGGGCCCATTCCCCCGAACCGAATATGCCGTCAAAGTTAACCGGCAGGAATACTATGCGATAATCACGCACATGGACGCGCAAGTGGGGCGCATTCTCGACGCACTCGAAAAAACCGGCAAGGCCGAGAACACATACATCTTCTTCACCGCCGATCACGGGCTGGCGGTCGGTCATCACGGCCTGTTCGGTAAACAGAACATGTTCGACCACAGCGTAAGAGTGCCCTTGATGGTCAATGGCCCGAATGTGCCGAAAAACAAAAAAAACGACTCCCCCGTCTACCTGCAGGATATTATGGCAACTTCGCTCGATCTTGCCGGAGTAGAAATGCCCACCCAGGTCCAGTTTAAGAGCCTGCTGGCCCTGATCGAAGGCAAAAGTAAACAATCTTATGACGCTATTTACGGCGGTTATATGAAACTCCAGCGGATGATCACCATGGACGGTTACAAGATGATATATTATCCCAAAATCGATAAGACGCTGCTCTATGATCTAAGGAACGACCCCATGGAAATAAAAAACATCGCAGACGATCCGGCAAATGCAGGAATTATCAAAAAGCTCAAAAAGCGTTTCAAACAACTGCAAAAAGAAACCGGTGATACGCTTTCGATTTCGAATTAAAAGTATCTATTTGTATTGATAGCTCTGAGCTGTGAAGATAATGAACCGCAACATTTTTCAGTTGGTTAACAGCGTACATTGGATAACCAGCACGCTGGCGGTAATTGCGGCTTAAAGGCTATGGCATCAGGTGCCATGATAACAGAGACATGGGATTTTTGTTCTTGATTACCTGCGACAATCCGGTTACACTCAATAAGTATTAACGGAGGTATAGTGGTGAGTATGGACAATAGTAACGGACAATTTGATACTGATATGGAGCAAGGTAAACCAGATATTATTCGCGAACGAGATATAATACCGGGGGTCCCTTCTCCGTACAAGAATACAACACAGCAGGAAGCTGGTTCTCCACAAACAAGCGAAAACGAGCCGCCCCCCCCTGCCGTGCCACAGATGTCGCCTGAAAAAGAACACGGCGGCGGCAATGTTTCTGAATCGCAGGTGGAACAGATAAAACCGGTTGAAGATGTGCCGGCGGCACCCATAAAGACAGAGCAGCAAAAAAGCGAAATACCGAGATTTGACCTGGCTGAAAAGATTATGGTCAAGCAGCGCAGAATCACAGCTATAAGCAGAAAAGCTCCGGGCCAAAGAGATGAAGCTCAGAGCCAACAGCCGAAAGTTGAGTCAACTGGCCATACGGTTGGGCAGCCGTCGCCGGCATTACCAGAACAAGAACATATCATTGCTGAAATAGTGGCAAGGGATATTGAAAAGTTTGTACGGGGGCGGGACTTCAAGCGTCCGTAACTGGTGATTAGTCATTGGTAAATTATCAGTTATCTGTTTATCTTCTTGCAATACGGGCCCGGACAATATAGATTAGGACAGAATTACTCGGAGAGGTGACCGAGTGGCTTAAGGTAACGGTTTGCTAAACCGTCGTGGGGGTATACGCCCCCACCGCGGGTTCGAATCCCGCCCTCTCCGTTATTGTCGGCATGGTGGTTACAAGCTCTTGAACTCCAGGCGCTTGTAAAGTTTTCTCGATTTTTGACTGCTACGTTGCCCTTAAATTACCGAGCAGCAGAAAGTAGAGGGCATGCCTCATCAAATTGGTCCAATGTAGTCATGGGCGATAACCACGTTGTCGATGTACAGGTGGTGGTCGCTTTTGGCAACCCAACTGCCGCCCAGGTAGACATTCAGCCAGACTGCTTCAATCCTGAGTGTATCAACATCGCGCATACGAACATCTGTCTTTTCAAAGGCCGGTTGCCCGTCGACCCAGCCTCGCAGAATACCATCGTTTTTGCCCGGC
>DATLBB010000043.1:0-4297 GCA_035527155.1 Sedimentisphaerales bacterium
ACTGTTTTACTGCGTGTAAGTTCCAGCCAATCGGACGGCAGAATCCAGAGCTTTCTTCGGGCCTACGGCCAAATCGTAAAAGAGCAGTACCGCGACGGCTCTGTCCAGATTGACGCGACGCTCGGCCGAAACCAGCTACCAAGCCTGAAAAGACTCCAGCCACAAAACCTCGAAATCCTACAAACCTGACACTGAATCCTACAAATGCGTGGATGCGTTGACCAGTTGTTTAATTGCAGGATATTTTATTTTTCAAAGATTGACAAACCGCCGGAAGGGCTTATACTTGACAGCACTATGAAAAAACAACTAATTACAAAACGTGAGTTCTTAAAACTCGGTGTTACCGGCGCGCTTGCAGCCTGCACGGGTTGTAAACCTCTGGCTGTGTTTTCCAAGAAGAAATCCAAAAAGCGAATTCCCATCGGCGTACAGCTTTATTCCGTCCGCAAGGAATGTGAGAAAGACCTAACGGGCACCATCAAAGCGGTGGCAAAAATGGGGTACAAAGGTGTCGAATTCGCAGGTTATTATGGCCGGGACGCAAAAACGCTGAGAAAGCTTCTGGATAGTGTGGGTTTGGTATGCTGCGGCACGCACACCGGGATCGATACCCTGCTGGGCGATGAGCTGCCAAAGACAATCGAATTCAATCAAACTCTCGGCAATAAATTTCTCATCGTGCCGGGTCTGCAGGGAAACTACCGAAGCTCCCGCAGGGCTTGGCAGGAAACAGCGAAGCTATTCAATAAGCTCTCAGACAAAGTAAAAGCCCACGGCATGCAGGTTGGTTACCACAATCACAGCATTGAATTCAAGCCTTTGGATGGGGAGCTGCCCTGGGACACGTTCTTCGGTGGAACGAAAAAAGAAGTAGTCATGCAGTTGGATACCGGCAACGCCATGGGTGGCGGCGGCGACCCTGTTATGCTCTTGAAGCGTTACCCCGGCCGGGCCACAACCGTCCACCTCAAGGCTTTCTCAAAAAGCAAGCCCAACGCCATAATCGGCGATGATGAGCTGCCGTGGCAAAAAATCTTTGAGCTCTGCGAGACAATCGGCGGGACCCGGTGGTACATTGTTGAGTACGAGAGCGACGCCTATCCTCCGCTCGTCAGTATAGAGAAATGTCTGGAAACGCTGCGCCGCTTGGGAAAAGCTTAAAGAATACATATTGTGTATCACAGCGGATTCGCTTCGGCAGGAGGGTTCTCGGCTTGGCTGCGGTCCTGTTGAGAATACGTATTTAGGCTGCGCATAGAATCTCCCACTTTGGCACTCAGAGGAGTCTTACCCTCATAGAATCACTGCCTGTTCAAGTGCGGGACTGCACTACCTTTATTACTTGACCTTTCCAGTGGCTGCGAACTCTGCGCCGCGGGCGATTATCTTTTGGACACTGGGGTGCAACAGGGCCTTGCCATCGTGACCGAAGGCGTTATGGACCGTGCGACCCTTGCCGTAGTTCAAGGTGAAGACCAATGGCTCGGTCTTCTTGCTCCAATCGGAGTAGGCCTCAACCAGCACATTGATCTCGCCTGTCCCCTGCAGTTTTGCGTACAGCTCATCGTCGGTCTCGAAGTTGCTCATCCCTTTGGTGATAGGATGTTCTTTATTGACTACCTTTGCCTCAAAGACGCTTCGCGGACCGTGGCCCGATGTGCCCATAACCCATTTCCGGCCGCATAGCTTGCCGAATTCCTCCCACTTCGCGAACGAGGCCGTGGCAAGGTGCTGGACAAAGAAGCCCTTTCCGCCCTTGACGAAGTCCAGGAGGTTCTTTTGGGCCTCCTTGGGAAGTGTCTTGATACGTAGGCTAAAGATCGTAAATACGATCACGTCATACTCCTTCAGTGCGGTTCCTGATTCGAGGATATGCGGGTCTTCGCACACCTTGACGTCGAACCTCTTGGAGTCAACCAGCGCTTTGCGCGTGGTCTCGGATATCTCCCGCCAGGGATGCCCTGGTACATCATCGCCGGTAATCAGCAGGGCCCTAATCTTGGCGGGACCACGGGCCGCATCGGCTTCAATACAAAAACTCATCGCCACAACACACATCAGAACCAGAACACAAATTAAACGCCGCATCTTTTTTCTCCTTTCTGTCAAAAGACTAAAGTTGGTGTCCACCCTGGACTCCATGCGGTACAAAAATATACACGTGGTCTTTACATACCATCCAATCTCTGAAAAGTCAAGATAATATATCAAAAAGGCCTCTTTTATCCCCCCAGGCCGGTTCTACAAATCAGGTCCAGCCGTCCGCCGTGCCCGTACGCTGAAATTTCGTCTGAAAAAATACTTGACATGACCGGCAGAAGGACTATAATAGGCTTTTTCAACGAAAGCTCCTGCATTTTTCTCACCCTCCTCCTCCGCAAGCAGGGGCTTTTTTTTACATTCTTGGCCGGCTTGTGTGCTGTGATGTTGAGAAATCGCTGAAATACACACGCAAATAGCCCTGTTGTCACCTGACTGTCAGGGCAAAAAAGCACCATCACCCTGGTGCTCACAACCATATTGGTGGCTCTCGCCTCGGCCTTCGAGATTGTCTGGCACACAAAGGATAGTGGTGACGGGCAAAAGAGGCGTATTATAGCAGACTCTGTGCGGGGGCCTGCTGCTGGTCCTGCTCTCCTGGCTTGAAAGGCAGTGGTTCGGCGAACTGAACCGCAATACGACGCAATACATAGTTTACGTGTTCAACCCTGCAAGTATGGCCTGAACGGGTGAAATTACGCATGGCAAAAGAACCGCCCGGTCCGCAAATCGGGACACTAAAATGAGCGGTTACCTGTTGACCTTCAGACGGGTAGCTCTCGTATGCACGGCAGGTAAACGCCGCTGCTTTGCTTGAAATGTCGACCATCTGGCCCTGTATAAGCTCTTGGTTGAAGTCATCGTCGAACCAAATCGGCCAATGGTAAGGCATCCTGTGCTCTGTTCTTCGCTCTTTATTCCTGTCCATTCGCCGCGCCTCCAGACCTGCTACTGTCGCCATTTTCAGCTAACCGAAAGACGGAAGGGGCCCTGCAAGGGATTAGTTAGATAACTACTCAAGGACTAACCGTTGCCCTCTCGGCTATACTCTCTTATCGGAACATTACTGGTTTACCCAGCCTCTATATTAAAGTATAGCACAAAAATCGAAAATTCAAACCGGCATCAGGCAATATTTCCAACTGATAGTCGCAAATGACAAACAATGAGTCTGTGCTTGCAGTTATGAAGCAGATTGTATATCTTATGTGATATAGAGTGCTGAAAAGTATGGACAAGGGTTCTATATGGCAGTTCTCAGATTATGAATGTGAGACATGCGACCAAATTACTGACAACACTGGTGGTTTATTGGACTACAAGTGTTGGCGTATGCAACATTACAGAAACGGCCGTACGGGCAAATCGCCAACCCGCTGATTCAAGGAACTTGATACTAACACCGTCATTAGAATCAAGTGATAGTAAAGCGTCCACACCTGATGTATCTGAGCCTGCTTCTTCGAATTCCAACTCACCCCGGAAGCCCCGTATGTATTACAGCGATACCTCATACGGGCGGCCTTTTGCAAAGGACCCGGATGTCGTTCGCTTCAAGGGCAAATACTTAATGTATTATTCCATAAATCGCAGGAAAAAGGGCATCGCGATAGGCATTGCCGAGAGTAACGACCTTGAGACGTGGAAGAAGGCCGGAGAAATCCTGCCGAGTGCAAAATATGAAAAAAGGGGGCTGGCCGCTCCCGCCGCGATTGTCATCGACGACAAAGTCCATCTCTTTTATCAAACCTATGGGAATGGCAGAAACGATGCGATTTGCCATGCTATTTCAAGTGATGGAATACACTTTAACCGCAATCCCACTAATCCAGTCTTCTCGCCAACCGGGGAATGGAACTGCGGCAGAGCAATTGACGCTGAAGTTATCGAACATAATGGCCGGATGCTTCTCTATTGTGCCACCCGTGACCCTGCAATGAAAATCCAGATGCTGGCAGTTGCCGAAGCTCCGGTTAAATCCGATTTCGGACGCAACTGCTGGACACAGATGTGTAATGAGTCAATCCTCAAGCCCGAACTACCCTGGGAGAAAAATTGCATCGAAGCCCCGGCCGTCTGCAGGCATAACGGTCGACTATTTATGTTTTACGCCGGTGCATACAACAATCAGCCCCAACAAATCGGCTGTGCCGTAAGCGCAGATGGCTTTTCCTGGGAGCGTCTGTCCGCCCTGCCTTTGCTGCCAAACGGCCAACCCGGCGAATGGAACTCCAGCGAATCCGGACATCCCGGT
>DATLBB010000044.1:0-6398 GCA_035527155.1 Sedimentisphaerales bacterium
GCTGCGTCAATCGCTTTCTTTTCCCCGCTGAGCCGATGATGCTCGACAGCCATCTCAAAAAAGTGTCCCGCGTTGTACATCTGGTGCTGCAAACGAAGGTCGTCCCATTTCTTATCAAGCCCATTGACGATAAAACAGGAGATCAGGAAACCGTCCTCCTGTTGAGCGGCCAGGATGCGATCGATAATTCCTTCGACGCGCAGACGCAGCTCGGGATCGTCGCGATGCTGCAGGCAGTACATTGCGCCTTCCATGGCCTTGTGGATATCCGAGTCAAAGGCATGGTGGCCGCGGAGCGGGCCGTCGAACACTCCAGCCGCCTTGTCGAAGTTGGTGACGTGCCCATTGCGCTCCAGGCAGTCCAGTGCGTGGCCGATGGTCGTCTCGTGGTGGATCTTCAAACGCGGGCCCCAGAACCCGCCTCGCAGTTCCACCCGCTCGTGGCTTACTTCATACAATCCGCGATTCGGCAACACATCAGATCCCGCAGCGATGCTCATCAAGCTCAGGGCAACAACTTCGTTAATAATTATCGTTGCAAGATACTTTCTCATGATGACAATTCCTCTCGTGTATCTGATAGACAATTTGATTGTTGTTTTCTTGCGATTGCGGCAGTGAGCCGGAAAGCAAGAGAAATTGGTGCACTTTACCGGCCCGCATAGATTGATTTCATTTTCCAGCCTTTGACTTTGGCCGTTATATCACCACCTTTGCTGAACAGGCTTATGCCTACATTTTCTTTATCGTGCTGCTGCATGTACACGGCGGCCTGGCGATCGTTGACGAAGAACTCGACCATGCTTTTGTCAAGGAAGATACGAAGATTCAGATCTTCACCTTTCTTAAGCTCGAACGGAGGCTTAATTTCGCCCATTGCCATGACCTTGCTCTCTGGCTTGATGGTGACAGGAAAACCCTTGCCATCCCTATCGCAGAATACGCTGACGCCATATTCTTTGGCGCTGGTTGGCTTGATTGTGACGCTCAGCTCTACAGTGTCACCGCAAATTCTCTTGAGCATGTGGCTGCTATTGCTCTTGACGATGATGTTACCTTCATTCTTCTCATCATAACGAAGCTGCTTAAGTTCCCGCACCGGTTTGATGCGCAACACACCATCATCAGGCAGACTAAGTTCACGCGGCAGTGACTGGATAGCGCTCTGGGCGCCCTCAAGCCTGCACCAGGCCCACATGACACGGCGGCCATCCGGAGTCAGCAATGATTCCGGCGCGAAGAAATTCCAGTTCTTCCAGTTCATCATGGCGTGGAACTCGGGAAAATACTTCTCGTCCTTAAAATCGCCAAGGTAGTAACGGCACCCCATCCCATGACTGATGCAAAGAAGCATCCACTTATCACCTATCTTGAACATATTGGGGCAAGAGACATCTTCATTTTTGTTTACCCCCAGATCCGGCATGTCTTCGTGCAGCAACAGGCCGAGATACTCCCACTCTTCAAGATTCGAAGATTTCATCAAATGAGGTGGGCCGCCGCCGGATATCGCATAATAGGTGTCACCATTCAACCAACAGTCAGGATCCCACATACGTATCTTGGCCGCCTGCCCGGATTTAGTCCTGGGCTTGACCGCAACGGGCCTGGTCCATTCATCCAGGTTATCATCAAGGGCAAGAGCCAGGTAGTTGTTTCCGGATCCCTGGCCATGGTAGATCATTGCCGGCCGGCCGGCCTTAGTGAAGAATCCTGTACCACTGAACATTCCGTGACCCGTATTGGGCCCGACAAGTACGGTGGGGTGCCACTTCCAGGTAACCATGTCTTTGCTGGATACGTGAGCAAACGCAAAGCCGTGCTTGTTTTTGTAAATATAATGCAGATGATAACGGCCTTTGTAGTAAAAAGCGGGATTGGGATCGCCTGGCATGCCGACACCCGGGCCCGGGTGGGCAAGATGGTATGTTAGCCAGTTAGCCGGCACATCTTTCGGCATGGCCGGCGTTTCCTCTACATACGGGGCCGCCGGTGCACGCGCGCCCTGAGCACGGGTGGCCATCTTGGCGCCATCTTCAGTAACAGCGGCAACCAGGACAGAGTTTTCGCCCAGAACCAGTTTGCCGTCCGCCAGCTTCGCTCCGTTCTTCATTCTGCTGTGTGCAAATCGACCTGTACGATCCTCAACCTTGTCGCCCTCGAAATCCCACCATGCGTAGGGTTCGATTTTTGATTTCTTGTTCGGTTGGAGTGATTGAATCTCATCGACAGTCAAGGCCGTACTGTAGATACGGGCGTCTTCTATTGCTCCGGAGATGCGGCCACCTGCTGCTCCAACGTGTCTCAAACCGAAGACAGCAATATTATTCTCAGGGCTTAACAGATCAATGTTCTTAGCCTGATACGATGCATAGCTCTCACCATTGCGATAAATCAGTATCCGGTCGTCTTTATAGACGATAGCCATCTGGACCATTGTCTTGCTGTCGGCGGTCTCGCGGATGTACTTCTCCTGGGCTTTCTCCGTACGCTTATGAAAGTCGCTGCCGGCCATCCATTTGCCTGCCTGTAGCTCGCCAAAAACTATGCCGTCAAACTGATCGCCACTCTGGATCGTAAGCGCGCTGCCTCCACGATGAGTCAGATTGGCCGGAGCAACCCATACGACCAGAGTCTTGTCCGTCTTGGCCGCATCAGCACCGCAAAGAGAAAGCGTTGCGAAACCTATCACCAAGCTTACAATTAGTGTCTTCATAACGTGTTTCCTTACTTGGGGTTTACCATATAACCTGACATTTCCATTTAAGTTCATAAAAGCTGCTTCTGCGCGCTGCAGTACGTCATTTTACCTGAATGACCTGCTCCATTTCAATGCCCTTGGCGGTTCACACGGGTCAAAATCGGCGAACCGCCAAAAATCCAACATTTTGGCACTTTTTCGACGCACATTGCCCCCGGATTTCACATCACCTGCCTGGATTTTCCCAGCACGGCCGGGCATCCTGCCCTCGCCAGTTCTGGGCTGGCTCTCAACTGCCCGATTCGACCAAGGATTTCACGAAAGAGCGTCCTCGGCACAGCCACTTCCGCCATCTGGAACACCACATACCGCGAATGCCTGACCAACTTGGCTCCAATCTTGATTAGCTTTGCCCTCAGCGTCCTCAGCGACCATTTCTTCACTGACTTCGGTAGTGCCAGACGTCTCAGGAAATTGCCGAGGTTGTAGGACAAAGCAAATAGCTGAAGGCGGATCTGATCATCTACTGATCGATTGTTCTACTGCATAGACATATTATAGACTTAGTTGGGATGGACGGGAAGAAGGAAGTTAATGAGAGCAATCGCTTGTTATGATAGGAAAGTTTTTGATTGATTTATCAATATTATAAGCAATCGCGGCCTACAACTGTGCTACAACCAGAGAGGCCGTTATCTGCAATTTTTACAAAAACATCATTTTGTAAGTGTTTATATATCAGCAAGTTATTAAAAACAGAAAAATTGGTAAACATTTTCAATGTCCATTTTCAATTGCATTTCAGGGTGTAGTGTTGTTTTTGTAAAAGCTGAGAGAAAGAATTTAGTTAGTCCTGCCCTTGTATCTTCTTCTGAGCTTCTGATAACAATCCCAGGCCATACATCTTATCCTTTTCAGGGGGATACGCTTTCCGTAGTGACCATATAGGGATTTTTCATTTCTCTCAAATCCCTGAAAATGGGGTGTGATAGGGTCTGAAACCGGTTACAAGTAGAGAAGTATTCAATTTTTTTATGTTTACTGCTTTTGGTAATACTTCATGGCCTCGGGAATCAGTTCTTTGATGTTTCTGATTCTGGTCGAGTCGGCAGGATGTGTGCTCAATATCTCTGGTGGTTCCGCCTGGTCCTCTTTGGAAGCAGCCATTCTTTCCCAGAAGCTGACCGCTTCATTCGGATTGTAGCCAGCCAACGCCATAAATATCAGTCCCAAATGGTCTGCTTCTTTTTCGTGTACCCTGCTGTAGGGAAGCAATACGCCGACTTCAGTTCCTATGCCATACGAGCGCATAAACAGGTCCTTTGTTTTTTCGGGTCTATTTGCCAGGGCCCTCGACAAGGCCATACCCCCCATCTCAACAATAAGCCCCTGGGTCATTCTTTCAGCACCATGCTTTGCGACAGCGTGCGCGATTTCATGACCCACTACGACAGCTAAACCGGCTTCTGTCTGGGTTACCGGCAGCAGGCCGGTATAAACGACCACCTTTCCTCCCGGCATACACCAGGCATTTAACGACTTATCTTCGATGAGATTAAATTCCCATTGGTATCCTTTCAATTGGTCTAAGAGATTCTTTTCGGTGTAATACTTTTCTACCGCCTTTTGAATTCTGCCACCGAGACGCTTGACCATTTGGGTTTGCTCGACATTAGGGCTTAGCTTGTTCTGGGAGAGAAATTCACTGTAGGATTGGAAACTCATTGAATTCATAATCGAAGCGGGAACAAGGTTCAACTGTTTTCTACCAGTGATTTCAACCTGAGAGCAGGAAGACAGAAATGAGAGAAAACCACAAAAAACAATTATTCGATATTTCAAAGATAAGCTCATTGGATTCATCCTTTCTTAGTAAAGCCAACCATTTTAATCTTTGGCGGTGTTCCGAGCCAGGTTAGTTAGTTTTTATCACATCCCATATATCCTTAAGCGTTGTGTCCGAGATATTCGGTAGAACCAACTCGCCCTCCTTTTTCAAAGGCAGCCTAATTAGTCCCAAAGCTGGCGTGTCAAACGACAAGCCCAATTCTGCATTGTATGGGATTTTTGAGCCAGGCCTGATTCCCTTCAAAGCTTTCAACATTTCTAAATAGTTGATTTTGGCTGGCAGGGAAACTGTTTTCTTGTTTTTCGCAGGCACCGTGGTTTGCGATTTGGCACTACCTGAAAGAAACTTATCAGCACCGGTGGATAAGCTGTAGTCGAAGTTTGTCAATGGCAAAGCGACTGGATAATGATTATCAATCTCAACATCGAATAGAAGCGTGGCTGAGTCTAACTTCACCTCCTCGAATTTCAGGCCCGTCAATCGCGCAGACGGTATCTTAAGGTTTAGAGCTTCCTGCATGGTCTCGCAGCCTGCTAAGAAAGCCATCATCAAGGTTAGGGCAACAATCAGATATCCTCTATCTATCATAGTTCCAACTCCTTTCCAAAATGTTGCCGTTATAATAGTATGTTTTGTTAGTGAGGTCAAGCATTTGAAAAAACCGATTTTCCCACTGTTATTCGAATTGATTTGGCACAAACGAATGTAGCGACCGTATAGGAAAGTTTTTAGTTGATTTATCAATATTACAATCAATCGCGGCGTCGAGTAGACGTAATATTTCCCCTGTTTAGGCATACTTTGTATTCCTTGTTTCTCAGATTTTTTGGCTTTGCGCAGTTACAACGGTATCCTTCATTTCTTTTTCCTTAAACGTTGAATCTGCCTTTGAAATTGGGTTTAATTGGGTTTGATTGGGTTCGTTTTGGGTTCGTTTTTCCGGCGTCTGCGAAGTGGTACATTTTCATAATCCTTTGTAAAAAAAGTAGTTACGTTCATTTGGTCATCCAGAAAATTGGCTTTGTTTTGCATAATTGAGTCATAATTGGTTGACAATTTGGGCCGAATAGGCGGTTTGTTCGGGGTGGCGGCTGAATTTGGGGCGTTACGGCGGTTTGCGTAGCCTGTATATCGTATGTCGTATATCGTATATCGTATTGCGTATTGAGTAGGTTGCATTTGTTATTCCCCTAATGGATTTCCGTCCTTTTAGCTGGGGGCTGAAAAACAACTATCCCTCTATAAATGCACGAATGTGCGCGTTTGATGCGAAAAATGGCGTTATTTTGACAGGATTAACTGGATTAACTTGTTGTGGCCAAAGCAGTTAAAAAAATTTTATTTTTTTCAGATTTGGCCGGTTACTATGTGCGCTTTTGGTCGCGCATTTTATCTATTTTAACGCCCCATTAGAAGACAGAAGGAATGTTTCTAACGGGGTAAACTGATTAAACGGATTTATTAGCCGCGAAAAAGCACAAAAAGCACAAACATTTTTTAGACCACGAAGAAAGACTAAAAAACAAGTTCATTGTTCGTAGAAATATAGCCACGAAAAAACACAAAATGCACAAAAAAGGCAAAAAAATGACCAAAAAAGTGCTTTATAAGCACCTATGAAGAGTTCAAAGTCAAGCAATAAAATTCCTTTTCCCTCATTTTTTTGCTTTGAGGGCATCCTGTTACGATACAGTCAGTTACAACCTTATACTCAATCACAAAATCATTTATCTGAACAACCAATTTCTCAGCATTCAAGGCTCAACTCGGCAATCTTAGAGGAAATCAATAACCTGAAATAATTTACGGGCAATCGTATTAAACGTCGCCATGCACCTATAGGGGACT
>DATLBB010000045.1:0-7335 GCA_035527155.1 Sedimentisphaerales bacterium
ATGGCCTCCGGCACATCCACAACGACGTAGCTGTTTACATCCCACGGCGTAAACACGCTGAACTTCGTCTCCCGCTGCGGATCAACCGCGCCATCGAGAAACCCGATTCGCGGATGGCGCCCACCCGGATATGGCAGCACAAGTAGCGGTGCATCCTTTGCTCGCTTTGGCCGATTGCCCGGCCGAATGTCGAATTTCTTTAGCACTGCCACTATCTCCTTCTCCCTCAGCCCTGTAGCTGCGTTTATTTCTTCATCCGTGAACCGGTGATACAGGATCATATTCTCGAGCCAATACTCTAAATCCGCCTCAGCCCTCGACCTTCGATAATTTACCCCCATCAGCTTCAATTTACCTGTCTGCCCGGCCGAAGGCAGCTTGCCCTCAAAATCCTTTCCGTAAATCTGCATTGCCTTCCCCAGACCGGTCAGATCAATGCCGGAAGACCGCCTCCAAGAATGCGTTCGAATTCTACGTTGCAGGACAGCTATCAGAACACAGGAAAGTGCCAAGACAACCAAAACACCTACGAGTATTCTGACTACTGAACACGATTGTTTCTTCTTTTGTTCGTTCCTCTCGCTCATTTCATCCTTTCTAATTTCTATTTTCCTCTGCGCTCTCTCCGAACTCAGCGATTAAGCATTTTCCGCAAAACGGTCATCAACGTTCTCGGCTCAAAATAGTTCTTTGCAAGACGCAAATACGCCGTCTTGGGCTCTGTGATTCTAACATTACCTGACACATCTGCAAACAAAGACTGAGCTACTGCGCCAGACTCTTTTGTAAATGAAAATACCACATCGCGGCCACTGGTTACAATGCTTTTTATGTCCCGTTTGCTTGCAGCGATTCGAAGCTGTTGCCATTCCAGCAGCAGCTTGACCTCGTCCGGTACCGGCCCATATACGTCGGCCAATTCATTCTTTATCTGCTTCAAATCCTCGCTGCCCCTTGCAACAGCAATTTTGCGGTACATATCCATCCGGTGTCTGTCAGTAGGTATATAATTTTTCGGTATATATGTGGCAAAACCCAAATCGATAACGGCGGTTGGTATCGGCTCGATGGATTCATCCTTTAATTTACGAACGGCCTCAGCCAAAAGTTCGCAATACATCTGGTAACCCACTATTTGAATATGGCCTGATTGCTCAGCCCCTAATATATTGCCCGCCCCGCGAATCTCCAAATCACGCAGAGCAATCCTGAAACCGGCGCCTAAATGTGAATACTCTTCGATGGCCTTCAATCGCCTCGCTGCCAACGGCGTAATTGACCTCGAGGCCGGCAGCAGCATATAGGCATAAGCCCGGTGCTTATACCTGCCGACCCTGCCGCGAAGCTGATGCAGCTCCGCCAGGCCGAACCTGTCGGCATCGTTTATCAGAATCGTATTTGCATTCGGAATGTCCAGCCCTGATTCGATAATTGTCGAGCACACAAGGACGTCAATCTTGCCCAGCACAAAGTCTATCATCGTCTTCTCAAGTTTGCTTTTGGCCATTTGGCCGTGTGCGATAGTGACCTTTGCATCGCTGACGAGCTTTTGGATCTCCCAGGCCTTTTTCTCGATGGTCCTGACCCTGTTGTGCAGGAAGAATACCTGTCCCTGCCGGTTCAATTCACGAATAATCGCCTTTCTGATAAGCTCGTTGTTATAGGCAGTAACGGCTGTTACTATACTTCGCCTGTCCAACGGCGGCGTCGCCAGCGAGCTTATATCACGCAGGCCCAAAAGCGACATATGCAGTGTCCTCGGAATCGGCGTGGCGGTCATCGTAAGAACGTCAACATTGACGCGCAGCCTTTTGAGTTTTTCTTTGTGTTCGACTCCAAACCGCTGTTCTTCATCAATTATCAAAAGCCCCAGGTCCTTGAAACCCACATCACCACTTAGAAGCCGATGTGTCCCTATCAGTATATCGACTTTCCCTGTCTTCGTTCGTGCGATTATGTCTCTGGCCTGCTTTAGTGTTTTGAACCGATTTAGCACCTCGATGCAAATCGGAAAATCTGCGAACCGCTCTGTGAAAGTCCTGCCATGCTGCACACACAATACCGTCGTCGGCACTAAGATGGCCACCTGCTTTCCGTTCTCTACCGTCTTAAAAGCCGCACGCATCGCAAGCTCGGTCTTGCCGTAGCCCACGTCGCCGCACAGCAGTCTATCCATCGCAACGGCTTCCTGCATATCGCTCTTGATTTGCTCAGCGGCCGTAGTCTGGTCCGGCGTCTCCTGATAAGGGAAAGACTGCTCAAATTCGGTCTGCCAGCTTGAATCCTGTTCATACGCAATTCCACCTATTGCCTGCCGCTTCGCCTGAACTTCAAGCAGCTCGACGGCAAGGTCTCGAATGGAGGCCGCAACTTTATCTTTCTGTCTCTGCCACCTTTTCGAGCCGACCTTGCTCAGCTTAGGCCGTTTCGGACTTGTCCCTATGTACTTTTGAACTAATGCAATATTGCGGACAGAAACCTGGATTTTTACACCGTCTGCATATCCAATCGTAAGATACTCTGCCGTTCCTCCCTTCTCCTTTATTGTTTTCACACCCAGGAACTTGCCGATACCGTAAGAAGCGTGAACAACATAGTCGCCGGCCTGCAAATCGCTGAGAGTATCCACCGGCGAGGTTGCCCTGGCGGGCCTGCGTCTTCTTCTCAGCACATACTGGCCGAACAGCTCGTGATGACTTATTACGATTGTGTTGAGCGAATTTATGACAAAGCCCTGATGAATAAAGCCTAACAACAGTTTGAAATTCGCCGGAATTTTCTTGTTAATCTCCTGTATAATTTCACCTACCCGTTTGACCTCCGCTTCAGCTTCACAGTAAAGCAGCACTTCTTTGCCTTGTTTTGCTTCTGTCACTAACTTCTCAAGGGCCGCTTTATGTCCCGCCCACATAGAGGTGACCTTGTGCTGAAACTGCTGCACGCTTCTTATACCTACCTTAAGGAAATCCGCTGGTTCTTCTGTGGCAAATCGATGGATTCTCAGTTGTGTGAACTTTTCTAAGCCAGCATAAATATCAGTCCAGCTATAAAGCCGGCCCGCGTCCTCTGCCCTGGCCAAAAATATATTTGCGACTTCCTCAATGTCACTCGGCTCCTCAAGAATTATTATGCAATCCTGCGGCAGGATATTTACAAGCAGCTCCCTTTCCTCTTGCGCAGCCCCACACACCGCCGAGATGATATTAATGCTTTCTATTTGCCGGCTCGAAAGCTGCGTATCCAGATTGATTTCGCGAATACTTTCTATAGTATCGCCGAAAAATTCAATCCTGACCGTCTGGGCGTCCTGTGGAGACAGGCTCGCTTGTTTTTTGACCGATAGAACTTTATCGACGGTCAGCGGCGCATAAATATCGACGATACCTCCGCGGCGAGCAAATTGGCCCGGCAAATCGATCCTTTCCACTCGTTCAAATCCGTTTTCAACAAGCCAGCCGACAACTTGCTCCGGTGCCACCTCTCTTTCAACCTGCAATTGTAGGCGGCTGTCCCGCAGGGCCTGCGGCTTCGGTACTGGTTGACAAAGCGCCTGTATCGATGCTGGAATAATAAAACTGTCTCCGCTCGAACGAGGTGCGTGATGTGAGATACGAGATACGAGTTTTAACCTTTCAGCGCGAATCTCATCGGTGGCGTCCGCCAAATCTTCCTCACCCTCCCAGGCACCGAGGGTCTCAATTCTTTTGACCCCGAAAGCGTGCAAATCGTCGGCGGCCTTGTCTGCGTCATCAATATGCGGACAGATATACAGAATCGGCCGCCCCAGTTTCTCTGATATGTAAGCTGCCAGCAGGCGCGCAAAGGACCCCCATGTCCCCTCGACTTTAACCACCCCCCTACCGTCCTTGGTGGCCTCAAGTCGGGAGATTATCTCCGCAACCGTTTTGTCCCGCCCAAGCTGCATAAAATTACCATAAGCGAGAGGTCGAAACTTCGCTTGTCAATGCAAAAGTGCTAAGACCGACTCCTTAACGCGCTCTGCTATGGCAATACAATTTTTACATATCTGTTCATCCGGCTCAAAATCCGGCAGGATGCTTCCGAGCGGATACTTTGACGGCAAATATATTGAGTCTAACAGTTCGCGGTCCTCTTCTGCCAGGTTAATATCTAAATCGTTTTCAGCAAGCGTCATTACCAATTCGTTTATACTATGTGTCTTTTTGAACTTAATGGCAAACTCTAACAGCAATGCTTCCAACATCTTCTCAACCGCTTGCTGAGTATTCTGCAAACAGGGATTAAAAAGCCCATTATCCAGAAGTACTTTAGCCGACCTGAGATTTTCATCGGCATATTCAAGCCATCTCTTTGTTTCACCTTTCATAAATGATTTCTCCCTGCGCAATTTCGTGCATAAAGGTTTCGCCATTGCCGTCGGCCTTTAGGGGTATAATATCCAGAGGTATAATACGGGCGATTGCCCGTGTTTTTTTTCGGCATTTCATAGCTAACGGTAAATATTTCTCATTGCTGTCCTGAAACACGGCAACATCAAGGTCGTGTGGGTCAGAAGATTTTACAAATGAGCCGAAGATAACAATCTTGCTGACTTCCTTTTCACCCTCAAGGCAGCTAACCAACTGGCGTTTCAGCGATTCTTTTTGCTGCTGAGTGAACATTATCACGCATCCTTTTTCATCAAAAAATAAATTGATTCAATTTTTCCTGGCCGCCGATATTATTGCTTTCCAGATACGTAATGTCAACGATGTAACGTAAAGTAGTTAATACTCAGTGTCCAATTAGACGCCGAAGCTCGTTCCAACTCCCAGCGCCGCTCTTATAAGGTGATGGTTTTTGGGCACGGTCTTTATCTTGCCGGCGACGCGCGAAAGCGGGATGCTTGATAGTCTGCAATCTTTTAGCACGACCAGGTGGCCGCTGATGCCTTTCATCAGAAGTTTGATAGCCATATTGCCAAAGTTCGTTGCGAGGATCCTGTCAAACGGCGTGGGTGTTCCGCCTCGCTGTACGTGGCCAAGCACAACCGCTCTGCAATCAAGCCCTGTCCGCTCGTTGATTTGGCCGGCCAATACATTTGCGACCCCGCCTAAGCGAATTGGGTCGGGACTGTGCGCAACCTTTTTGGCAACGACCATTTTGCCGCCTTTTTCCTTTGCCCCTTCAGCTACCACCACGATGCTGAATCTCTTGCCCCGCTTGGACCTGCCGCGAACAAAATCACAGATTTTGTCGAGGCGGTACGGTATCTCCGGCAGAAGAATAACGTCTGAGCCGCTTGCCACACCTGCGTGAAGGGCAATCCAGCCGGCGTACCTGCCCATGACCTCGATTATCATCACACGATGATGAGAGCTGGCTGTGGTATGGACTTTATCAATAGACTCTGTGGCGGTGGTAACTGCGGTGTCAAAGCCAAAGGTGATATCTGTGCCGTAAATGTCATTGTCGATTGTCTTGGGGACACCCATAACGACAACGCCTTTTTTGGCAAATCGGGCTGCCGAGGCCATAGTACCGTCACCGCCGATGCAGATAAGCGCGTTAATGTTGTGGCTTTGTAGATTTTTGATACAGTTGTCCGAAACGTCCCTGGTCCGGGTCGTTTTGCCAACCATCACCCGGTGCTTGAATGGATTGGCCACGTTGGAGGAACCCAGAATCGTTCCGCCAACCGTCAAAATATTGCTGACATCATTGTAGCTGAGCACACGCATCCGGTCTTCGATTAGCCCCAGATACCCATCTTCAATTCCCCAGACCTCAAGGCCGAATTTGTTTATCGCCGTCTTGGTAACGGCCCTGATAACAGCGTTCAGACCCGGACAATCTCCACCGCCGGTCATTACCGCTATGGATTTGATGCTCTTTGCTTTCATAATGTTCTGTCCCTTTTGCTTAAAAGCCCTATCAACTCATCGCTTTTTTCGCAGCTTCTATTGTCTTCTCGACTGTAATTCCGAACTTCTCGAAGCAGACCTTGCCAGGTGCAGATGCACCAAAGGATGACATCCCAATAAAGACGCCTTTATCGCCGAGCCACTTCCACCAGCCCTGTTCGACACCGGCCTCAATGCCCACTCTTGCCTTAACACTGGGTGGAATAACCGAATCCCGGTATTTCTTGTCCTGCTTCTCAAACAATTCCCAGCACGGCATACTGATTACCTGCGCAGCTATCTTCTCAACCGCCAGTTTTTCCGCGGCCTCCAGCGCAACGGAAACCTCCGAGCCGCTCGCTAAAAGCAGCACGTCGGGATTGTCAGCACCTGCCAAAACATAAGCACCCTTAATCAGATTTGCGGCGGAACTGTATTTGTTTTGGTCGATGACAGGTAGTCCCTGCCGGGTAAGAAGCAGAGCCACAGGGCCGTCGCGATGCTCGAGCGCAAATTTCCACGCTTGCGCTGTTTCGTTTGCATCGGCAGGTCTAAACACCAGCAAATTTGGTATCGCCCGAAGGGCGGCAAGCTGCTCTATCGGCTGATGGGTCGGCCCATCCTCGCCGAGGCCAATGCTGTCATGGGTAAAAACAAATATCGTCGGGTACCTGGACATGGCCGCCACGCGAACTGCCGCCCGCATATAGTCGGAGAAAACCAGGAACGTCCCGCCATAAGCCCTGGCCAGCCCGCTCACGGAAATTCCATTCATTATCGCCCCCATCGCGTGTTCCCTGATGCCGTAGTGTATATACCTGCCGTCCCGGGCATCTTTCTGGAAGGCCTTCGCACCGACAAACTCTGTATTATTCGACGGCGTCAAATCTGCTGAGCCGCCAAGGACCAGCGGCAATTTCGGCATCAAAGCATCCAGCACTTTCCCCGAAGCCTTACGTGTCGCAACAGAGCTGCCTGCCTCAAACCTGGGCAAAATATCATCGAGATTTACCGGCAGTTTCCCGGCTGCGGCATCACGGAACTGCTGCGCAAGCTCCGGATGCGCTTTGGCATATTCGGCAAACATCTTGTTCCACGCCGCCTCCACTCCTTTGCCTTCATCGGCGGCTTTTCGGATATGAGCCAGGGCCTCTTTGGGGACATAAAAACTTTTTTCAGGGTCCCAGCCGAACCTTTCCTTAGTCAATCTGATTTCATCGTCCCCTAAAGGAGAACCGTGCGACTTAGCTGTATCCTGCATATTCGGGCTGCCGTAGGCAATATGCGTGCGAAGCTTTATCAGTGTCGGCCGCTCCTTCTCCTGCTTTGAATTATTCAATGCCTTTTCCAAGGCAGCCATATCATTGCCGTCGCCGCCGACCTCCTGTACATTCCAGCCGTATGCTTCATAGCGTTTGGCCCTGTCCTCCGTAAAGGCAAGTGCAGTGTCACCGTCAATGCTGATGTGGTT
>DATLBB010000046.1:0-13163 GCA_035527155.1 Sedimentisphaerales bacterium
CTTGCTGAAAACAAACCCAATACAAACCCAATACAAACCCAAACAAAGCCAACTTGTCGCGGTGTAGCCTCTGGCGAAGCCGGATCAGAGGCAAAAAAATGCTGCTCTCCACCTTTATGCTGTGGGATATCTAAGGAAAAAATGATATCCTGTAACCTTATTAATAGGAAATATCAGTTTAATATAATTGCTGTGAGAATGTTGAATAATAAAACAATTTGAAAAAACTGGATGAAAAGGGAAATATTATGGCAGCGAAAATTTATTACGAAAAGGATGCCCCGATAGATGCGTTAAAGGGCAAAAAAGTAGCGGTTATTGGTTACGGCAGTCAGGGACATGCGCACAGTTTGAACCTGCGCGACAGCGGCATAGAAGTAGCAGTGGCTGAGCTGGAAGGAACGGATAACTTCAAACTGGCACAGGAGCATGGCTTTACGCCGGGCGGTATAAAACAGGCTATGGACGGTGCGACGCTGATTATTGTAACCGTGCCGGATGAAATGCAGGCAAAAATTTACAAGGACCAAATCGCTCCTAATCTGGTAGCCGGTCAGACACTCGGTTTTTGCCATGGCTTCAATATCCATTTTAAGTATATTGTGCCGCCGAAGGATGTCAACGTCGTGATGATTGCTCCGAAGGGGCCGGGACACCTGGTTCGCAGTGAATTTGAAAAAGGCGGCGGCGTGGCTAACCTGATAGCTGTCCAGCAGGATGCGACCGGCGATGCCAAACAAATCGCCCTCGCCTGGGCAAACGGAATCGGCGGAGCCCGGGCAGGGATTATTGAAACCACTTACAAAGAAGAGACCGAGACGGACCTTTTCGGCGAACAGTGCGTTCTTTGCGGCGGCCTGACGGCACTTATCAAAGCCGGCTTTGAGACACTTGTGGAAGCCGGATATCAGCCTGAGATAGCTTATTTCGAATGTATGCACGAAGTCAAGCTCATAGTTGACCTTATGTACCAGGGCGGCTTGAGCTATATGAGATACAGCATATCGAATACCGCTGAGTATGGCGACCTGACCCGCGGGCCGAGGATTATCACAGAGCAAACAAAAGCGGAAATGAAGAAGATACTATCGGAGGTTAAATCCGGCGAATTCGCCAAAGAATGGGTCAACGAATACCAATCCGGATTAAAGACGTTTAAGGAACTGTACGATAAAGACTATAACTGCCAGCTGGAAACAATTGGCAGAAAATTACGCAAAATGATGAAGTGGATAGACTCAAAAGAAGTCTAAAAATGGAGAGCGTAGATGCAAAACCAAAACTTAAAGCATAAAATTCTCAATTCCGGATTGTGCTTATTAGTTTTTACCTTGTGCGGCTGTGCCGTTGTGGATTATGTCAAGCCGGAAGGACCTCCCTCTGAGGAGCAGCTCACCCAGAGCTACTACACGACAAGGCTTAACGTCAAAACATCTGCCGATGTGCTGGCTATAATTCACATACCCCAGTATGAGCTGCTAAGCCAGAGCAAGAGTGTCATCGCTTCCTCAGGACAGAAGAAAAAGGGCCATAAGATTTGGTTAAAAATGGTCGCCTTCAACGAGAATGACCCTACAGCAAAACGAAAGTATTTCTTTGTTGTAGATGAAAAACCGAAAAGTCTGTGGGTTCAGCCCAAGCGCAGACTCAGGTTTGACACCAAAATGACATTGGATGCGGAGATATTTGATGAGCCTTACGCAAACGAGAACGCAAGGCGAATCGCAATACTAAGACAGGCCTTAAAGAACGCTCGTAAAGACATAGATGAGGTTGGCGCACAAGATAAAAATCTTGTTACCTGCGGGATGCTTATAAGTCAGACGTTGGAGACGATTTTGGTTAAATTGGACTCCTCGCCCGTGCTGGCATCAAAGCTAAGCAACCCAAAAGGTCTTGACTTCGACCATATCACCCTCGGGGCCGGCATCATTTGGATGAACATTGTCGAGGACACTGTAAATATAAGAATCAGGGTGAACTCGTTTGTACGTACCCTCGATGACCCATTTGCCCTGGAGGATTAGTGCTCAAAAAACAAGAGTGGGTCTATAAGCCGAGTTCTGTACGCCGTCATTTCTGACGCGTGGCGGCCATTTATCTTGACCAACTGTTACCAGTTGGCTCTCCCGGTTTATCGGGAAGCGACCTACCTGCTGTTAATACCCGGGCCGAGTACCAGCTGCTTGGTCTTGCAGGCGGTGGGGTTTACCCTGCCGGCACCGTCACCGGAGCCGCGGTGCGCTCTTACCGCACCATTTCACCGTTACCTGTGTCCCGACGAATCGGGGCCATCGGCTGTGTAGTTTCTGTGGCACTTTCCCGCGAGTTGCCTCGGGTGGCCGTTAACCACCACCGTGCCCTGTCCTGCTCGGACTTTCCTCCGGCCCGCTGGAAGCGGACCAGCGACCGCCCGACCCACTCTTTTAATTGACTATTGACTACGTATTATTATAGCAAAAGTTTGTTGTATTATCTACTTTTGAATTTCGATATGTTTCTTGAAGTTCTCATCGTCTGTGTCGGGGAAATCACTTCTGAAGTGCACCCCTCGACTTTCCTGACGTTGCTCAGCCGCCTGGGCCATCAGGAGTGATACCGTCAACATATTCTGGCATTCCCAGCCCTCAGGCGAATCAAAGACTTTGTCCATCACATACCGCTGCCAGAACGTGATAATCTCCTGTGCCTCGCTGAGCGGCTGTGTCGTTCGGGTGATGCCGACATTTCGCCACATAACGGCTCGCAGCGAGTTTCTAACGTCAGCGGTGTCCAAACGACTGCGGTCTGAATGCGGGATTTGATATTTTATTAGTGGGTGCTTGATATGGGCCACACTTGCTTTTGTCTGCGGGCAGACGGATTGCCCCGCTGTTTTGCCGAATACCAGCCCTTCGAGCAGCGAGTTGCTGCCGAGTCGATTTGCCCCGTGCAGGCCGGTAGAAGCTATCTCTCCACAGGCATAAAGATTTTCGATGCTTGTCCTGGCTGAAGCATCGGTCTTAACGCCGCCAATCATATAATGTGCGCTGGGCCGGACGGGAATAAGGTCCCGGCTGACGTCTATATCGAAACTTTCGCACAGCTCGAAAATATGCGGGAATCTTTTCGCAACATGCTCTTTATCAAAGCTCCGAACATCCAGAAAAACATGCGTTGAGTTCGTCTTGAGCATATGGGCCAGGATGGCTCGGCTGACAATGTCACGCGGTGCAAGCTCAGCGGATTCGTGATAGTCCTTCATAAAACGCCGGCCCTGGCTGTCCAGAAGTACCGCGCCTTCGCCGCGAAGCGTTTCGGTAATTAAAGCCCGTGAGGCCCCTGCGATGTAAAGCGTTGTCGGATGAAACTGCATAAACTCCAAATCCTGCAATATGGCACCGGCCCGGTAAGCCATAGCAATGCCATCACCGGTTGCAACTTCAGGGTTGGTCGTCTCGCGATAGAGCTGCCCTGCACCTCCGGTTGCAAGGATTGTGCTTGCAGCCCAGATTATCTGGTCGGCGCCACGCGGACGGTGCTTATCATAGCCGATTATCCCTATGCAATCGTTGTCGTCGTTTGTCAGCAAATCGATGCTGTAGAAGTTTTGTATTATCCTTATATTCGAATTCTGCCTCACCTCTCTTATCAGCGCCTCTGCAATTATCCTCCCTGTTTCATCGCCGTGGGCGTGAGCGATACGAGGGTGCGAGTGGCCCCCTTCAAGCGTCGTGGCAATACGGCCGTCGATTAAATCAAACTCAGTACCCCAGCGCAAAAGTTGCTCGATAAGCTCCGGCCCCTGGCGAATGACAGAGTTCACCACAACTTCGTCACTCATGCCGCATCCGGTGCTAATCGTATCGGTTATGTGTGACTCAAATGTGTCTGCTTTATCAAGCACTGAAGCGATTCCCCCCTGGGCCTTCCAGGTATTGCTGTTTTCCAGAGTATCTTTGCAAACGATGATGACGTTGCAGTGCTCGGCCGCCTCGATTGCAGCACGAAGACCCGCGATACCTGCTCCGATTATGAGGCAGTCGGCAAAGAGCTGGTGCGTTGAGATAGAGTCGATATTTATCAGATAACGTCTAAATTCCGGCATAAAACTTCATACCTTAAAAACTTACTGCCAGAAACACAAAGAAATCAACAATTAATGGGAAATAATCAGTTCTTTATCATACCTGAATACGTGGTTTTTGGAAAGGGGCACAAAAAATTTAAAAAAATAATGCTTTTTTTACTTGACAAATAATACCTTGCGCTGTATAGTATAGTACACCTTTCACTATAAGGTATAGCATAGTAATGGGCAGGGAATATTCTATCGGGTTTTGTTGGGGAGTCCGGATATGACGAGACTTAGCAAGCAAACGCTTGACGGCAACGTTGAAACGCTGATTTTAGCTGTCTTGGAAGCCGGGCCAAGCTATGGCTATGCTATTGTCAAAGAGCTGAACGAGCGGGCAGAGGGAATTCTGCAACTCGGTGAGGGCACGATATATCCCGTGCTGCATCGGCTTCAAGATAAGAAATTGATAGCTGCAAGGTGGCGTTTGGCCGAAAACGGCAGGCAGCGAAAATATTATCGTCTAATCAATAACGGCCGCAAAGCCCTCGCCGCCAACCGCCATCAGTGGCAGATGCTCTCCGCCGTGATGGGAAAAGTCATGGGTTCTACAGAGAACCTTCTACCTAAACCTCAGGTAAAAGGAGCGACAATATGAGCCGGGCACTGCAAAAATATCTTGACCAGGTTATGCTCTACGCCAATCGAAAGGAAAAAGAGGCGGTAAAAATCCGAGCTGAGCTTGAAGACCATTTGCGTCAAAAGACAGCCGACCTTGCAGCTCAGGGCCTGCCGCGCGAAGATGCCGTGTTTCAAGCCATTGAAGATCACGGCACCGCGCGGACCGTTGGCTATAGTTTAAGGAAGGGCTTTGTGTTGTTGGATGTTCGTACAGAGGGCACCGCTCGCGGATTTATCGCCATAGGACCAAGAGCGGTCGGAATAATTGCGTTCGGCAACGTTGCGGTGGGCCTGTTCGCCTTCGGCAATTTTGCCTTCGGCGTTCTTGCCTTCGGAGCTTTGGCCATAGCCGGGTTACTTTCATTAGGAGGTATTTCACTGGCTCCGCTCGGTGCCGCAGTGGGTTTGGCGGCAGTGGGACGAACCGCCTTTGGGATGATAGCCTGCGGAGGGCTGGCCATTGGATTGCGGGTCCCCTGGGCCATTGACGGTGTCAGTTTCCTTAGCGGTGAAAACGGACTACAGTTCTTACAGCACTTTCGAACCTATGAAGGTACCGTTGCGCTCATTGCTATAACCTTGTGGCTCTTCCTTATATTTCCTATCATGAATGGTATCATGTGTAGTCTCAAAAAGGATGAGTATCGGAGAATCGAAAAAGCTGATCCGAAACTGATTGAATAAAATGCCGGCGAACCAGAACCGCAGGTGGTCAATTCATAAAGTTAGATCTGCGCTAATTTTGCCCAATCGCAATCGAGCATAGAGGGTATAATCACTTCTCCCAGACTTTGTGCCTCGATATCTACCGTTTCATCGAAAGGCACACTGCAAAGGATATTTACACCGCCGCATTGGGCTATCACCTGCCCGGCGGTTTCTTCTGCAACTGTTGCCTCGATAGCGTTGTAACCGTTGATGACTACGCCGGCGATTTTCAACTCTGCGGCGCGGATGCAATCGATCGTCATTAGTGTATGGTTTATCGTTCCCGCATTCAGGCGGGCGATTACCACCACAGGCAGACCGAATTCTACCGCCAAATCCAGCAGGTCAAATTCCGCCGTTAAAGGCATGCGCACACCGCCAATGCCTTCGATGATAACTATGTCGCTGTTCTCGCATATATTTTTATAAGCGGCCGCGATGCTGTCGAAATCTACCGGACGTCCTTCCTGAGCAGCACCTACAATAGGCGCTGCCGGGGTGATATAGCCGACAGGGGTTATCGTGGAAAGAGACAACTCGCTGTTTGCGCAATTAGCCAGGAACTCGGTATCGCAGCTAACCAGACCCTCCCACTGGCGCCCGCATCCGGAGGCAATAGGTTTGAATACGCCGACCTTTACACCGCTATCAGTTAACATTTTAGCAATGGCACCGGCTATGAGCGTCTTGCCCACGCCGGCTTCAGTGCCGGCTATAAAAAGGCCGTTCTTTTTGGGTAAGTTCAGGTCAATCGGCATTTAGAGTTTTCACAACAAAATCGCCTGATAACAGGCTCCCATACTAACAGCATTATAGCGGTTATGGCCGAATTGTCTACTTCGGCACAATAAACAGGCAGACTGTTGCAAAGAGGGCCCAAAACCGATAGATTGGCGAAATTGTGAGATTGAGCTAATAATGAGGAAACTTCAATAAAGAAAGAATAGAGTATGTTGGAACTGGATCCGGTTGGCTGGGTTGTGGTTGCATTATGTGCAACTATGGTCGGAGTTACGAAGACCGGCATTCCGGGCCTTGGAATTCTGGTAGTTCCTTTGATGGCTTCTGTCCTGCCCGTCCGCAGTTCCACAGGAGTGCTGCTCGGTATCTTGATATTGGCGGATTTGTTTGCCGCAGGCTACCATCGGCATAACGCTAAATGGCGTCATATACTCCTTCTGCTCCCGCCCGCTTTGGCCGGCATCGTAGCAGGCTACTTCGGATTGAAAGTGGTCGACGATGAGCTGCTTAAACCGATTATTGGCGGGATAGTGCTGGCTATGCTGGGCATCAATTACTGGCGCACAAGGACCAAAGGAAAAGATGCGCAAATTCCAAGCCAATGGTGGTTTGCGGTTGGACTTGGTTTCACGGCCGGAGTTACGACTATGATGGCCAATGCCGCCGGTCCGATTATGATTATTTATCTATTGGCTATGCGGCTGCCCAAAATCGAATTTGTGGGGACCGGCGCGTGGTTCTTTTTCGTTATTAACTGGCTCAAGGTGCCCTTCAGCGCAAAGCTGGATTTGATGACCGCGGCGTCTGTGAAACTTGATTTAATGATGCTGCCGTTTATTGCCCTTGGAGCGGTGATTGGGATATTTTTTCTGAAACGAATCCCGCAAAAAGCATTTACAGCTGTTGTGCAGTTTTTAGCCGCTGCCGCGGCCATCAAGCTATTGTTCTAAATGGATGATGCCTTAGAAAACAAAATTAGTTTGCAAAACAGCAATTAAAAAGCGATTATTATAGCTATGTGCGGTCAGGGAAACACAGACAGATTTGCCAAAGCTAACGAGCAGATGCTAACGCGCGACCTGATGGGCCGCGACATTACCGATCCCGAGGTGCTACGAGTCATGGGCGAGGTCCGGCGAGAAGAATTTGTGCCGCAAGCATACGAGTCGCAGGCTTATGCTGATGGCCCGCTCCCTATCGGGATGGGCCAAACTATCTCTCAGCCGTATATTGTTGCCCTGATGACTCAGGAACTGCATCTCAATCGCGATTGTACGGTTCTGGAGATTGGTACGGGCTGCGGATATCAGACTGCTGTCCTGAGCAAGCTGGTAAAAAAAGTCTATACGATAGAAAGATTTGGCCAGTTGTCGGAATCGGCCCAGGCGGCCTTAGGCAGATTGGGCATTGATAATGTTGAATTCTGTGTTTGTGACGGCAGTTGCGGCTGGCCCCAACAAAGGTGGGACGACTCTTTACAACGTATGGTAAAATGGAAACCCTGCTTTGACAGGATTATGATTACCGCAGCGGTGCCGAAGATACCGCAACCTCTGTTCAAACAGCTTGCAGATGGCGGTTTGATTATAGCACCGGTCGGCGGCGCAGGAGCCCAGGAGCTTATCGTTGCCGAAAAAAAAGCGGCACACATGACTAAAAAATTCATCTGTGACGTTCGCTTCGTCAAACTGTTCGGTGAATACGGCTTCGAGGAATAGCGTAATGTCGCTCCTGCGCAAGCAGGAGTCCAGACAAACGATAAAGGAATGGATTCCCGCTTCCGTGCGAATGGCACAAAAGCACATCTTAACACCTTAAACAACCAGTTTTTTGGTCTTGACAAGTAGGAGTACCTTAATATCCTAAGTCCATGGATGGACATACAACAACTCCAGATGTCAGCGAAGAATCACAAAACAGGCTCGATTTATCAATGCCTGTGCAGTACCTCAAAGGCGTTGGGCCGGCCAGGGCCAGGGCCTTTGCACAGTTGGGGGTGAATACAGTCGCGGATTTGCTGGAGTATTTTCCACGAGACTGGAATTTCTCGCCTGAGCCAATAAAAATAGATCAAATGCAGCCCGACCGGACTGCTGCTGTCATCGGCCTCGTTGAGTCCACAGACTACCACAGCCACCGCCGGCAGTCAATTTTTGAAGTGCAGCTTTCCGACGACACGGGGGTGTGCAGGATTATATGGTTCCACGGAGGCTTTCTTCAAAATCAATTAAAGCCGGGCCAGATAATAATCGCTTCGGGTAAGGTTTCTTTATATAAGCATCAGTTGCAAATGACCAATCCGAAATTCCTGGTGCTCGACGAGAAAAGTTTGGAACCGGCTGAATTTTTCAGCGGCGGAGTCTATCCCGCTTCCAGCCAACTCTCCAGCAGACAAATCAAAAAGATAATCACAAGTGTGCGTGAAGCAGCCGAAAAGCTTGTGCCGGAATTTTATGACAAAAACTTTCTCAAGAAAGCCAATCTAATCAGCAGAAAAAATGCTTTTAGCTGGATACACTTGCCGCCCGACGAGGCAAAACTGGCCCAGGCAAAGCGCAGATTAAAGTATGACGAATTGTTCCTGATGCAGTTGGGATTGGCGCTCCGCCGTTTTCAGGCGCAGCATTTGTCAACAGCTATTCCATGCCCGTGCAGCGACGAAATCGACAGCCGAATCAGGAAGCGTTTTCCGTTCCTGCTCACCGAAGACCAGAACACTGCGATAGCCGAAATCGCCGCGGATATGGCAAAATCCGAACCGATGAACAGGCTCCTTCAGGGCGACGTCGGGTCCGGCAAAACCGTTGTGGCGCTTTATGCAGCCTTGCTGGCGGTCGCCAACAAAACGCAGGTGGCCATTATGGCGCCTACGGAGATTCTGGCGGCTCAGCATTTTCAACGTATCGAAAGATATTTGAAAAGCAGCAAAGTAAGCAGGGTCTTGATAACAGGAGGATTGACCGGCAAAAAGAGGACAGAACTTCTGGAGCAAATAAAGCAAGGAGCGATGGACATTGTCGTTGGGACGGTGGCACTGCTGCAGAAAGATATAGAATTTAAATCGCTTGGCCTGGTTGTGATTGATGAGCAGCATAAATTTGGAGTTGCACAGAGGGCACAATTGCGAAAGCAGACTACCCCGCATTGTTTTGTTATGACGGCCACGCCTATCCCTCGGACGCTGGCGATGACCGCATTCGGCGATTTGGATGTTTCTATTATCAGGCATTCGCCGCCGGGCAGAGGTGCTGTTATTACACGCTGGGTCAACTGCCACGACCGACAAAAAGCATACCGGTTTATCCGCGAGCGTCTAAAGGCAAAGAAACAGGCATATTTTGTTTACCCACGTATAACCACACTTGAGGAAAACACCGATATCAAGGCCGCAACTGATGAATGCAAACACCTGGCGAAAGTTTACCCGGAATTTACCGTTGAACTTCTGCACGGCCAGATGCCCTCTGCCAAAAAGCAGCAGATTATGACCGAATTCAGAAAAGGCAAAATTGATGTGCTGGTTTCCACCGTCGTGATAGAGGTGGGAGTGGATGTGCCGAACGCAACGATAATGGTTATAGAAGGTGCGGATAGATTCGGGCTGGCGCAGTTGCACCAGTTGAGGGGACGCATCGGAAGAGGAGAAGCTAAATCGTACTGTCTTTTGTTTGCCGAGACCGACAGTGAAACTGCAAAAAGCAGACTTGAAATGATGACCAGAAGCAATGATGGTTTTGAGATAGCCGAGCATGACTTGCGGCTGCGGGGGCCGGGAGAATTGTTCAGCACACGGCAGCACGGCCTGCCGGACTTGAAAATCGCAAATATCGTGGATGATTACCAGCTTCTGGTTATGGCAAGGAAAAACGCATTCGAGCTGGTCCGCTCCGACCCGATGCTGACCAGGCCCGAGCACAAGAATATCCGCCGGGCCTTGCTGGCCAAGTTTGGCGATTCGCTCGGATTAGCGGATGTCGCTTGAAAATAGCGTATAGAGACTTCCAACTGACAATTGACAATTATTTCTATCCGCTATACCCTATTCGCTAATATGCAGATACATTACAAAAACAACCGGCTGGAAAAGGTCCTAATCGCAGTCAATGCCCTGACTGCGGCGGCGGTCACGGCGTCCTTTGTTGCACTCTTCGGCTTTGATGACCTCCCTATGCAGGCGCGGATTTTATATGCCGTTCAGGCTGCTTTGCTGTGTATATTCATAGCCGAGAAAATAACTCGGCTGGTCAATGCAGTCTCGATGCGCGAATTCTGGCGGGGAAACTGGTTTGAAATTCCGCTTTTGCTTGCGCTTGCCACCGCTGTGCTCGGAGCCGGAAGGTGGTTTTACAGAGATGACCCCGGGACTGTTCGCCATTTAGCAGTAGGTATTTATCTTGTTCTGCAGGTAGTCACCAAGCTTTGCAGGACCAGCGTAAATCTGGCAGCGTCCGGCAGGAGTCCAACGCGAACTCTGATTGCAAGTTTCTTGGTTTTGATAATTTGCGGGGCGGGATTGCTCGTGCTGCCGAAGGCCTCCACCGGCGAAAGAGCAAGCTTTGTTGATGCCTTGTTCACGGCGACCAGCGCCACCTGCGTTACCGGTCTTATCGTAAGAGACACAGGCCTGGACTTTAGCCTGATGGGGCAGTTGATAATTCTAACGCTGATTCAGCTCGGAGGACTGGGGATAGTGGTCTTTGGCGCGGTATTTGCCCTGCTGCTGCGGCAGGCCTTGAGCTTACGTGAATCCGTGGCGATGCAGGACCTGCTCAGCACTCGCACGCTTAGTCGAATAGGTAATATGATAGCCTTCATCTTTATCGGCACGATAGTTATTGAAGCTGTTGGTGCCGTCACTATCTTCGGGATGTGGGACGACGTACCCGGCTGGGCGGGCAATGTACATCAGCAGTGGTACTACAGTATATTTCATTCGATTAGCGCCTTTTGTAACGCCGGCTTCAGCTTGTTCAACGATAGTTTCATCAGGTACGCCCAAAAGAGATGCTGGCCGGTATATGGTGTGATTTGCCCACTGATAATCCTGGGCGGACTCGGCTTTAGTGTGCTTTACGACTTGGCCAACATCGCAGCCGACAGGGTAAATCGATTTTTCAAAAGACGTTTCCATACGCGCTACCGCCTTTCAATGGAAGCGCCGATAAGGATGCGGCTGCAAACCAAAATTGTTCTTAGCGTAAGTGCCTGCCTGATTGTTCTGGGAACGCTGGCTATCCTTTTGTTTGAACGCTACGCAGCTCCCGCTTCCGCAACTATGACAGGAACTTCCGCAGCGACAGAGCTTGCCCCTGCCAAAGCAGGGCTTCTCGGCGCACTGTTTCAGTCGATCACGGCCAGGACCGCCGGGTTTAATACTATCGATATCTCGGCGCTATCGGCTTCGAGCAGACTTATTTTGATTCTACTTATGTTCGTCGGCGGCTCGCCCGGCTCGACCGCAGGAGGAATCAAGACGGTAACACTGGCGGTGGTAATAATTACCGTTTTTGCCGCCCTGCGCAAGCGAGAGGAAGTCGAGATGTTTAAGCGTTCGATTCGGGTAGTTGTTGTCGGCAGGGCGGTTACCGTTACGCTGCTTTTCGTTGCGGTTCTGTTCGCCGCCTCACTGGCACTGAGTATCACCGAAAGCACAAATGGCTTTACCATGTCGGAGATTATGTTTGAGGCGGGCTCAGCTCTGGGGACTGTCGGCCTGACAACAGGCATAACGCCTTCCTTGACAACCGCGGGAAAATTGATTATTATTGCCGTTATGCTTATCGGCAGACTTGGCCCATTGACACTATTGGCGGCGCTGACGTTTAACTTAAAACCGGCTCAATACAATTATCCCAATGAAGCAATAATTGTCGGCTGATTCGTGGCCCAGGTCACGAAATTTAGGAGCTAATAGAATGAATCGATTTGCTGTAATAGGATTGGGGCGTTTCGGACAAAAATTGGCCATCGCGCTGGCAATGAGCGGTGCGGAGGTCATCGCAATCGACAAAAACAGGGAAGATATAGAGCTGATTCGAGACCAAGTAAGTCTTGCCGTTCGGCTCGACAGCACCGACGAGGAAGCACTGAAGGCACAGGGCGTCGATAAAGCTGATGTCGCTATTGTAGGCATAGGGCAGGAGGGCTTTGAATCGGCGATCCTGACGGTCGTGAACCTGCGGCAAATGGGCGTAAAGAAGATTCTCGCAAGAGCGCAAGACCTGGTCGCAGGCGAGGTCTTCTCCAAGGTGGGTGCCACCGACGTAATCTACCCTGAAATCGAGTCGGCCCAAAGATGGGCCTATAAACTTATCGCGCCGCAAATCGGCGAAAAGATGGACTTTGCACCGGGCTATAGCCTGGCACGAGTAAAAGCACCGGCAAGTTTCAACGGCAAGACGGTTTTGGATTTGCAGCTAAGGCAAAAGTACAAAGTTAATCTTGTCGCTATCAAGCGGGATGAGCACAGCGAGAAAAAGAAGGCCAATGGCGCCGGCATTATCAATGTCCCTATGCCGACCACGGTGGTGTATGAGAATGATATCCTGATGGTCGCCGGCTCCGACGCAGACCTCGCAAAGCTGCCGCAGGAATAAAACAAATGAAAGAATTTTCTAAAGAGTTGATAAAAGAGATAACAAATCGCCTAAAGGATGCTTTGCATCCATTAAAAATATACTTATTCGGCTCACACGCATGTGGTGATGCCGATAAGGACAGCGATATCGACCTGCTCGTTGTGGTTCCCGATACGGACAAATCAACTCGCGAAATCGCTCGGCAGGGCAGAGCCAGCCTCCGAACTCTTTGCTTCCCGGTGGACCTGATTGTTTGCACTCAGTCTCAAATACAAAAATGGTCGGACGTCAAATGTACGCTCATCTATACGGTAATTCGCAAAGGGAAAGTGTTATATGAGTCCCAAGGTCGAACTGGTAAAAAAATGGCTCATGCTGGCTGATGATGACCTGCGTATTGC
>DATLBB010000047.1:0-11526 GCA_035527155.1 Sedimentisphaerales bacterium
TCTCTATGACGGTTGCAAGCGGCGATGTCCAGCAGACGGTTTCATCTGCAGCCGTTATTAGAAAAAATCTGAAGTGACCGAGCCTATCGCGCCAACACTGAATCGCCAATCATACTATCAGCCGAAAATCACAAACCCGAATTAAAAATTTCTTGACTTTTCGTTTTCCTTTAATCATACTGCAGTTAATTGACTTAGAGGGCGGTTAGCTCAGTTGGCTAGAGCGCCTGCTCGACACGCAGGAGGTCGCTGGTTCAAGTCCAGTACCGCCCAGTTTTAGAGATGTCCCAAACGCCTTTGTCAGGGGCAGTTACAAACGAGGCCGCATCGGCGGCTTTGTTTTTTGCGCTCGCTATTTTGTCATTCTGATTTTACAAGCGATGTCCCTGCTGAACGGAGGAACAGAAATTCGTAAGGCGCCCTGTGTGAGCGAAAGGCGTTTCTTTTCGATGGTCTTTGGCTCGTAAGTATGCCACCATTCGACGGTGTATTTGCCGGGCTGGATGCCCTGGACCGAAATTGTTGTGCCTTTTATTTGCTTCGGTTGGCGCTTTTCGACGACGATGCTCCACCACGCAGCCTTGGTGTTGAAGAGCCATAAGTATGCACGGTCGCTTCCCTGGCAGACGAGGAGACGAAGCTGCTTGTTGGGTGTAGCGGCTGTGGTTTTCTGCAGGCCGGCGAACTGAGGACGACATGGTAAAAATCGACGCCGACGCCCACAAATTCACATTCAAGAAAAACAGTGACTCCATAAGTAAATTTCTGCTATTCGTCCTTAACCTCGGTCGAGATATTGTGTATTCTATTCAGGAAAGCAAACAGAGTATTGCAGTTAAGGACACTACACAATGAATCGCAGAGAATTTATTCAGTCGGTAGGTTTCACCGCAGCAGCACTTGCACTGCCCGGATGTTCGGGCAGGACATTAGGTCTCGGCTCAGGGTCTGCAAAAAAGAGCAAAGATGTAGTAAAGCCGAATATTCTTTTTGTCCTCGCCGATGATTTTGGCTGGTCTCAGTTGGGCTGCTACGGCAGCAGCTTCTATGAGACTGCCAATATTGACCGATTAGCCACAGAAGGTATGAGATTTACAGACGCTTATGCTGCGTGCCCGGTCTGCTCGCCGACGCGGGCGTCCATTATGACCGGAAAGTACCCGGCCCGTCTGCACCTGACCGATTTTATTGCTGGCGGCTCCTATCCCGCAGAAAGGCTCAAACAACCCAAATGGCAAAAATATCTTCCGCTTGAGGAATTGACAATTGCGGAAGTCTTCAAGACCGTCGGCTACAAAACGGCCAGTTTCGGAAAGTGGCACCTCAGCATCGCCAAGCAGCCCCCGCAAAGCAAGCCGTATAATCCCGATAAGCAGGGCTTTGACGAATCAATAGTTACCTATAAACCAAGGTCCAGCCAGGACCCCGAGAAGGATGCTCATAACGTAGAGGCAATTACTGAAAAATCACTGGAATTTCTGGATAAGAACAAGGACGAACCCTTCTTCCTCTATGTTACGCACAATACTATTCACGGTCCTGTTTTGGGAAAGAAGAAGCTGGTTGATAAATATAAAAACAAAGCCGGTGCCAATTTGCCCCAGAATAATCCCACAATTGCAGCGATGATTGAGGATCTCGATAATAGTACAGGCAGACTGCTGCGAAAACTGGATGAGCTGAAAATTGCCGACAAGACAATAGTTATCTTTTTCTCCGATAATGGCGGATTGGAAAGGGCCGCCAAGCAAACTCCCCTGCGCAGCGGCAAAGCAAATATATACGAAGGCGGCATAAGGGTACCCTTGATTGTGCGGTGGCCCGGAGTAACCAAAGCCGACAGTGTTTGCGGCGAGCCGGTAACCAGCGTAGACTTTTTCCCGACCTTTCTGGAGATCCTCGGCTTAGAGAATAAAGCGAAAAAGTTAATTGATGGCGCCAGCCTGGTGCCGCTTCTGGAGCAAACCAGTCCACTCAAACGCCGGGCCATTTACTGGCACTATCCACATTATCACAGCAGCAGTATAGGCCCTGGTGGAGCTGTTCGCTGCGGCGATTATAAGCTGATTGAATGGTTCGATGAAAGAATTTGCGGTTCTGGTAACAGGTTTGAGCTTTACAATCTCAAAGAAGACATCGGCGAAACAAACAGCCTGGCTAAAGAAATGCCTGAAAAGACAAAAGAATTGGGAGAAATGTTGGCAGATTGGCGAAGAAGAGTAAACGCACAGATGATGACACCGAATCCGAACTACAATCCCAGAAAGGCCAAAAAGTCAAAGAAGCAGGAATGACCCTACAGGAAATTTAATGAAACCTATTAAA
The DNA here is from genome assembly GCA_035527155.1 of Sedimentisphaerales bacterium. Taxonomy (GTDB): domain Bacteria; phylum Planctomycetota; class Phycisphaerae; order Sedimentisphaerales; family Anaerobacaceae; genus CS2-K091. The sequence continues at coordinate 2,326 of DATLBB010000047.1, forward strand.
AATAGAATGAAGAAGTTTTTAACTGTTATAGTTATTGTGGCTGTTGTTTGCTTTGGCTGTGCGGAAAGTCCGATGGCTGCGGTGACCCAGGCAGCAACCAGCCCAGCCAAAGCCAAACAGCCGGCGATTTCCCTTACCAACTACATGAATGGTACGACCATCCGTTATCCCGTACCTTTAATCCGGGGAACATTGGCTGATGCCAACGCAACATCGGTCAAGGTAATAAACACCTCATCGAACCGCAACACCCGTCAAATAAATGGTCTTGCTTACGAAGGGAATTTCAAAGTCCTGACCGAGCTTGTCCCCGGCAGCAACAAGCTGATTATCCGCGCAGGCAGGGGCGAACTTGCCCTAACGTTGAATTATAAGCCGCAAACCAATCCGTACATTGTGCGGGTCTTCTATTTGACCGATAAGACGGGAAATACGGAATATCAAACTCCCATTGAAAACGACCTTCAGGACTATCGCGGAAAGCTCGACACGGCAATGAAACTGATGCAAACGTTTAACGCTGAGCGGATGAGCGACTTTGGTTTCGGCCGGGTGACGTTCAATCTCGAATTCGATGCCGAAGGTAGAGTTAAAGTCCACAAGCTGCGTGCCGAAGATAAGGCCGAACATTACCATAGAATGGACGGTTTGAAGCTCTGGTCTTATTCGGGTCGTTTAATCTCCCGCAGGCTGCCGCATCCTAAGGCGAAAAACCTCGTGATTCCGGCTTTTACGCGTTTTGATCCCAACACCGGCAGGACATACGCCCACACAGCCTTAGGTGGTGGATCGCTGGCTCTGTTCGGCGGCGGCGACCTGTTCACCTGGCCGAGCAGCCTTGCCGATGCTCAAAAGGGCTTTATGGATGTACGCACTATTGATACAAAGAATTTTTTCAGCGATTCTGTCGGAAGGCACACATTTTGGGCGACGGCCTCAACAACAATAGGGGCGGCATTGCACGAGTTGGGACATACTTTTGGTCTGCCCCATAGTCGGCATAATCATGACATAATGACGCGTGGATTTGACAGGTTCAATCGTGTATTTACGTTGATAGAACCGCCCCACGCACGCCGTAAAGAAAGTTATGAATTCAAGGAAAGTGAAATTGCCTTTTGGGCCGGCCCCAGTGCCGCCTGGTTGAAGTTTAACCGATGGTTTGCCCTCGATGAAAAAGACTTTAGTGAACAAAACAAGACCGCTATCACGATGGAAAGGGACTCCGGCAATATCCTGGTCAAATCCGCCCACGGTATCGGCGGGATTGTCCTTGCCGACAAGGAAAATACCTATGCCCATTTCGCCATCGACTACAATCAGCCGGCTCCCCAAAGAGTCGATGTTCCGCCGGCTAAGTTCGGCGGGCATCCGGCTGGTGAACGTCCGGCTATTCGTATCATTGATACGCAGGGGCTTTCCATGGTTGTGACGCTCAGAGAGCTTATGCCCTGGTCATTCATTCAGTCCTGGCGGTTTGCCTCTATCACCGTGCCATGGGAGGACCCAAAATCCTTCGTACCGGTCGACAGTAAACGTCTACAGGTCATTGCAGCTTCAGCGGCATCGGCAAAACTTTCAAAATCCGAGACTGCTTATGTAGATTTTCTCGACCATTTCACTGTCGGAAAACAAGATAATATCGTTGCCTATGCAGTTCGAACCTTTACCAGCGATAAGGCCCGTGATGTCCGCATTTTCACCGGCAGCGACGATGCGCTGCGAGTATGGTTGAACGGCAAGCAGGTTACAGAAGCCCTGGCAATTCGCGCAGCCAGGATGGACTCGGAATCTAACAGCGCTAAAATACTCGCCGGAGAAAACACGCTCATCGTGGAAGTCTCGCAGGGAGCCGGAGGCTGGGGTCTGTATCTCCGCATTGACGACCAGAAAGGCAATGACTTAGTCTTGACCGAAGATGGCAAATTAGTCACGCCGGGTATGTCCGCCTCGCAGATTAATCCAGTCGGCGGAGGAAACTGAATCCTTGAAAATTATCTTGCAGTTTTATGCGTAAAGGTGAGAATAATGTATATCATATCATCAATCTCTATGAACTGAACGCTCAAAAGGAGATTATAGAATGGTCGAGCAGGAAAGTATCGAAAAACCGCGTCAAAAACGGAAAGTTTTGCGAACACTGTTAATAGTGCTGGTTATTATTATCGCCGCCTTTTGGGCTTACAGAAGCGCCTTAAGAGCAAGACTCAACACAAGGCTGGACACCATCGCTGCCGCCGGCTACCCTGTCACCTGTGCCGAATTAGACAATTGGTACGCGATACCGGAATCAGTCGAAAACGCAGCCGACTATATGACAGAGGCCTTCTCGCACTATCATAAGCTGGAGGAGCCGGAAGAATCCGAGCTTATGCCGGTAGTAGGCCATGCAGAGCTGCCCGGGCGGACAGAAACCTTGGCTGAAGAGACCAAAGCCCTTATCACTCAGTACCTTGCAGATAACGAGCAGGCCCTTGAGCTGCTTCGTAAAGGGGCGGCGATAGAGCACAGCCGATATCCTATCGACCTTAGCAAAGGTTTTGAAGCCCTTATGCCTTATCTCAGCGACATCCGTACGGGTGCCAGGCTGCTCAAGCTCGAAGCGGTGGTACACGCTGAGAATGACAAACCGCAGATGGCTAATAACTCAATAAAGTCCATGTTGGGTCTGGCGCGTTCGCTGTCGAAGGAGCCTGTACTCGTCTCGCAACTTGTTCGCATTGCGTGCAGGGCGCTTGCTGTATCGACGCTCGAACACGCTATCAACAGCACTGAATTTACGGATGAGCAATTGGTCAAGCTTATCGGGGCTTTGGCAGAAGCCGAGGACCCTTCGGCGATGGTCCGCGCGTTTGCGGGTGAGCAGTGTGCCGGATTCAGCATCTTCAAAATGCCGGCCGCCCAAATACCCCGTGTGCTTGATATGGCAAGTGACCGTCCGCATCTACTCGGCGTAATCGCGATTTCCCTCTACAGGTTTGTAGGCCTGGCTGATATGGATGCTGCGGCTTACCTCGACCTTATGAATGATTACATAAAAGCCATGCAGCTTCCACCATACCAACGTCAGGACGCTGTTGGCACCATCAAGGACAAATTTGACAAAATATCCAAAATCCATATCTTCCTGCGGCTAATCATGCCTGCATTTTCCCGGGTCACCACGATAGATATAAGAAGCATCGCACAACTCCGCACCGCCCAGGCTGGCCTTGCGATAGAACGTTATCGTCTCGCCACTGACAAGCTTCCCGATACCCTCGCAGAACTTTCACCGACCTATCTGGACGCAGTCCCAAAAGACCCGTTCGACGGCAAAGACCTGCGATACAAAAAACTTGACGTTGGCTTCGTAGTCTACAGCATAGGCGAAGATGGCAGCGACGACGGCGGCAAAGAAAAACCGCGAAAAAAAGCCCGCCCCCCCGCTCCGGAAGATGTTACTTTCATAGTTCAGCGATAGCAAACGGGGCTTAAATCCTAATTTTTGAAATTTATCTTGCACTTTTCTCTGCGAAGGCCAGAATAAGCGGCATCGTAGTAATGTCATTCTGAGCCCGCGGAAGGCGGGCGAAGAATCTCAATTATTCTATGGCCAGATCCTTCGCTAACGCTCAGGATGACAAAAGAGACGCTCAGGATGACAAAAGAGACGCTCGAACAAGGCTAAAAAGTTGTCAATTGAAAGAAGGGAATCTAAATGGAAGTTAAAAAGGTTTTAGAGCAGGTTAAAAAAGACAATATCAAATTTATTACCCTGCAGTTTACAGATTTACTCGGCGTCATAAAGGAGCTCATCATACCCGTTGAGCAGCTCGAGGACGCATCACGTAACGGGGTGTGGTTCGACGGCTCTTCAGTCGAAGGCTTTGCCCGAATACAGGAGAGTGACCTGTTTTTGAAGCCGGATATGGCAACCTACGCCGTTGTGCCCTGGCTGACCGAAAACGGCAAAACAGCAAGGTTGATATGCGATATCCATCGCTCGGACGGCAAGCCTTTTCAAGGAGACCCAAGATTTATTCTCAAACAAGCAGTCGCTGAGGCAGAAAAAGAGGGCTTTGAATATAACGTCGGGCCGGAGCCGGAATTCTATCTTTTTAGAGCCGATGACGAAAACAGGACCTCGCCCATAGATTATGGCAGCTATTTCGACCTTTCATCACACGAAGGATATAAGGTCATAAAGAACATAATAGCGGCCCTTGAGAATTTCGGAATTAAGGTTGAAACGTCTCACCATGAGGTCGGCTTAGGTCAATATGAAATAGATTTTCATTACGGGCCCTGTCTGGATATAGCCGACAAGGTGGTTACATTAAAATATACCGCCAAGAAGATTGCTCAAATGCACAATTTGCACGCCACCTTTATGCCCAAACCGATAATGGATGCCGCCGGCTCCGGAATGCACACTCACCAGAGTCTGTTTGACACAAAAACAAAAGCAAATGCCTTTTATGAAGAAGGTGGCAAATACAATCTGTCAAAAGTCGCCTATAATTTCATTGCCGGGCAGATAAAACATATCAATTCAATGTGTGCTATTCTCTGTCCCACGGTCAATTCATACAAAAGATTAGTTTCCGGCTACGAGGCCCCCGTATATATCACCTGGGCTGCTATGAACCGCTCGGCTCTTTTGAGGATACCCAAATGGTTCAGGGCCAAAAGCGAGGCTGCGAGAATTGAGCTGCGCTGTCCGGACCCTGCCTGCAATCCATACCTGGCATTTGCAGTTATGTTGAAAGCCGGCCTGGACGGCATTAAAAATAATTTACAGCCGCCTGAGCCGGTCGAGGAAAATATATACACCCTCAATGATGAAAGCCTGGTCAAGAAAAATATAGGTGTTTTGCCAACATCATTATGGGAAGCCCTCGATGCATTGAAAAAAGACAAGCTCATGAAGGATGTTCTTGGCGAGCACCTGTTTGAAAGATACATTGATGTAAAGGCAAAAGAGTGGGACGAGTTCAAGAAGCAGGTTACCACGTGGGAAATCGACACGTATTTAGACACTTTCTAAATCTTTCGGTCAGAGCTACAAGGCAGGTGGACAATCATTGGCCGGTGACGGACTCGGCAGCATGATTAAGATTCGCAAGGCAAAGTCAGGCGACTCCGAACGTATCGTTGAGCTGCAACTGAAGATGGCGCGGGAGACGGAGGGACTTAAGCTAAACAAAAATGTGGTAAGTAAAGGAGTGCGTGGTGTTTTTCAGCAGCCGGCACGGGGGACCTATTGGGTAGCGGAGGAACAGGGCAAGATTCTGGGAGCGCTTCTGGCGATACCGGAATGGAGCGACTGGCGCAACGGAACGGTGCTGTGGATACACTCGCTTTACGTCGTGCCTGAGGCGCGAGGACGAGGAGTGTTTAAAAAGCTGTATTTGAATTTGACCAAGCAGGTAATGGAGTCGCCGGAGTTGGTTGGCCTGCGCTTGTACGTGGACAAGCAAAACAAGTCGGCTCAGAAAATATATGAAAAACTGGGCATGAGAAGGGATCATTACGAGCTATACGAATGGCTGAAGTAAACCGGTTACTGTTACCAGGTGTTCTTGGAGAGGATTTGCCTGAAAGATATATCGAAGTAAAGATAAAGAATAGGATGAGTTCAAAAGGCAGATTAGAGGGTGAGTAATCGATAAGTATTTAGACATTTTTTGATTTTCTTTTACTGGTTTTTTTCAAAGGTAAGGACAGATTAAAATGCGAATGAATCAAGCAAAAGTAGTATTGTTAGCGTCGATGGTACTGTTCTTGACCTCTTGTGAAGGTTGGCAGGAGGCAATACGGCAGGATGGGACCGGACAAATGGAAAAGGTTAATTCAGCCAAAGTTAAGTCTCTTTTTAAGGACCCGCCTCGTCAGTACAGTTCGTCTCCGCTGTGGGTTTGGAACGACATGCTGACCGAAGAGCAGATCATTTCCACCATGCGTGACCTGGCTGGCCAGAAGGTGAAGCAGGTCTTCGTACATCCTCGACCTGGCCTGATGACGCCATACCTCTCGGATGACTGGTTTAGACTCTGGAAAGTCGCCATGCGCCAGGCCGAAAAGCTTGATATGAACGTATGGATCTACGACGAGAACTCCTACCCATCGGGCTTCGCCGGGGGACTCGTGCCCGAAGCCATGCCCGAGTCACGGGGCCAGGGACTCCACTTTACAGAGGCCGAGCGTCCCCCAAAGCCGGGCCAGAACACCCTGGCCGTCTATCGTTTGACCGACGACGGCTTCAAGAATGTTACCGAAAAGGCCAAGGCGGCCCAACCTCTGCCCGAGGGGAGATACCTCGTCGCCTCGATCCGCCTGGCGCCCTCCGGTGGGTGGTTTGGCGGCAAGTATTACGTCGATCTCCTCGCTCCAGGCGTAACCGAGAAATTCATCGAAATCACCCTGGATGCATATCGCAGAGAGCTGGGCGAACATTTCGGCAAGCGCCTCCCCGGCGTCTTCACCGACGAGCCGCACTTGACCCCAGCCGGCGGAATCCATTGGTCGCAGCGCCTGCCGAACGACTTCAAAGAACGCTGGGGATACGACCTGATGGACCACCTGCCCAGCCTCGTCCGCCCGCTCGGCGACTACAAGAAAGTCCGCCACAACTTCTTCCAGCTTCTACTCGAGCTTTTCATAGAACGCTGGGCCAAGCCATGTTACGAGTATTGCGACAAACACAATCTCGAATTCACCGGCCACTACTGGGAGCACGGTTGGCCGGGCGCAGGCCATGGAGGCGACAACATGGCAATGTACGCCTGGCATCACCGGCCGGCAATCGACACGCTTATGAACCAGTATCGCGAGGACACACACGCCCAGTTCGGCAACGTCCGCGCGGTCAAGGAACTGTCCAGTGTCGCCAATCAGCTCGGGCGCAGTCGAACTCTGTGCGAAGCATATGGAGCGGGTGGCTGGGACCTCCGTTTCGAGGACATGAAGCGAATTGGTGACTGGCTATACGTTCTTGGCGTCAATACCCTCGATGAGCACCTCTCCTATATCACAATTCGTGGGGCCCGGAAACGCGACCACCCCCAATCCTTCTCTTACCATGAGCCCTGGTGGCAAGCCTACCACGTCATGGCATCGTACTTTACGCGGTTGTCCGCGGTACTCTCGCAAGGCCAACAGATCAATACTGTCCTGCTCATCGAACCGACAACTACGGCCTGGATGTATCAGCCAGACTCGAGCCATCGCGACCATCTCGGCAAAATCGGAAACGAATTCCAAGAAATGGTCGTGGCAATGTCCAAGGCCCAGGTTGAGTATGATATTGGCTGCGAAGACATTATTGCCCGGCACGGCTTGGTCGAAGGGGCGCTGTTCACAATTGGTCAACGCCAATACGAAACCGTTGTCATACCACCGTTAACAGAAAACCTCAACACAAAGACAATGAATCTGCTCGAAGCCTATCTCAAAAATGGCGGCACGGTGCTTTGCTGCGGCTCGCCGCCAAGCCTTGTAGATGGCCGGCCGTCGGAACGAGCCAAGGTGGCGTCACAGAATTCCTCCTGGAAGCAAATTGAGCCGGCCGCTGTGATCGCAATGCTGACAAGCAAGCCAAAGGATGGCTTTACTATAAACCACAGTAACGATAACAATGGAATTTTATTTCACCACCGCCGCCGGCTGGAGGACGGCGAGATTCTCTTTTTGGTCAACACCAGTATTGATTCTCCCAGTTCCGGCTCGATAGAGTCGCCAATGAGAGGGGCTGAACAATGGAATCTTGAAACCGGGACTATCGCATCCTACTCGTTCGTCAGCGCTCCGCGCGGCATCAGGATCCCGTTCAAACTTGCTCCTTGTGGGAGTCTGCTGCTGTTTCTATCCAACGAGCGCAGTCGGCCGGCACCGCCGGATTTGTCAGAAACCTCGAAAGTCAAGCCCACAGGACAACTGAATATTAAGCACATTGACTGGAACGTTCTGACTCTCGACTATGTCGATATTTCGGCTGGTGGAGAAACGAAAGATAACATCTACTTCTACCAGGCATCGCAATTCGCCTTTCAGAAAAATGGGATGGGACGCAATCCTTGGGATAGTGCCGTGCAGTTTCGTGATGAGTTGATTACGAAAGAATTTGCAGCAGACAGCGGTTTCGAGGCAACCTACCGGTTTTCCATTACAGACATTGTGCCTTCTAAGCTCTTTATTGTCATTGAGAGGCCTGACCTATACTCGATTACGTGCAATGGCAAGGCCGTTTCTGCAGTGAAGGATTCATGGTGGCTCGATAAGGCATTTGGCAAAATAGACATTGCAGCTATTGCCAAGGTGGGTGAGAACACGGTTACAATCAAGGCCTCGCCAATGACTATCTACCATGAACTTGAACCGGCCTACGTTCTGGGTGACTTTGCACTAAAACCGGCGGATTCGGGCTTTGTGATTGTGCCGGAGGTTCCACTTGAGTTGGGGCCATGGAATGAGCAGGGTCATCCGTTTTACGCAGCAGGCCTCTCATATGAGCAGAATTTCAAAATTCCGAAGCTGAAGGGCCGATACATCGTTTCGCTGAACGGCTGGTACGGAAGTGTCTCTAAGGTCTTCGTCAATGACAAGACCGCCGGATATATCTATCATCGGCCGTGGGAGTGTGACGTGACCCAACTGGTCAAAGCTGGCACTAATACTATTACGGTTGTAGTAATCGGTACTTTGGAAAATACGCTGGGTCCGCACCACGGCAACCCGCCTTTGGGTTCTGCGTGGCCGGGGATGTTCCATCGGGCCCCGGAAACCGGGCCGCCTGCAGGTGGCCAGTACCGTACTGTCGGCTATGGGCTGTTCGAGCGGTTTGAACTTCATGAACGCTAAGCGAATATGTGTGTGGTGGATATTTTGTGAATCGTTTTGTTCATTTTTCCGGAATGTGCTACTTGAAAAAAAGCGGTGCTGAGGCTTTTGAGCTACAGATTTACGGGGATGCCGCGGCCGGTGAGGTATTCTTTCATTTGTTTGATGGTGTAATTTTCGAAGTGCGTGATTGAGGCCATAAGCACTGCGTCTGCGCCGCCTGCCACAATAGCATCGTAGAGGTGTTCGAGTTTTCCTGCTCCGCCGGATGCGATTACGGGGATATTGACCGCATCAGATACGGCCTTGGTAAGCTCGATATCGTAACCAGCCTTAGTTCCGTCGGTGTCCATACTTGTCAAGAGTATTTCACCTGCACCC
>DATLBB010000048.1:0-4410 GCA_035527155.1 Sedimentisphaerales bacterium
TTTGCTGCCGAAAAGTCTCGCAGACCTGTTTCTCCATACCCAACTGCTCAAGGTCCCGCATAATCGATTTACTGTCGAGGACGCGGATGACCACTTTTTCCCCGTGATTTGTCGGCAGTATCGAGACCCGCAGGTCAACTCTTCTGCCGCCGACGGTAACCTTTACTTTGCCGTCCTGTGGCAGCCGTCTCTCTGCTATATCGAGGTTGGCCATAATCTTAATGCGTGAAACAATCGCAGGGTGCATCTTTAAGGACGACTGTGTTGTTTCAAAAAGGACGCCATCTATTCGGCACCTTATTCTCGTAAACTTATCTTTCGGCTCAATATGGATGTCACTGGCCCCTTCTCGTATTGCATTGCTGATGAGATAATTAACGAATTTAATAACAGGCGATTGTCCTGCCATTTTTTCGAGGTCTTCAAGGTCATCCTCCTGTTCCTGAACGACCTCCACGTCCGCCATATCACTGATGATATCGTCAAGACCGTGAACAAACTTTTCATCCGTGAGCGCATCACAGACTGCCTCGATGTCTTTCTGACTGCACACAATGACCCTGGGCTTCATCTTAGTCTGTCTTTTCACATCCTCAATCGCAAAGACATTTTCAGGCTCACTTGTTGCAAGAACGAGAGTTTCTCCATCTACTTTCACGGGGCAGACGGAACTATCCTTTATAAAATCAATGTCGAGTTTCTCAAAGGCCTCTTTTTGTACGTTCTCCGGCTTTATATGTCGAAACTCCAGACCACAGAGTCCGGCCTTAGCCATCAGGATATCATCTTTGCTGCACAACCCTGTTTCCAGCAGCAAGGTTTCGGTATCAGAAGCTGTTTCTACCGTGTTGGCGGACGACTGCTGCCGGACACGCTCGTATGTTTCAGGCGTAATCTTGTCCATCTCCAGCAGAACATCAGCGACATCACGGACATGCGAGTCCTTATCCTCCTGTGGAAAATAAAGGTCGCTGAGCCCACTGATATCAGTGTCTCTTAGTTCGTATCGGGCATCTTTCTTCACGCTTGATACCATCATTGTGATAACTTCAATACTATTTCGACACCTTCTGATTCAAGCCTAACGAAAGTATCAGTAATTCGGCAAACTTTAAAGCCTCTTATAGTATCCCCCTCATAGAGGATATCGTCGTCTATCATGCAGCAATTGCCGTGGTCCGTCTGACCAATGGTCCAAAGCTGCATATTCCTTGTCTGTTGTCTTAGCATCGATTCGGTGTCAATATCGACTTCTTTTGTATCGGAACTTTCGTCTACGTTGGCCAAAAATATTTGGTGTTCAAATGGATTTTTCGCAAGTTCGTAGACTCTCACCTGCTGTACGTCCGAGAACTCATAAAATTTCTTGACTATCTGGTCCATTCGGCCAAACATTTCAGACCCGGCGCCGGTAAGGCGAGCGATGGCCATCTCAATCTGCGTTTTTTCGGCGCCGACTGAGGCCGCTGTCGCCGTTGAGGGCGAGCTCTTCTTTATCATAAACCAAAGACACAATAGACCTATAACAAACAAAACAGCAAGCAGCATCGTGGTCTTACGAACATTTTTGCCTTGAGCCGCTACACTAAGATATTGCTGCTCTTGTGTTTTTTCGGCTGGTTGTGTGGGTGGCCTGGGAACTCGACTTTGCTTTGGCTCGCCGTTTGACGATTTCGGAGGTTCCTGTACCAACGAATCTTCATATCCTTGTTCGCGCATAAAAGACAACATAGTTAGGCTCCACTAAAAATAGTAATTGGTAACTGGTAACTGGTAATTGGTAATTGCTTACGATTTTAACCGACCAACCAATTAACCATTTAACGATTTACCATTTAATCATTTGACGCTTTATCCGGTTTTGTTCTGGAAAAATATACTCACTATAAAATCAGCTTTTATTTTGCCCTCGTCCTTTGTTTGCTTAGCCAACTTAAGCTCGCGGATTTTCATTATTCTCGGTAGCTTCTCAAGCTCCAGGAGGAACGAATAAAACGAATTAAAGTTTCCCTCTAATTCCATTTTTAAGGGTTGTTCTACATAGCCGCTGTTATCCTTTTTCTCCAGCCTCAAAACTCTTTTTGACCTTAGTCCCTGTTTTTGCACAATTACAGTTACGTCGCGAAGGACCTTGTCGATTTCACTTGTTGGCGGCAGCTTGCTTTCGAAAAATGTGATGGCCTCCTGTAATTGCTCAAGCTGTTTTGTAAGCCCCTCTGCGGCGGCAGAGGCATGCTCAAATTCGGCCAATTTGCCCAATTTGTCCTGAAGCCGCACTTTTGCCTCGGCCAACTCACTATTGGCTTTCTTAATCATACGCTGGTAACCAACGCAAACCAAGCCTAACAGCAAAACGAAAAACACAGCTTTTCTAAAAGCGCCTGTCATAATCTCACCTCGCATTTGACATTTCGCATCTCTTATCACACTTGACACTTCTTATTGCTCATTAGAAACTCCAGGCCGCAGTCTTGCCTCCGGCCCTAATTCCCTCAATGTCTTTATTGCCAAGATGAACGTTTTTTCTAAGCATTGCCGTCAGCTTAAATTGCCTGAATGTTGTATCTTCGATTTTGTGCTCTTTGGATTCGACCAGCGCTACATTGTCGAGCAGACTTGAACTACTCAGCCGCTCAATATAGGCTGCGACCTGAATGTCACTGGGTGCAATGCCTTCGATGTCCATATACGTCTCTAATAATTTCTCTTGTGACACTTTCGGTTGACCTGCCGCCGACTTTTCAGCTTGTGTCTTTCTGTACTTACTTGTCGGCGCAAGGCGTTCTGTTTTCGCCGGCTCTTTCTGAACGACGTTTAGTTGCAAAAGCGACACGCCTGCCGGCAGATTATTTGTCAACGACGCCAGCAAAAAGCTTCTGGGCACGGGCTCAAGCAGCTCTGCCGTAGTAAGAGCGGTTTTTAACATTTCCTTGCGTTTTGTCTGAAGCGTTTCAAATTGTATTATAGCCTTCTGTGCCTCGGCCGTTTTTGTACTTATAACTTTTTCCCTTGTACTAACGGCCCTCTGTCGTATCTTGATAATCATAAACGAACCACCCAAACCCGCCATCACCACCGCAAACAGGACAAGATACATCAAGTTTGTTCTGCGCGACTCGCTGCTCTGCACATAATCATCAGGCACAAAGTTTATATTAAGCATTTTTTAAGTCCTCCTGCCGAATAGGCGTAAAACGTGAAGCTGCCAAAGTTTAAACTCGACAGTTTTTAGCTTTCAGCTTTCTTATGACAAGCTAAGCCCGAAGGCAATAGCCCAATTAACCCGGCAATTCCTTCTATCTACGCCCGACCGAGAGGGTTCAGGTACTTTCACGGCTGCCAAACAATCTCCCATCTGAGCGGGCATTTCCAACTGCTTTGCTATTGTTACGCATATTTCTTTGTCTACAGCTTCGCCCGAAAGGAAAACCAATCGCTCTATTTGAGCCTTTTTGTACATCGAGGCAAAGTGGCGTCTGCAGGCAGTCAATTCCAATACCAATCTCGCAACCATTTCATCGCCGTCAAGCTGGTTTGTTCCCATAGGTATCGAGTGGGCAAGAAGTAGATTCTCATGGCGACAAATTACAACGTTTGTACAGTTCGGCTGTATATCAAGCAGGTAGACAAATGCTTCAATATCGGCTTTACGCCTGCCAAAAAACCTTGTATAGCTGTTTGTCATCGCTGCCGGCCAAATGCCCATAGAGTGAATCGCCAGGCCGGCCTTTTCGTATATCGCCAAATGTCTGTCGATAATTTTGCGTTCTGCCGCTATCACCAGAACGGTATCCTCCTGCGTCGGGATGTACTTTATCAGTGCATTATCAGATTCAAACGGCAGTTTTTGTTTTATTTTCGAGATAACAGCATCGTCAACAATGTCTTTCGCTTCTTTTGTCTCACTTTTTGCTTCACTCTTCGGCATTTTCATATGGTCGATATACAACTCCGCCGGTGGTATTGCGGCTATCACTTCTTTGCTGCGGAATTGGCCGTTTGTTGTCAGCTGCCGTATAGTTTCGATGGCCCATCTTTGCCAGGCGGCACTGCCCGGTTTTATGTTGCTCGGCCGATTTTTGCAGGCGCCGGCAATCAAACTTATACCCTTACCGTTATTGGCAAGCTGTGCCATCGTCAGGGTATCATCACCCATATCCACGCCGATCGGGCTACATCCCGCAATACCCCGTAAAATGGGGACCGCAGAATATGTGCGGTTTTTCAGAAAACGCAGCATAAATTCATCCTCCCTGGTGTTTGATGTATCATGCGTAACACCAAATCCGATATACGCAATACGATAAAGTTCCAACTAAAATATAAGAAACAACATCCAACCCAGCCAAATGAGACCGACAATAATTGGGCCTTATCCCGCGTACCGATGGATGAGCTCACATCAAACAG
>DATLBB010000049.1:0-27757 GCA_035527155.1 Sedimentisphaerales bacterium
GAAAAATATGGGATGCGAAACTCCGTGTTCTCCCAAGTGGGATGGCCAAGCCCAGATGTTCGATATTTGCCCGCCGCCGCATAATATGACTTGCTAAAACTTGACAGAGGCTGTTTTGAGTCTAAAATCACGGTGTATGGCAGATTCGGCCCCACAAAAGAAGAAAAAGAAAAAACATAATCCCTTTATGGATTGGCTGGCTTACGTTGCGCTGCGGATTCTCGTGGTTTTTCTTTACCTGTTCGAGGTCGAGACTAATCTCAAGACCGCCTGTTTGCTCGGCCGATTACTGTGGGGACATTATCATCGCGGCCGAAAGCGGGCCCTGGATAATCTTCGTGCAAGCTTCCCTGAAAAAAGTGAAGAATGGCTCCGGGTGACAGGGCGGCGAAGCTTCGAACATATTGCAATGTTAGCGATTGATATACTATTTACCCCGCGATTGGTGAAAAAGAACAACTGGCGGGATTACTCACGGTTCAAAACCGCTGAAAGGGCCAAATGGCTGATGCAGGAAGGCAGGGGCATGATTATGGTTGCGGGCCATTACAGCAACTTTGAAATAATGGGCTATATGTTAGGGCTGTTTGGTTTCAATGTTTACAGTATTGCCCGGCCACTGGATAATAAGTATATTAACAGGTACCTATACGATGTCCGGCTTCGAGCCGGCCAGAAAATAATCGATAAGAAAGGCGCCGCGGAACTGATGGGAGAGCTAACTTCGAGCGGTGCGACGCTTTGCTTTATCGTCGACCAGGATGCCGGCAGAAAAGGGATATTCGTCGATTTCTTCGGCCGTAAGGCCAGTACCTACAAGAGCATCGGCCTGCTTGCTATCACCGGTAATATACCAATAGGGGTGGGTTACAGCAGGAGGGTCGATAATCGTTTTTACTTCGAGATTGGAGTTAATCGGGTTATTATGCCTGAAGAATGGGCCGACAAGGACAACCCATTGGAGTGGGTCACGGCAGAATACACGAAGGCAATCGAGAAATTCGTGCGGGAAGACCCGAGCCAATACTGGTGGCTGCACCGCAGATGGAAACATCGGCCAAAAGAAGAACGGCAAAAATCTTAGGGGGAATCTTTCCTTTTTTCACACAAATGTGCTAATTCTTGTAAGTACCTGCGCTGATAATTGAAAACCATGTAATCGGCAAGTAGAAAGAAAGAGTTGATAAGGCAGGATGGTTGGAGTATTTTATTGTATGTTCTCGAGGCGGGTTTGGTAGAAACAAGAACGTTTCAAGGCGTATTTTAAGGAGTGGAGTAAATGGAAGGTTTTATCATTCTTCTAAGCCTGCTGGTTATTGGCTTCCTTTTGTGTGGTCCGGCTGCATTGGTCATCAGCATTATTGCGTTGAATAGAGCGAAGGCGATTTATCGTGGGCCGGAGAGAGCAATTAAAAAGGAAGAGATTGCAAAGCCAGCGGAGGTACCTGAGAAGCGGGTTGAAGTAAAAGAAAAGGAGCGGCCGGCAGAGGTGCCTGAAGCTGCGAAAGTCGCACCAACAGTGGTTGGAGAGGTCAAGAAGCCGGAGGCGGTTAAGAAGGTCGGTACGCTTGAGCAGCGGATAGGTACGCGGTGGGTGCTTATAGCAGGTGTTATTGCGGTGATATTTGCAGTCGGTTTTTTCCTTAAGTATGCTTACGACAATGAGTGGATAGGCCCGTTGGGCAGAGTGGTTATAGCTGCAATTGGGGGGCTTGTTGCGCTCGCGGTCGGCGAGGTGACGCGGCGGCGCGGTTATGGGATTGTGGCTAAGGGCGTGACGGCGTTGGGTTTTGCTATTTTGTATGCGGCGGTGTTTTCAGCTCGGGCCTATTACGAGTTGATTGATACGACACCGGCTTTTGCTCTTGCAATACTTGTGACGGCGGCCGCAATGCTTTACGCAGTTAGCCTCAATGAGATTGTTGTTGCCTTCTTATCATTGCTTGGCGGTTTCTTGACTCCAGTGTTGGTTTCTACGGGGGAGAATCGACCGATAGCATTATTCACTTACACTCTCATCCTGGGTGTTGGCGCAATGCTCTGTGCATTTTACCGGAAATGGCGAGCTATCAATGTACTTGCCTTTGTTGGTACATTTGTGCTGTATACCGGATGGTTTGAGAAATTTTACAGACCAGCGATGAAAACGGCTGAGGGTGCACCGGAACAAATCGCAATTGCGCTGGTTTGGCTGGGAGTGTTTCTCGGCGTTTACCTTGTGCTGCCTCTGCTTTACGAACTGGTAAAGAAGGTCAAAGCTAAGAAGGAAGACGTAATACTTGTACTGGCCAACGCGGCGGTGGTCTTTTATTACCTGTGGACTATTCTATTTGCAGAATACAGGGAAGGTCTTGCTTTTTGTGCACTCGGGATGTGCGCTGCGCATTTGGCTATGATGAGTGCAGTAGCAAAGCGATGCATAGACGACCTGGATTTGCGACTTGCGCTACTGGCGATTGGACTGTTTTTCCTTACGATTGCTGTGCCGCTATATTTGAAGATGTATGCGATTGCAATGGCGTGGGCGGTGGAAGGCGTTATACTTGCAGTGATTGGGCTGAGGTATCGCAGTATCTGGACACAGGTTGGGGGAGCAGTAGCGATTTTGTTGAGCTTTGCCCAGTTGATACACCGGCTGCCGATGCACACGGGAGCGTTCGACCTGGTATTCAACCGTGCCTTTGGGACGTGGTGTTTTGTTGCAGGTGCATTGCTCGTCTGTCACATCATATACAGAACGACCTCGGCTTTGGCGAAAGCTGAGCGTGGACAAATTTCACAGTTTCTGTATGCCGCTACGCTGCTTTTGTTGATGGCGTCAGTAGCAATGGAGTGGTGGTGGCATTGTGATTACAACATCGAGGGAAGTGCTGCCGGCGAAAGATACTTCTTTAAGGGAATGGTAATAATATTTACAGCCTTTATGCTGCTGTTTCTTGTTCGCCCGATTTGTCCACGTGGGTTGGTGTGCAATGTCTTGTCAATGATTTTGGCGGGCGTGGGTGCAGTATTCACTATGATAGTCTTTAGTGAGTTTTATAACGACGCCTTCAGGATTTTTGCAAACTCCGAATTTGGAATAACCCTTATATTTGTTGCAGGACTGTTTGTTAGGGCGTGGTTTTTGAAGCGCGCAGCGGTGGAAGAATACAAAGTTGTATTCCCGATGGTCTTTGCATTAGCGGCGATATTCGTGCTGTGGGTGCTGCTGACGGAGGAGATTTATCTTTACTGGTATTGCCGGAACCGATTCGCCGAAAGAATCGCCAACTGGAGGTTCTTATCGCATATGTATATTTCGGTGATGTGGGCGGTGTATGGAGCGGCTTTGATGGTGGCTGGCTTCTCGCGAAAAGTGCCACTGCTGCGGTACATTGCTCTGGGCTTGTTTGTGCTGCTGCTGGCCAAGGTCTTCATTCTGGACACCAGTACCGTTAAGAGCGTGTATCGAATTGCAGCATTTTTAGCAACGGGAGTTACATTAGTGGGAGTGTCTTATCTTTATCAATTTTTGAAAAAGAGGGGCTTTTTCGAAGCAATGTTGGCGGAGAAGAGTTCTGATAAGTGAATGCGGGGTATAAGATGACAAAGTTAAGAATTTTGGCCATAGTTGTATTATTGGTGGGTATAGTAAGCAATGTTTTTGCGCTTGACCTAACTAAGTGGAAATTTCAGGCTGAGGTAACCGTTGAGGATGGTACCGGCGAGTACGGCAGAATGATACTTACCCCTGGTATTTACGACGCGGCGAGACTCGACCTGGCGGACATTCGACTTCTGGACGCTCGTGGTGAGCAGGTTCCGTATGTCGTGGCTAAGCCGAAGGATATTATGGACAGGTTCAAGTATGGCCCGGCGATAATAAACCGCTCAACAAATTCCGACGGGGCGGCGATGGTTACGCTGGAATTCGGCAGGAAAGTAGTCAAGAATTCCATCGAAGTAAAATCAGGCGGAAACAACTTCAGACGGGCTGTCAAGATCGAAGGTTCCAATGATAATGTCGAGTTCTTTACAATCGTCAGGCAAGCCTATGTTTTTGCGATTGATTATCGCACGAGTTTCGAACAGATTGATTTGCCGGTGAATGATTACCGTTATTTGCGGATTACTGTTAAGCCGATGGCGACGGAAGAGAAAAGTCCTGTCATAGACGAAGTAAGGGCATTTAAGGTCGAAAAGAAATTTGCCCAGCGCCAGCCTGTACAGATGCTGCAAATGGAGCACAGCGAAGACGAGAAGAGCAATTCGAGTATCTACGTTTACGAACTTGCTTTTCGTCGTTTGCCGGTCAGTGAAATTGAACTGGATTTCGGTGATGATGCGTTTTACAGATATGTTACGGTCGAAGGCAGAGATACGGCGACGCGGAAGGTCAAGGTCGACAGCGAAGACAACAGGCAGCGGTTCAAAGAAGTCGAAGTAATGTGGGAAAGGGTAATCAGTGACACAATTTACAGGTATACCGATGCAGATGGAAAAAAGCGTGAAAAACTAATTTTGCGTATTCCTTCTGGCAGGCGCGTTTACAGGTATCTGAAGATTGCGATTCGGAATTACGATGACAGGCCTCTGACGGTAAAGTCGGCATCGGCGAAGATGATAGCGCACAATATAGTGTTTGCGGCGCAAGATGATACCGCAGCTACACTTTACGTTGGTGCCGAATCAGCGAGCAGACCGCGGTATGACCTTGAGCAAAGGCTGAATCAGCCGTTACAGGTCAAAGCGAAGGTAGCTAAGCTCGGTGTCATTACCGACAATCCACTATTTGGACAAGCTGAGGATAAACCTCTTGCCTGGACAGAAAAGCACAAGGTTTTGCTGTGGATAATCATGGGGGCGGTGGTAGTGGTGCTGGGCGGATTCATATTGAAATCGTTCAAATCCATTCAGACCAAAGAGGTTCAAAGTTAACTACCACGGGAGGACATAGAAGGAGAATATTATGCCTGACAGGAAGTTTATTATGGACCTTGCGAAGCTGCTGATAGCGGCGGCGTGGGCGGATGGCGAATTGCAAAACGAGGAAATCAACGCGCTGAAAGATTTGCTCTTTAATCTCGAAGATGTCAGCGGTGATGAGTGGTCACAACTGGAAATTTACATGGACTCGCCGGTCAGCTCAGAAGAAAGAGAAGAGCTGCTCTGGACGGTTTTAGAGAAAATTCAATCTGAAGAGGACAAAGAGCTGGTAGTAACAACCCTGGAGAAATTGTTTCAGGCGGATGGGGTCGTTACCGAAGAAGAACAAGCCGTTCTTGAGGAAATCAAAGAAGGTGTCTCAGGTGTGAACATCGGTTTGCTGGAGAGACTTTCAAAAATGATAAAAGCAACTGTGACCGAGCGTGGCGAGACATACAAATCTGCTGCACAAAGAGAGAGCCGGGTTGACGACTACATTGAGAATACCATTTATTACAAGCTCAAGTCGGAGAGCGAAAAGAAGGGGATAAAGATTGAGCTGCCGGGGCGAGAAGTCAAAAAGATTTGCCTTGCAGCCGGACTCTTAGCGCGGATTTCAGCGGTTGATGCAGAAATCTCAGACGACGAAAAAAAGGCCATTAAGCAAGTGCTTTCAGAGGAATGGGACTTATCTGAGCAGCAAGCAGAGATAGTAACACAAATTAGCTGCGACAGAACTTTACAGGGGCTTGATTACTTCCGTCTTTCGCGAGGATTTTTCGAGTGCACGACTCTGGATGAGCGAAGAAGCTTTATAAAGTGCCTGTTCAAAATTGCGAATGCATCGAATAAAACTTCATACGACGAAACTGAGGAAATTCGCAGGATTTCAAAATCTCTCAAATTGACACACAAAGATTTTATTGAAGCAAAGCTGACAATACCCGACGAAGAGCGCCAAGCTTTGTGAAACAGCGGGAGGAATTGTGAGGAAAAAAATGGCTGTGGATATTTTGATTTTGAATACGGGAGTTGCAGATTTACGAAGGCCGGATTTTGAATTTGCTGATGATTTAGTAGGTAAAGGCGGTTTGGCCAAGTGCAAATTTGAAGATGTTCCTGACTACTCTCAGGAAAAGGTGAGAGAATGGATTGAGCAGGGTTATGCAACGGCGGGTGGGCCCGGCAACTCGGCCCCTCTGATAGCGAGGACCGGTTTGAAAGTGGCCGTGGGGGTCAACCTCGGCAAAGGTGACTACGATGGCTTAGACGCACAGGGAAGGTTCTTTTACGACTTGATGACCGCGAACGGTATTGATATGTCGCAGACCCATATACACCCGACTTTACCTACAGGGACAACCTTTATTCACAGTACAACGGGAGGGGACAGAGGCGGGATTGCCTACTTTCCCAGCGCCAACGACGATTTTGATTTTGAAATATTCAAAGGAGCCGTTGAGCGATTAAAGCCAAATATAGTTTATTATATGTACTCCGGCTTGTCCGACAGAGGCGACGCCAACGGGGGGTGTGATTTGGCCGAATTTGTCAAGTGGTGCCGCGGTGAAGGGGCTGTTACGATTGTCGACTGCCATACTTTGACGGCTAATCCACAGGAGCTGATAAAGTCGGGCAAGTCCATAGAGCGATACCGGCTCTTAGAGCCGCTTTTGCCTGAAGTTGATTTGTTCTTTACTTCCTGCGACGAAGCCAAGCTGATTGAAAATACGCTTGCCCCGGGGCGGGCCTGGCAGGACTTTGAAGAACATGAAAACAACGTACATTTTCTTGACTTTTTGACTGAAAGATTCTGGCGAAAGAACAACAGAACAAAGCTATTCGGCGTTACAGTCAGTAACGGTGCCTACGAAAAGCATATTTGTCCCGATGGCGCTGTCGACGGCCCGAATAAAATCGAATCCCTGTTCATGGTAGGGGAGGTGATTGACCTGGTTGGAGCAGGGGACTCGTTCAGGGCGGGCCTTCTTACATACGTTGCTTCGCATCTTGATGAGTTCAAGAGCGGCCCAATGAACTTTGCTGAAGCAATACAGATGGGTAATCTGTTTGCGTCACTTTTCATAAAAGCGCCGCTTGATGACAGATATGGCGGAATCAGGTCCTATGACAAGATGTTAAAAGTAGTTCGCAGTAACGTAACATACGAAAGTGTTGACGCGCTGCAAAACGCTTTGCGTTAATCAGTCTGGAAAAGAGAAGGAGATATAAATGGCCACAACCAATCGCAAATCCACCTGGCAGAACAAGGTTATTAACTATTCTCAGATTGGAGGTATTGAAACCTCTGTTCTGGATAACGGCCTCGGCAAAGGGACCCGAATCGCATGGGTCAACACCGGCTCCGGACTTCGGTATAAAGTGATTATCGACCGCGGTCTGGATATCGCTGAGGCCTTCTATAACCAACACAGTCTCGCCTGGCTAAGTCACGCAGGTGTTACCGCGCCGCGACCGGATGCCAATCGGGGCCTGGAGTGGCTGTACTCTTTCGGCGGCGGCTTAGTGACAACCTGCGGGCTGACTCACGTCGGCGGGCCTGAAACCGACAAATATGGAGAGCGCGGT
This sequence comes from Sedimentisphaerales bacterium, assembly GCA_035527155.1. Taxonomy (GTDB): domain Bacteria; phylum Planctomycetota; class Phycisphaerae; order Sedimentisphaerales; family Anaerobacaceae; genus CS2-K091. Next base: position 7,495 of record DATLBB010000049.1, read on the forward strand.
TTGCACGGCCGAGTCAGCAATATCTGCGCCAGGCTCGAATCAATAGTGCAGCCAGATTTGACGGCAGCGAAGCCGAAAATGAGTATAACAGCGGTGGTGAAAGAGTCCCGCGTATTCGGGCCGAACCTGGAACTGAAACGTACTATATCAAGCACCATTGGCGAGCCGGCCATCAAGATTCACGATGTTGTGACAAACGTCGGCAATACCCCGACGCCGCATATGATTTTGTATCACTGTAACTACGGTTGGCCGCTGGTTGACGAAGGCACTGAGATTATATGGAAAGGAAAATGCGTCTCGCGCGGGCTGGATATAGATAATGCCATATTCAACAGCAAACACAATTTCCGAAAATGCCAGAAGCCACGCGATAGTCACCGAGGCGGCGGAGAAGCGTGCGGCTTTATTGATGTCCGGGCCGACAAAAAAGGCGTCTGCACCGTTGGTCTTTGCAATCGACGGCTCGGCTTTGCGCTCGCTATGAGATATAAAAAGAAACAATTACCCTGCCTTGCGAACTGGCAGCACTGGGGTTTTGGTGAATATGTTACGGCACTGGAGCCGGGAACGAATCCGCCAATCGGCCAGGCCAAAGCCAGAGAACAGAAAAAGCTGATTCACATCGCGCCGGGAAAGAGCAGAACGTATGACCTCGAAATGACGGTTTTGACCGAAAAAGAGCAAATCAAACGCTTTCTAAAGGCGGCGGGGCAATAGTAATGGCTGAACATCAATTTGTCGGATTTGGATTTGGGCCAATCCAGGGCGGTCTGTTCGCTAAAGAAGCATTTCAAAGCGGCAACTTTACGCGGATAGTCGTAGCTGAGGTTGACGCTCAATTAGTCGACGCAGTCAGAGCTAATAATGGCAGCTACTACGTCAACGTAGCAAAGGCCGACGGCATTGAAACGCTGAAGGTCGATAATGTTGAGCTGCTCAACCCTAACGTCGCGGGGGACAAAGAAATCCTTCTTGAAGTCTTGGCTGAATCTACCGAAATAGCTACGTGTCTACCCTCTGTAGATTTTTATGAAGCTGGCATAGAGAGCAGTCCTGCCTCATTGATAGCCGGTGGTTTAAAGAACAGCAGGGCTGAAGCAACTATAATTTATACAGCGGAAAACAACAATCAAGCGGCAGAGATACTTGAGCAAGCCGTTATTGAGAAAATAGGTACACTTTCACAAAAACGAGTACAGTATCTCAACACCGTAATCGGCAAAATGAGCAGGGTCGTCGCCGACCCAGCCGAAATTGAAAAGAGCAAACTGGCAACGATAGCACCGGGTATTAATCGTGCTTTTCTTGTGGAAGAGTTCAATCGTATCCTTGTAAGCCGAACGCAGATTTCCGATTTCACACCCGGCATCGAAGTCTTTATCGAAAAGGACGACCTTCTTCCCTTCGAGGAGGCAAAACTGTTCGGCCATAATGCCATACATACCCTGCTCGGCTTTATCGGCGAAGCCCGAGGCGCAACTTCGATGAGTGAGCTCAAGAAAGACCAAGCCGTTATGCAAATCGCCCGATTGGCTTTTTTGGATGAGTGCGGCAGGGCGCTTGTAAAAAAATACGCTCACCTAAGAGACGAACTTTTTACTGAAGCAGGTGTTAAAGATTATGCCGAAGACCTTCTCGAACGTATGACCAATCCGTACCTGGCGGATACGGTCGCACGGGCTGGCCGCGACGCGGTACGCAAGCTCGCAGTAACCGGGCGGATATTCGGCACTATGAGTCTGGCATTGGAATATGGTATCGAGCCGAAAAATATGGCTATTGGAGCAATGGCCGGTATCGCGGTGCTGCTGCAAAAAGCAAAAGAGTATAATCTGCCCGGCAATTTACGTTTTGGCGATTGGCGTAAATTAGATAGAGACAGGATTGAAATGATTATCAATTGGCTCTGGAAAAACCAAAGCACCCCCATTAGAAATTCTATAAACGGGGGACAACCTGCAAAAGTAAAGATTTCTAACGGGGCAAGCAGCCACGCTCAGCAGCTTATTCAATATGTCCAGAACGCTAAGGAATGTCTAAAAAAGCTGACCGCGAATATGAAATATGCGGATTAGCTGTCAGGGTCTTATATATCCGGGTCGTTACTTTTCTCGTCTGCCTGGCCCTGCGCAGTTTGTTCAGTTCGATTCCTGGTAATAGCACTTACCAACGCGGTCGCAACCCAAACGCCGCTGCCAATAGCGAATAAAGCTGCAATTATCACGATAGCAAAAGTAACTATTTCCATCTTTCACGCTCCGTGTTTGTTTCTTTCAAGCCAATGTCCCAGTAAATACGCTAACAGCGCCGCTGCAAGGGCCGGGATAATAACAAGGGGAGCTATCTCAATTTCAGCAGGATATACAAACTTAAATATTATCCATAGGATTATCCATAGTATCACAGCGACAAGCGTCCCGACCGCCATTGATAAGATTGCAGCAAGGGGGCGCGGACGCTTAATCCATAAGCCAATTATGAGAGCAGGGAGAATGGCCGGGGCCCAAATAGTATAGCAGATAAGCAGGCCGCTGATGATACTGGGAACTTTAACTGCACCGGCCGCCGCGATTGCCGCAATAACGATAGTTGCGCAGCGGCCAACGTTCAGCGCAGTTTCGTCCGGCAGTTTTGCAAACGGTTTAACAATATCCTGGGTAAAGGCTACAGCACCGGCGTTCAGGAGCGAATCAAGACTGGACATAACTACCGACACCAATACCACCAACAACAACGCGTAACCACCCGCAGGCATGGTTGACTTAACCAGGTTTAACAAAACGTGGTCTTCATTCGTACCTTCCGGGACGATAGTTCGTGCCGCAACGCCAATCGCTATCATAACCATGAACCAAACAACGCTAAAGACGCCCGCTAACATAAAACCATTTCGTGATATCCGTGTCGTTCTTGACGCTAACGCCCGATTTGCATAAGGCGGTATGAGCGTTTCGCCAAGCAGGAAGGCCGCCACCAGGCCGATTATCTCGATAAGCGATGTGGAGCCGAGTCCCCCTGCGGTAGCCGCTGACGCCTCTTTAGCGAAAGTTAACGCACCTCCGTCGAAGTAAAATATCAGGACCAATATCAGCGTGACAGGCAGTAATATGGCGAACGTGGAGAACTGAAATGCGTCGGTTATCACGCTTGCCCGCAATCCTCCGAATGTTGTGTACAGTGCCGTGATGCCGACAACCACAATGACGGACGACCAGCTCGGAAGTCCAAATATATCAGTCAGTACAACTCCACCGGCCTTTGCCATGACCGCAGCAAATCCGGCGCATAAGCCGACGGAAATAAAACCCGCAACAATCTGGCACTTTCGGTCATATTTCTGACCTATAGCGTCACCCAATGTGTGGCAGTCTTTCAAACCTCTCAGCCGTGGAGCAACCAGCAGTCCAACCAGAATGTTCTGGGCTGCATATGCCAATCCTATGCCCAAAAAAAGAAAGCCGCTCTGGAATCCCTTCCCGACAAAGGTAATCGAAAAAGCTGGTCCCACGTAGGTGGCACAAAGGCTGCCGAATACCAATGCCAACGGAAGTGTGCGTCCGGCTAATGAAAAATCCGAGAACCGGCGAGCGGCGCGTGCACGCACCGCAACAAATGTAAGCACCCCCACGTAGAATAAAACAATACCTACAGATAAGACCGTATCCACGATTTCAATCCCGTCTGGTATTCTGTATTCTCTGTACTAAAGCTGGTTTGGATAGCACTTCTCACGGTCTATTCACGCTTGTCTTGGAACAGTTCCTCTTCCAACTCATTGATCGTGGCGTTTAATTCGGCCTCGGTGCGGATCCATCCAAATCGCGAATCGACAAGAAAAGTTTGGTACCACTGAATCAAATTCTTCGCAAAATCTTCGTCCTTACAGTAAATTCCGAACGATATTTCTCCTGCGTGCGAGCCGGCTTTGCGCGGTATATGGGGAAAGGCAAGAAGGACCGAGGAACTGGTCAAAAGGAACTCCAAATCAGAAACTTTGCTGTTGTAAATCCGGAGTCTGCCCGATTCGATTGCCTCCGGAAACTTACGAAAAAGGAAACGCGCAGCGTTGGAGTAGCCCGGCATACTGAGATTCATCGCGCGATGCACTCTGACATCGTGGTAATCTTCTATTATCTCATACAAAGCGCTGAGATAGTCGTCTATAGGTTTCCTTTCCCCTTCAAACAGCATGCACGTCCAAAGCTCGCCATGGCCTGTTGCATCAAGCTGGTTCTGGAGCATTCGCCTGGCAACATTGTAGGCATCTCTTCGGCTGCCCAATACCCTCAGTTGCCGTTCCGTCAGAGTTTTCGCCCAGGAGGGCATGTCCTTCGGCAGGGTTTCCGGGGGACAAACACCAAGGCGGGTTAGGAGCCTTAAAAACTGTTTCTCTTCGGAGCCGTAGAACCTCCTGCCGACAATGCTGCCGACATTACCGTCACAGTCCATACCATATTGCTTGTGGTAGCCGAAAGACAGGCAGTGCACCTCGTAGCCCTCAGCAATCAGCATCTTTTCCATTTCGCCGACCAACCACGCGGCTTGTTTCTCCGGCGCTCTGTCAATTGACAGGTGAACATTCGGGCAAAGGACAATCGGTCTTTTGCCTATGAGCTCCGACAGTACTCCAAATTCCTCAGCAGCTTCTTGAAGCTCATCTCTGCTGTCGTATAGTTCGATGCAGACAAATACAACCAGGACATTCCTGAAAACCTTCTTCGGTTGTTCCTGCGAAATGGTCGAAGGGTCTATCCGTGAGGACGGCTCCTTGTCCTCGAAATAACAGGACGAGCATTGATAGCAGTCCAGAATCATACAGATTTCTCAGCTCTTTTTTCCGTTCCGGTGGCGGGTCTTGCGACGGTCTTGCGTTTGCTCCGTGACGACGCCCTTGATTTTTTCAATCGTGACGATATCTCAGCGTTGACGCGGGATATGAACAAATCCACATTTGGGATCATGGCCTTGTCGGCAAACCCAACGCCGTTAAGAAGTCGCGTGACCTCGGCGGCATCCTGAAACTGCAGAGAAGAAGCTGTCCTCTTAGCTTCCTCGCGTGTAAGCGACTTCAGAAAAGCCGGTATGCAACCGTCACGCAAGGCGCCCGCGTAGTCAGCCACCAGTTCTTGAATTTCTCGGTTCGTGTCAGGCATTGTTCTTGCTCCTTTCGAGGGTTCCCATTTTGCAGCTTATTGCGAAACGGGCTCCCGAAAACATAAAATCAATCTTCGTAACAGTAATCTCGCAGCATCTTCTTCAGCTTTAACATAGTTCGAAATTCCAGCATTTTGACTGCTCCAACGGTTGTCTTAAGCTCATTTGCGATTGCCCTGTTGGAGAAACCTTCCATCCAAAGCTCTATGGCCCTTCGCTCCCGCGCCTTGAGTCTATTCAGCATCCTGCGAACTATCTGCTGAAGCTCTGACTGGGAAGCTGTCTCAATGACACCTAACTCAGGGGCAATAATATTCTCCAGGTCTCTCTGCGATAAATGTAAATTCCGGTTCATTCTATTGTAAACCTGCCTCAACCGTTTCCGCATATAGTACAGGTACACGGTCGTTAGAAGCTCTTTCTCGGTGGTAACATTACGCAAACGGTCCGCGTTTTCCCAAATATCGGCATAAACATCTTCCAGCACGTCCTCACACTCTACCTCATTACCTAAGTAGCGGTACAGGTACCTGATAAAGACATCAAATGTGGCCCGCACAAAAGGCTCCATTGCCCGGCGACGGCGTTCGATGTCAGGGGCCGTGAGTCCTTTCAAAGCGTTTCGCAGCCGCCTGTTCATAGCAGCCCTCTTACTCTTGCGTGCATTCTGTATCCCAGTCTCGTTATACTGAAACAGTTGTCTTTGCGAAGCTTCCGCCCTAATATTAAAGGCACAAACCTGAGACTTCGTAACAAGTATTGTACCACTATTGTACCGCAAAACCACCGTTTCTTCAATAGCCAGGTTGTGAAAGGCTGTATAGAGAATAAAACGTTCAAATCCCCTATAATCCACACAGGCGGACCGTCGCTGGGCTGCTAAAAGCCGTACACTGGCCGGAGTTGGTCCTGGCTTGGCAGAGTGGCATAATACTCACCTCTTGTGCCAATATAGCCAACGCCTTGCTTTCTCAGCGGCACCTGTACAATAGAGCCGTTGCTGTTGGTAACTTTGACCATAACGGTGTTCATTTCCTGATGCAAATCGTCTCTTTCGGCCTGTGCTTTCTTCTTGTCGCCTTCGTTGCCTAACATATAGCCGGCGGTGCCACCTACTGCCGCTCCAATAAGAGTAGCTTCCGTATCACCACCTGCCAATTGACCGATGCCGGCGCCGGCCAGGGCGCCTAAAGCAGTACCGACCTGCGCATCGCTCTGACAACCGACAATAAATGTTAGGGCCAAACTTACTGCAACTATCACACAAATTGTCATTAATCTTTTAGCCATTTTTACACCCCTTTCAAATCTAAAAATTATGTTTGAAAATCTGTCATTTTATCTATTACTTTACTCTCAGCCACGCAGAGCAACATTGCGTGCCGACCCTATTGCCAACAGGCTTCCTCCGGCTCAAGGTCACATTCGAGCCAGTAGCCAGCCATTAGCGAAAAGTCGATGAAGTTCACTTTGCAGTCCCCGTCAATATCACCGGGTATCCGGGAAGCACACTGTGCAATTTCGGGGCCGTCAAGCACAGCTACATATATTTCCGGGTTTCCATTGCGTTCATCCTGCCACACTACCACGCTGCCGCTTATGGCGGGCTCGGTCTGGTCGGCAGGGTCATCGGTTATTTGAAATTCCTGTCGCGTGGTAAGGTTGTAGCCGAATATGTCCCAGTTGCCATTTCGGTCGTCCTGCCAGACTATTAGATGGGCGTCGATATCGGGATTAATCTGCCAGGAAATATCCGTCGTAACCGCAAACTCAACAGGGGTGTCCGGCTCGCTGATATCGGCAGCGTAAATGTCCCAGTCGCCGAAGAAGTCATCCTGCCAGACAACTATGTTGCCCCAGATGGCCGGGCGTTGCTGGTCCTGCTCAACAAGTGAAACGGAAAACTCTGCCGGCTTGTTCCTTTGCCAGATGTCAGCGGCGTAAATGTCCCAGTCGCCAAAATAATCATCCTGCCATACGACTGTGTTTCTATAAACAGCCGGGGCCTGCTGTTCAAAATCGTAAAGGGCCACCGGAAATTCCACCGGGCTGTTCGGGTCTGTGATGTCGGCGCCGCAGATGTCCCGGTCTCCATAATAATCGTACTGCCAGACGACAATATTGCCGTGAATTGCGGGGGCCAGTTCATTGACATCGAGGTATTCCGAGACCGCAAAAGATTGCGGGGCGGTCTGGACGTTGATATCCGCAGCCCAAATGTCCCAGTCCGTCTCCACATAACTCTGCCAAACGACTGTGCTTTCGTAAATAGATGGCGCCAGCTGGTCATCGACATCATCAGTGATGATAAAAACGAACGGCTTGAAAAGGTCGGTAATGTCGGCGCCGTAGATATCAAAGTCCGGATCGACAAATTGCTGCCAGACAACAACGCTTCCGCAAATATCAGGTGCCTCCTGGCCGTCCTTTGAAGGGTGGAGGGGAAATTGAAACCAATCTGCCGCCTGCACAACAGCACCCTGGCTGACTGTAAAACATACGACGGCTGCCAGTGTTATCAAATCCCATTTTCTCATTGTTTTGTTCTCTGCCAACATTGACTTTACTCAGCCTCTTCGGCGTCCTTGCTCCTGATTTTTTCCAGAAGGTTAAGCAGTACCGTTGACGCGGGTGCGTTTTTCAAGTCGAGTGTCGCAAGCCGCAGGGGCTCGACGGCCTCGTCGATTTCTCCGATGCCGAGCAGGTTATATCCCAGAAGAAGCTGCAGGTCCCCATCGAAGCTGTAGAGCTCGGCTTTTTTCGCCAGTTGGTCCATTTGCTTAAAGAGAATATCGTCTTTCGAATAAAGACCGCGAGGATAAAAGATGCCTTCCTCTTCGGGTGATACCTTCGCCAGAGTGGCCCGAAGGACCTCAGCCGCTTCCGTGTATTTCTCAGCGGCGAAAAGCGCCTGACTGTACGCAAAGGGAAGTACCATATCATCCGGCGCAAGCTCGATTGCTTGGGCGAACCTTTCAGCGGCCATGTCGTAATTATCAAGCTCGAAGGCCCCAACGGCATCTTCGAAGTAGCGGTCCGCCAACGTCGCCTCGTAAGGTTCTTCGGCCTGTTGCGCAAGCTTTTCGCGGATGTCTTCGAAGGTAGTATGGTCAACAGGACCGACAGGATATACGGTCTGACTGGTGTCGGCCGCAACGGTATCACCGTTGTAATAGTAGGTGTAGTAGTTATATGTGTCACCTCCGACCTCTCGAGCGATAGGATTATAGCCGTACCAGCTGTAAGGGTGGTACCCATACCAGTAATAACGCCTGTATCTGTAGTTTAAAGGCCAGTACCCGCCCAGGCTGACAAAGACGTACCTGCGGTGATAGTAAGGATAGAAATACCGAAACGAAAAGTGAGACCCCCAGTTATAATGCATCATAAAACGATGCCTCGGTTGGATTCGAGTACGGCAAATCTGGTCATTGTGGCCTATATATACATGCTCGTCGTTTCGAACATCCTCTACTACATGAGCACGTTCACGGTATGTCCCTGTAGAAGAGCTTTCCCTCCAGCGGCGCACGCGGTCCAGCCCGGCAACCGCGCTTCTGCTGCTAACACCGGTTGTCCCGGTCCCGGTAAAGGCTCTTCTGCTTTCTCTTCCAACGTCCCGGCTCACTTCTTTCGTCGACCTGATGCGCCCGCTCTTTTCATTTGACGGACGCGTGTACAAAGAAGGGCTGCGTAAGCTTGTACGGCTACTTGACCTTAGAGCCGCCTGCTGCCTCGGTTCGGTCACCTTTTCAAGTTCTCTGGAAACCTGCCTGGATTGTCCAGGGTCCTTACTGCTTCTGCTCCCTACTGTCGTATTTTCAGTGATTGGCTTACGAGCAGTCGATGGTTTTCTCGCAATGCGAACAGGCGCCCTTTTAACGCTGATCGAGCTGCCGATACGCGAAGTCTTGCTTGAGCTTATACGGCTGGCCGAACTTGATGCAGATGATTTCGGCGCGGTGGAAACGGACGGCTTTTTAACGCTGACGGAACTGCCGATACGCGAGGTCTTGCTCGAGCTTATACGGCTGGCCGAACTTGATGTAGATGGTTTCGGCGCGGTGGAGACGGACGGCTTTTTAACGCTGACGGAACTGCCGATACGTGAGGTCTTGCTCGAGCTTATACGGCTGGCCGAACTTAATGTAGATGGTTTTGGCGCAGCCGGGACGGACGGCTTCTTAACGCTGATGGAACTGCCGATACGCGAGGTCGTGCTCGAGCTTATACGGCTGGCCGAACTTGCCGCAGGTGGTTTCGCCACAGTTGGCACGGATGGCTTGTTAACACTGATGGAACTGCCGATACGCGAGGTCTTGCTCTGGCTAATTTGACTACGTGTACTCGTAGTGGGTGGTTTCCCCGCGCTGGAACTTGGAGCCACTGGCCTGCTGCTGCTGAAAGAGCTAATGGACGGTTTGCGAGCGCTGGAGGTGATACTGGGTCGCCGGGTAGCAGGGGGGCTGGGTGCTGTTCTACTGGGTGGACTGCTGGGTGTTATCCTGCTGGGCCGACGAGTACTGGGTGTAACAATGGTTCTGCTCGGACTGCTTCGAACTGAAGGTTTTGAAACGCTCGGCCGGGCTGGAGGCTTACTCGAACGCGCGGGGGCGCTGACCTTAGAACGACTTTTGCTAACGGGCGAGGGCCGCTGGGTCTTGGGGGCGGCAGGACTCTTGGCAACTGTCTGGCTTTTTGGGCTGCTGCCGCTCGATTTACTGCTGCTGCGGGTAGTCTTCGCTGTAACAGGTTCCGCTAACAACATTAAGGCCGAAATTATTGTTAATAACATTACCTTGCCATTTGTTGAGTTTTTTAGTGTGAACATAGCGTGTCTCCTTAATCTAAATCTTTCCTACAATACTCATACTCAAATATCTAATACTATGCTTCTGTTCTATCCATTAAAGGCATCGACAATAAGTCCGGTAACAGGAATTCCACGCCAAAATCCCCCTTTTCCCGGTAGTTAAAGAAGGTAAGGTTACAGAAATGCAGTACGCAATCTCCGCTCAAGTCGCGAGGTTGTTAATCAGCCGTTGGAGCCTCCCGGCAAACTATGCTGGCCAGGATTGATTAACCAAGGTACAATGAAAACCTGCGACCGGCAGGGTATATGTATGATGAATGAGCAAATAATTACAGGATTATCAGGAAGAGTGTTTCTGGCTAATCGTTTTTGAAGAAAAGACAGGAAAACCATAATTAAGGAGACGTAAAATGAGATTTTTCAAAAAGTCCACGAAATGCTTTGTTCTATCTGTTATCGCAACGATTGTCTTCATCGGTACATCGGCAAATGTGGAAGGCCAAATTCCACGTCCCGAACATCCAAAGCCCCAATTCAGACGAGAGGCATGGCTCAATCTGAATGGCCGATGGGACTTTGCGATGGACCCTGACGTGGTTGGGGTCAAAGAAAACTGGCAAAGCAATCCTTCCAAACTCAATAAGAAAATCGTGGTGCCCTTTTGCGTAGAGAGCAAGCTGTCAGGCATCGGACACACGGATTTCATAAACGCCGTCTGGTACCGCCGAACTTTTACTCTGCCGAAAACGTGGGAGGGTAAACGCGTGTTTCTACATTTCGGCGGAGTGGACTACGAATGCCGGGCCTGGGTAAACGGAAAAGCTGTTGGCCGCCATTTCGGTGGAAGCGTCTCATTTGCCTTCGAGATAACCGACGAAGTCAAAAATGGCGAAAACGACCTTGTCGTTTATGCCTTTGATGATGTGCGCTCAGAGGTCCAGCCTTCGGGCAAACAAAGCTTTCGGCCCGAATCGTACGGAGTCTTCTACACACGTGTTACGGGAATCTGGCAGACGGTCTGGCTCGAAGCCCGGCCGCAACAGTTCCTAAAATCCGTTCATATTGTCCCCGACTTAGACGAAAAACGTTTTATTGTTACTCCGACGGTAAATGAATATAAGCGAAGTCTTCAGTTCCGTGCAACGCTGCTGACACCGAAAGGCAAGAAGCTCACTTCCGAAAACGTCCCGGCTCAAAGCGGCAATACGGCTGTTCTTAAGATTAAGAAGCCGCGGGCGTGGAGTCCCGGTGATCCTTATCTCTACGACCTTCGACTGGAACTGCTCGACGGGAGGAAGGTTGTGGATTTGGTGGCCAGCTATGCGGGCCTGCGAAAATCTCACATCGAAGGTAACAAGCTGTATTTGAATAACAAGCCGATCTTCGTGCGGTTTGTTCTTGACCAGGGCTTCTATCCGGACGGCATCTGGACGGCACCAAGCGATGCGGCGTTAAAGGGGGATATCGAATTGTCTATGGCCGCCGGCTTTAACGGTGCACGCCTGCACCAGAAGGTTTTTGAAGAGCGCTTTCACTACTGGGCCGACAAGTTAGGCTACCTGACGTGGGGAGAGTTTGCTGATTGGGGCCGAGTACACTCATTTGGAAACCCGCAGGGAGTGCTAAATCTCGAACGCGAATGGCGGGACGCCGTCCTGCGTGACCGCAACCACCCTTCGATTGTGGCATGGACACCATTGAACGAAACATCCGGCGCTGCGAGAAACAATTATGGCCCATACAGCCGCTCGGTTAAATCACTCGTGGCGATAACACGGGCGTTCGACCCAACGCGTCCCATTAATGATGCCAGCGGCTACGTGCACGTAGAGACAGACATCTTTACCGTACATGATTACGATCAGGACCCCGAAACCTTTAAGGCACGCTACGCAGGCGTATCGCCTGATTCACCAGAGAACGCTTCGGTCCGTATTAAAGAATTATCGGTTCCTTATGTAGGTCAGCCTTACGTCGTGGATGAATACGGCGGGACCTTCTGGACGGAAGATTACGTTAACCATCCGGAAAAAGCCGGCAGGGGACGAAACAAATGGGGATACGGCAAATCGAGAAAACAGGTCGAGGACCGCATCAAGGCCCTGACAGACATCCTGCTCGACCATCCGAACATTGCCGGGTATACCTATACCCAACTGACCGACGTTGAGCAGGAAGTCAACGGCATCTACACGTATGACCGCAAACCCAAATTTGATATCAAGCGTCTCAAAGGTATTTTTGGTGCGCCGGCGGCAATTGAAAAGTCAAAATAATAAATTTCAATTTCAACACGTAGGGGCGGTTCGCGAACCGCCCATAATGAAAATGGATAGAAAAATAGCTCGCAGACAATTTCTCAAGTATTCGGCCCTCGGAACAAATGGCTGGCCGCTCAGGGAGAAACGATGCCCGACAGTTTGTCCCGAGGACAACCGCAGTTTTCACAGGAGCAGGATAATTAGAACAGGAGAACAAATTATGTGCAGGCCAATCCCATTCGTTTTTGCCCTTATATTACTCTGCCAATCTTGTACCATTCAGCCGGCCGACACAAGCCAGGCGGTATCTTTGCTTTTCGATGAACAAATCAAGCCTGCCGTTTTTGCGGCACAGGAGATTCAGAATGCACTGAAAGAAAAAGGACACCGTCTCGGTGCCCAATCGAGTGACGTTCAAATCATTCTTGAAATCAAAACCGAGGCATTAAAGCCGCAATGTTACCGTATCCGTAATGAGCAGTCGAAACGGATTCGGGTAACCGGTGGCGACCCGGCCGCCTGCATGTATGGAGGACTCGAACTCGCTGAAAAAATTCGCCTCGGCGAGTCGCTGCCAAACATCCGGGATGCCGACGGCCAACCATATATCCTTCAACGTGGAATCAAATTTAATATTCCGCTGGATGCACGAACGCCGAGTTATGACGACACCGGAGACGCGGCGCAGAACAACATTATCGAGATGTGGAATTTTGGTTTTTGGGCCGAGTTCTTTGATAATATGGCCCGCCATCGGTACAACACGCTGACGCTCTGGAATCCACACCCGTTCCCTTCTATGATAAAGCTAAATGACTATCCCGATGTAGCCCTTGATAATATCTGTGTGTCTGCCATAAGGCCTCGATACCAGGGCGGCTCATGGAATGAACCACAACTGGTTTCACAGGAGGTTTTCGACAACCTGAAAGTCGGCAGGAGAATGACCATCGACGAAAAAATCGCCTACTGGCGGAAAGTAATGCGGTACGCTAAGGAAAGAGGCATCGATATCTACTTCATTACATGGAATATCTGCATGAACAGTGTCGCCGCTCTGGGACGTGAAAGGAGTAAACAAGCAGAGCTTAAAAAATATGGCATCACTAATGAGCAGGACAATCCGGAGACCATCAAATACTTGAGGGCCTGTGTAAAGCAGTTCGTTCTGACCTATCCCGACCTTGCGGGAATTGGCGTGACCGCAGGTGAAAATATGAGAAATCGCCGGGACCAATACGACCGTGAAAAATGGCTCTGGCAAACATACGGAATGGGTATCCTTGATGCGAAGAGCGAACAGCCTCAAAGACACGTACGTTTTATTCATCGTGTCTGGAACACAGGGATGGACAAAATCATGAGAGATTTCGGGTCAAAATATCCCGATTCGTTCGAGATTGGCTTCAAGTATGCCAGGGCCCGGCTATATTCTTCGCCTAAACCTCCTTTCGCCGATGGACTAATAAAGGAAATGAAACCCTACAATCTGAAGTGCTGGTGGAACCTGCGCAACGATGATATTTTCTGTCATCGCTGGGGTGACCCTGACTATGTCCGCCGGTTCATTCTGAATTTCCCATACGAACAAACTGCCGGCTATCACATGGGCTCCGATGGCTACGTGTGGGGACGCGAGTTTACAAGTCTGGAGCCGGAAAATCCACGCCGGCTTGAAATCGTCAAACACTGGTATAATTTCATGCTTTGGGGTCGGCTTGGGTTTAATCCCAAACTGGACCGGGCCTTCTTTGAGAAAGTTCTGGCCGACAGGTTCCCGCAGGCGAATTCTGCTCTTGTTTATGATGCCTGGAGCGCAGCGTCCAAAATTATTCCACAGGTCAACCGTTTCCATTGGCGCAACTGGGATTATATGTGGGCTGTGGAAGGATGTATGGACCAGCGAAACGGTTTTCATACGGTAAAGGATTTTATCGAGTTCGGCCCGATGGAAAACAGCGGCATTATTTCGATTCCCGATTACGTCAAGGCGGTTCAGCAAGGCAGGGCCGTGCAGGAAATTACTCCTCTGCAGGTTGCCGATAGGCTTGAGCAGTGGGCCGATAGTGCGCTCGAAGCAGTAAAGCAGCTCGCTCAAGACAGTTCATCCAGGGAGCTGCGTCATGTACTGGCCGACATTGCATCGATGTCATATCTTGGCAAATATTATGCAGCAAAAATCCGTGGCGCGGTCGAACTGGCAATGTTCCAGAACACTAATTATCAACGTCACAAGACCAAGGCGGTCGAACATCTTACCCGGGCTGCCGAACACTGGAAAGCGTATGCAGGCAAAGCGGCAAGTCAGTATAGACCCCAGCTTTTGGCCCGTACCCGCCATCTGGACTGGATGAAGCTTCTGGAGGACGCTGAAAAGGATATTGATATTGCGCGAAATGCCCAACCCAAGTAGTACAAACTGTCAAATATTCCTGTTCACGACCCGTACATCCTATCGGATGCGCAGGCATACGACATTTTTGAGGGCTCCGAAATTCCGAAATGGAGTTGTGGTTTATACTGGCAGGAGGGATAGGCCGGCAACCGGCGAACTCAATATATTCAGCATTTCGTCATTTATTCGTCACCAGGTTCCCCGCATTTTGGAATGCTTCCAGGGATGGCAGACAATTGCCGTCTTCATCAAAGAGTGCTGTGGCTCCACCATTCCACGCCCTCAACCCCTTAACCGGAACAGACTCCGGATACCAGTAGAGAACACCACGCCCACGGTTATTTGGGGTCTCTTTGACAGTGGTTATCAAGTCATCAAGAAATGCTCTTTGACCTTCGCGTGAGATTGGCCAGGCCATAGCCTTTTTACCTTTCCAGTGCTCAGGATTTCTGAACGGATAGGCGGTCTCAACCACAATGATGTCTTTTTCAAATGTTCTCGCTGTTTCTCTGAGATTGATGCGAAGATCTTTCATTGTGCCGTGCCACCACGGATAGTAACTCAATCCAATAATATCGAAAGGGACTTTTCTCTCTAAGATGTTTTCGAAAAACCATCGGCTCGCTGCTGGATTCCCGCCACAATGGATGTGAATCATAATTCGAACATGCTCGGCTTCGGCCTTCTCCAAAGGGCTTCTTGCTCCTCTGATACCTGCCTTCAACAACCTTGTAAATCTCAACCACTGCGCCTCAGTAGTCTTTTCTCCATGGAGTTGTCCGTCAGGCCAAAGGAAACCCGGAGCAATTTCATTTCCTATTTGAACAATATCAGGTAGGGCGCCGTTTTTCTTAAAAGTTTTCATCACGCTGCCTGTATACTTCTCCACTTGTTTCTCTAATGCTTCAAAATCCAGGCTCTGCCAATCTCCGGGTTTCAACTGACGGCCCGGATCGGCCCAGGTATCGGAATAGTGAAAATCCAACAGCAGTTTCATTCCGGCGTTCTTGATGCGTTTTCCGAGCTTGAGAGTATATGGCAGGTCATTTATCACCGCATTCTTATAGTTCGGTTTCACGAACAGGCGTAATCTGAGACAGTTACACCCATAATCTTTGAGAAGGTAAATTAGGTCCTTTGTTCGTCCAGCCGAGCGAAAGCCGGCACCGAGTTGTTCCATCTTGTCCGCCATGGAGATATCGCCACCCAGGAGAAATCTATTCTCAGAGCACTTCATTCCAGAGGATATTGGGCAGAAGAAAACTGCTATAATTAGCAAGGCCAAACAAGTAATTCGGCTGCACAGCATATTTCACTTTTGTTCTTTTAACTTTCTTATGCAGAACCTGGTTACTTCATCATGGTCAAATGCCAAATCTTTTGGCAGTTGCTCTATATCGAACGACCTCGCCCGCCCCCGTCACGACCACCACCAAAACCACCTCGCCCGCCCCCGTCACGACCACCACCAAAACCACCTCGCTCGCCTCTGCCGCCACGATGGTTTGTTTTCATCCGACCCTCTTCGACTTTAATGCTCTGTCCCTTCAAATCCTTGCCGTTCATTTCGCTGATTGCGGTTTGGCCTTCTTCCGAAATTGGCATTCCCACAAACCCAAATCCGCTTGATTCGCCCGTAGCCCTGCCCCTTACAATCTTGACGGATATGACTTGGCCGAAGGCTTCAAAAGCCTGACGCAAATCGTCTTCAGTTGTCTCACTTGACAAATTTCCAACATAGATGTTCATTTTCGATTTCCTTTTATAACCTTTGAACTGAACCTTAAACGTTTTTGTGCCGGAATCCCGGTTACCGTTGGTCGCTGCATTGCGACGGCCGTATATTCTTTAACTAACGTCTCAATAAGCTCTTTAACGGAGATGATTTTACCTATCCGATAGGCGTTAGCTCCCGCGAAAGCAAATCCTTCTTCCATGTTACCCTTTTTAGCATTAGTCAATGCGAGAGCGATGCAATACGGCACATTCTTAAAATCACAAGTTTTCAGACACTTCCAGGGGCATTTAAAAGTTTCTTTAGCTCCTGATGAAATCCGCTCAAGAAACTTGTCCCGTATGGCTCTTCCAGGCAGTCCAACAGGGCTGTCAATTATGACAACATCTTCTTTTTTGCATTTCAAATATGCCTCCTTGTATTCCGGGGAGGCATCACATTCATAAGTTGCAACAAACCTCGTCCCCAATTGCACTCCCTGGGCGCCTAACTGCATAAACTTATGAATGTCCGCACCTGTATATATGCCTCCCGCGGCGATTACAGGAATGCTTTTATTAAATTGTTCCCGGTAGGGCTTTACCGCGGAGATCACCTCCGGCAGTATCTTTTCCAACGAATAGTCAGGATCATCAATCTGCTCTTTTTTGAAACCCAGGTGACCCCCGGCTAATGGTCCCTCTACAACCACAGCATCGGGTACATGAGAGTATCGTTTTGCCCAGGATTTAAATATAATTTTAGCCGCTCTACCGGAAGATACTATAGGAACAAACTTAGTAGCGAGTTCTCCTAATCTGTCCAGCGGCAATGTATTAGGGAGCTTTAAGGGAAGTCCTGCACCAAGAAAAAGCATATTCGCCCCTTCATCCACAGCACATTGTACGAGGTCGTCATAATCTGAAAGGGCTATCATTACATTTACGCCGATAATACCGCCTGTTTTGGCCCTTGCCTTTCTTATTTCTTTCTGCAAGGCTCTTCTATTTGCTTCTTTTAAGTTTGTATCCACGTCCGGTTCAAACTGACCAATTCCAGCAGTGGCGATAACTCCGATACCACCGGCATTTGCAACAGATGAGGCTAAACTTGATAAAGAAATACCAACGCCCATTCCCCCTTGAATAATTGGTATATCAGCTTCTAAATCACTTATTCGCAACTTTGGTATCTTTTTTGTGCCCATATATTGTCCCAATTAACTTTCCAGAGCTTCGCAAAGTGCCAGGCATCTGAATTTGCTTTGATTATAAAGCATGATTGCCCTTTTGAGAAGTGAATAATATGAAAAGCGAAAATAAACTGCTTTAGTTGCCTTTCTGATGCCGCAGGAATTGAAGAGACCTCTGTTTCCTCATCGTTCAAAGGTGTGGCCACACACTGCCAATCTGAAAGGCACTGCTTAACGTGGTCAATTTCTTCTGCTGAAGCCCCTACAACAATTGCTATAGAACCACTTGGCATAATTTCTATGTCCCAATCAAAATCACGAAGTTGATACGTTTATACACTTATTCCAACTGTCAATCAATAGATGATAGGAACAATACTTGATGACTTTCGACCGCCCATAGCTCGTAGATATTTTCTGCGTTCTCTCCGTAAGGAGTCCCAAGGACAGCGCTCTCTGCGGCAAAAATACGCGATAGAAAATGAAACGAAGGGAGTCTCAAATTATCGCTTTTACCTTTTCGATAGCAAACTTAACTACTTCATTATGGTCAAAGGCCAGCTCTTTCGGCAGTTTTTCTATATCGAACCATTGTGCCTTGGCCGCATCGTCGCCGGCTTTTACCTCGGTCTTTCCCTCTGTCGCAATTCCCATAAATGTAACTGTAATTACTCGTCCCCTTGGGTCTCTCCCACACCTGCCAAAAGTGTGGATCTGTTCCAACTGCACACCGGTAAGCCCCGTCTCCTCCGCTAATTCCCTTGCCACGGCGTCTTCCAGCTCCTCATCAATATCCACAAATCCCCCGGGCAGGGCCCACTTGCTTTTGAACGGCTCGTTTCCACGATTGACCAGCAGCAGTTCCACCCTGCCTGCGAAAGACCCAAAAACGGCGGCGTCAGCAGCCACCATCGGCCTCGGCCAATCGTAAACATATTTACCTTTTGTAGCCATAGTGGATAAGTCCGCCTCAAAAAACGAATATCAAAAATAACGGACAAAATTTCAAAAAGAATACTTGCAAAACACCGCATTTTAATATGTAATTTCGCTTTTTGCATTTTAATTCTTAATTTTCTTATATCCATTGCTTAATATCCGGCTTTTGCTTACAATGGTCCAGCTATGATATCCTTAGCGAAAACTTCCGATAATAACATCAAAACCGCATGGCTCGGCCTCAACAACGGTTGGAGCGGCAAAGCTGCATTATACAGGGCACGCGGCAGGAACTTCTCACAATTCGACTGGGCCAACAGCCTCTCACAGCCAAATTTGCTTTTCGATGATGTTGAAAAAATCCTGAAGTTTGGGAGCCAAAACTGTGTCGCCGTGAAAAATCTTCCAATACGGGACACACAGATAAAAGTAGTTATCAAAAGACTTTACAAGGGATACGGTTTGCGACAGTTCTTCCGTTCATTTCGGCCCGGAAAAGCCCTGAGAAACTTCAATACCGCTCTAAATTTAATAAGCTGTGGAATCGCGGTTACAGTTCCTTTTGCCGCCTTGCAGCAAAGACGCAGGCTATTTACAAAACAAAGTATTTATATTACAGAATATTCCCCGGATAGTGCTGACCTGCATTCTTTTGCATCCAGGCGATTGTCTTCAATCAAAAATACAGAGCTGTTTGCAATAAAAAAGCAGTTATCTTATGAACTCGCCTCGGTGCTGGCTTCGCTGCACAAAAACGGCCTCTGGCACAGGGATTCAAAGGCCAGCAATTTCATCGTTTGTAAGGACAATCAGGATAAATACAGAATATTGCTCGTGGATATGGACGGAATAAAGCGGTACTTGCTGCCGAGCAGGAGCCGGCAATATCGCTCTTTGTGGCAGCTTGCCGCCTCACTTATCTCCGTACCCGGTATCAGCCGAACAGATTACCTGCGGACCTTTACAGCTTATTGCAATCTTACAGGCCTTGAGCCTTCGCAGCGCCGGACCCTTTACCGCTACCTCGCAAAACGTGCACTGGCCAAACGCATGAGAGCTATGGTCACAGTCGTTATCAACAAATGAGCATGCACGAATCTTTAGAAAACATCCTCATAATAAAGCCAAGCTCATTGGGGGACATAGTCTTGGCTTTACCGGCACTTACTGCTTTGCGAAAAAGTTTTCCCGACGCAAAGATTAGCTGGCTTATTCGCCCGGAGTTTGCGCCGCTGATTGAAAACCATCCGCATTTGACGGATGTTATTATCTTTGAACGCAAGCTTCTCGGCAAAGCCTGGTTCCATCCTTATGCGTTTGCCTCTCTGCTGTCGCTTATCCGGCGGCTTCGCCGCGATAAATTCGACGCCGTAATAGACCTGCAGGGCCTTTTAAGGACCGCTTCGTTAGCATGGCTTTCCGGCTGCAAAAAACGCTTCGGAATAGCAAACGCCAGAGAGTTCGCTCACTTCTTCTACACGCATAAGGTCGCCCAGGACACAGATTGCGTTCATTTGGTTGACTACTACTTAAAAATAATACAAGCCGCTGGTGCCTCCGATACGCAGGTACAGTTTGTTTTCCCACAGGACCCTGCCGCCGCCGACTCGATTAGCACGTTATTGACCAGTCACGGCATCAGAGCCGACAACTACGCTGTCTTTATACCAGGCTCCGCTCATAGTGATAAATGCTGGCCGACCCAGCGATTTGCCGCTTTGGCCGACAAGATTTCATCACGGTTTCACGTCTCTATTGTTGCTGCCGGAACCGAATACGAAAGCGACACCAT
>DATLBB010000050.1:0-3461 GCA_035527155.1 Sedimentisphaerales bacterium
GGATTCGGTCATTGAAACTCTTTTCCATCTTGTGGCAGGACAAGTTAGGTTCTGCAAAGAAATCGTCCGCAACAATTTGGATATTGCGTTTTTCGAATCGGCGGCGGTGCCTCCTTTGATGTCGCCGCAAAACTTCAGGAGTATCGAACTTCCTGCTCTTATGTCTATCATTAAAAAAGCTGCGGCTGTTGTTGGCCACCCCGTACCGTGTGTAATGGGCGGTAATACCGCTCCAATTCTTGAGGCAATTCTGGAGACGGGGACAGGATATGTCTGTTGCCCGGCGGGGACAGACCAGAAAATGTTTATGGAAAAGATGAGAGCACATCCTGAGGTAATGGTTAGAATCAATATGGACCCGCGACCAATGACATCCGGAAACCTTAAAGCCGTCGAAAAGGAAGTTGACAGAGTCTTTGAACTGGCAAATAATAGAAAGAAGGTTTGTATCGGTACCGGCTGTCTGCCATACGAAACAGAGCCGGAAGTTGTTTTGAAAACACGAGAATATATTTTGTCCAGGAACGTCCAATAAATAGTTTGACAGGAGATTAAAATATGGTTGGAAACGGCGAAACCGCACAAAGCCCGACTCCAGGTACTCCGGGCCGGGAGCAGCAAGTGATGCATATGAATCCGCGCATTGAAAAGGACCGTCAACTAATAGTTGATGCCAAAAGCAAGGGGCGAGGGGCAACACTGCGTGTATTTCTAAAGCTGTCAGGCCCCGGCTGGCTGCAAAGCGGAATTACCTTAGGCGGCGGCTCGCTTTCTTCGAGCTTGTACCTGGGCGTGCTGGTGGGCTTTAGTTTTATGTGGCTTCAGCCGCTGGCTATGATTTTAGGTATTATTATGATGAGCGCCATTGCCTATGTCACCCTTTCTACAGGCAAGCGGCCGCTACGCGGCATCAATGAGCACGTCAGCCCCGTCCTGGGCTGGGGCTGGCTGATTGCCTCCATGATGGCTAATCTCGTCTGGTCACTGCCTCAGTTCGCTCTCGGAACCGCCGCATTGCGACAGAACATCCTTCCAGGTCTGCTCGGGCCGGCTTCAATGTCGGAAATACCCAGTAAAATGATCGCCGGTGCAATCTTTCTCGTAATTTGCCTGACTTTTACAATGACCTACGGCGCCGGCGGCAAGGGTACGAAGATATTCGAAATCCTGATTAAGACAATCGTAAGTATGATCGTACTGTGCTTTCTCGGCGTTGTCATCAAGCTCAGCTTCGAAGGCAAGATTGTCTGGGGCCAGATCCTCAGTGGGCTGATTCCTGACCTGAGTCTGTTCACGAAACCTACCGACATAATAATGCCTCATATACAAAAAGTGGCGGATAAGTTCCAGCCTTTCTGGACCAACATGATTGTCGGCCAGCAGCGAGATGTTATGATAAGCGCAGCGGCGACGGCGGTCGGTATCAATATGACCTTCCTGCTGCCTTACTCGATGCTCCGCAAAGGCTGGGACAAATACTTCCGCGGTCTGGCTATCTTTGACCTGTCGACCGGATTGTTCATTCCGTTTATCCTGGCGACGGGCTGCGTAGTGATTGCTTCGAGCAGCCAGTTCCATGGACAGCCGGCGAAGGGTTTTGTCTCTGAGGTGCAGGGTGGTGAGATAATCGGTGAGCCTGCCAAAAACCTCATCGGTCCTTACAAGGGGCTTCTTGCGAGCAGACTCAAATTCCAAATAGGCGCCGAGGAATTCGCCAAACTCACGGCCGAACAGGTACAGGAGAAATCGGAGGCCCTGCCGTGGGCTGACAAGAGGATGTCGGCTATGCTGGTTAAGCGTGACGCCTTCAACCTGGCCAACACACTGGAGCCACTCATAGGTCCTGTTTATGCTCAGTACGTCTTTGGCCTGGGTGTTATGGGCATGGCTATGAGTGCGGCAACGATGTTGATGACAATTAACGGCCTTTGCTTTTGCGAGCTTTTGGGCAGACCGCCGAGGGGCTGGACTCAAAGATTCGGAAGCATCATGGTCTCGGTCGGAGCGCTTGGACCTTTTTTCTGGAAAGACGCCGCACCCTGGCTTGCGATACCGACGTCCGTCTTTGCAATGGTACTGCTGCCTATTGCATACTTCGCGTTCTTCCTGCTGATGAATCAGAAGAGCTTCCTCGGCGAGAATATGCCTATCGGGGTCAAACGCATCCTCTGGAATGTCCTTATGGCACTGGCAGCCGGTGCGGCGGCATTCGGAAGCGTCTGGAGTCTCTGGTCGAAGCTGCAGTGGCTCGGCATCGGACTGCTGGTCGGCTTTATCGGCCTGTGCGTTGTGGTGCATTTCCTCCGTCCAAAGCGATTGACAACATGACGGGCGAACAATGGGAAAAACTGCTGGCTGTTATAAACGGCGAACTTGTTGAGCCGACGCCGGTGGGGTTTATTATCGACAGTCCCTGGCTTCCGAGTTGGGCGGGTATATCAATCCTCGACTACTTCTCCAGTGAGCAGATGTGGTTCGAGGCCAACATCAAAGCCGTCCGCCGATTTCCGGATGTTATGTTTCTGCCGGGGTTCTGGGCTGAATTTGGTATGTGCACCGAGCCGTCCGCTTTCGGCTCGAAATGCCGCTGGCCGGAAAATGAACTACCCTTCGCAGAGAAAATCATTACGGATATTCACCGAGTACATTCGGTCCAAAAGCCCAACCCAGGGACAGACGGCCTATTGCCACTGGTCCTCAATCGCCTGAAACACTTCCAAAGCGGGATAGAGCAGGCAGGACACGCCATTAAGTTCGCTGTCTCGCGCGGGCCTTTGAACATCGCCACATTCCTTGCAGACACTACCGAATTCCTCATAGCTTTCCGGGCCAATCCTGATGAGGCCCGGAACCTGCTTGAGACCGTTACCGATTTCATTATTGATTGGCTCAAAATCCAGGCCCAGACGTTTCCATCGATCGACGGCATTCTTATCCTTGATGACATCGTTGGTTTTCTTGGAGAGACTGACTTCAAGCAATTCGTCCTCCCCTTTTTGACCCGCATTTTCCAATCGCTTGACGTGGCTGTGAAATTCTTTCACAATGATGCAGCCGGATTGGTTTCCGCACCATACCTTCCGCAAATCGGCGTAAATCTATTCAACTTCAGCTCCGACCACACGCTGGTAGAGATGAAGAAACTGACGGCAAACCGCGTCACCCTGCTCGGCAACATCCCTCCACGGGACGTCCTTGCAGCCGGCACGCCAGAGCAGGTACAAAGCAGCGTCAAAGCCGCTCTCGATTCGGTAGAAGACAAGAGCCGGATTATTATGTCCTGCGGCGGCGGTATGCCCCCCGATGTTTCCACAGAGAACATCGAGGCCTTTCTCTCCGCGGTTGAATAGAGCTTATACAAGGCGTTTGATTCAGTTTCGCTATACCAAAAGTGGACACGGCTTTCCTGCTATGATTACTCGCTTTTATTTACATTTTCACAATATGAAAATGATAAAACA
>DATLBB010000051.1:0-4225 GCA_035527155.1 Sedimentisphaerales bacterium
CTCGTCTGCGGACGGTTTTGATGCATGAGCTTGCTCACATCAAGCGTGGCGATTTGTGGGTGAATTTGGCCCAGACCGCTTTGCAGATTATTTATTTCTACAATCCGCTGTTGTGGCTTGCCAATTGTGTGATTCGAAGGATACGGGAGCAGGCAGTCGATGAGGCGGTGCTTGTGGCTATGGGCGCCAAGGCCCGGCAGTATCCACAGACGCTGGTGGACGTGGCGAAGTTAGCTTTTAAGCGGCCGGCTTTGAGCCTGCGGCTGATAGGAGTGGTGGAATCCGAAAGCGCACTTGCCGGGAGAATCAAGCATATCCTCGGCCGCCCGATGCCGAAAAGTGCAAAAGTTGGAATCCTCGGCCTGCTTGCCGTCATTATTGCAGGAGCAGTGCTCCTGCCGATGGCAAGGGCAAGCAGGGGCGTTGTTCTTACAGTGGCTCCGGACGGCAGCGCCCAGTACAATTCGATTCAGAAGGCAATAGATGCTGCTTCCGCAGGGGCGGTCGTCCGTATTGCGCCTGGGGTATATAAGGAGCGGATAAAGATTGACAAGCCACTGACACTGGAGGGAGCGGGCTGGGACCAGACCACCATTGTAACAGAAAACAAGGCAGCGGAGGTGTTCGAAGAGGCGTTGCGTATTGCCGGAAAGCGGATGCTTGAGGCAGAGTCGGAGGAACATGCCAAAAAGTTGTCGGCCGAGCTTGAGGCTGAATTCGAAGCTGAAATGAAGGAGAAGCTGGCTGCGCAAACTCATCTTGTCAGTGACACTGAAAATATTGTGATTCGTAATCTAAAGCTGACCTCACCCGGACGGCGCGTTGAGGGAAGAGCTTTGTCGGTGCCTGTCATCAAATTCAGCAATGCCAGGGCCCTGGTATCCGGGTGTGCGGTAGTCGGGACTCCCGGCGACGGAATTCATATAGTAAAGGGCTCGGATGTAGAAATTCGTGACAGCTTAGTGGCCGGCGTATGGAGCACAGGCATTGCCGTAGCCCCAGGCAAGGGCGGTATCGCTAAGGCGCGGATACTAAACTGTGACGTGCGTAATTGTTACCATCGAGGAATTACCATTGGCCGTGGCTGCGACTCAACCGTTGTCCGGGGCTGTCGCATATCAGGCTCGTCCTGGCACGGCATCCGATATGATAATGCTTCGCCGAGGATAGTCGATAATCTGATTTTCGCAAATGTTCGCTGCGGGATTTACGCCTCGGGCAAGACGTCGGCTACTATCAAGCAGAATCTGTTTTACGGCAATGAAATGGCTGGCATCGGATGCTGGTTTCAGAATCGAGATACCATAGAGGGAAATACTTTTGTCGGCAACAAACGCTCGGGTTTAGAGGTGCTTGGCGCTTCCAGGCCCATCGTGCGAAAGAACATCTTCTACGCTAATCCAACCGGTGTCTTCTGTGGGAACATCGGCGGTGATTCGACTTCTGCCGGGTCAGAGGGCACGGTCGACCTCGAGGAGAATCTCTTTTGGGGCTTCGAGCACAAGGTTGCGTGGAGACACCCAGGCGATGCTGAGGACGAAGTCGTAACGGAGGATGTTCCGCTCGATAAGAAGTCACGTAATGTGGCATTTGACCCCGAGTTTAAGGACATTACCAGAGAGGATTTCTCTTTGAGGGTGGATTCGCCTGCCCGGCGGGGGCGAATAGGCGCTGCCGACCTTATTGCGTCTGAGAGTCCCTGGCCGCTACAAGAGGAAGAGCTTGCTATTATTCCGGAGAGCGATACACGAGACTACCAACAATGGAAGCACCAGGGCGAGAGCACGCCGATGGCGAAAGCTGAAAAGGATGATGCTGTGCAAGCCGCTTCTCTGGACCATTTTGTCGGCAAATACGCTATTGCTAAGCATCCTGATAAGGCCGCCTTTGAGATTACAAAGGAGAGCGACGTCTTTATTTTTAGCGACCTTGGCGGTCCGAAATTCGAGATGGAGCTTCTCTTAAGGGGCCTTGAAGGCCGTAAGTTCGAGATGGAAAAGGGAAGGGACAACTTGAAATTTGGAGACAACCGGCGTGACCGGTTCCGAATGCGGTACGATGCTTCGGAAGATCGTTACATTCTGGATAGACTTGGCATGCGTGGAGAAGTGCAGGATGGGATGGTTTCCCCGCTCACCGAGTTGGTCAAGATTTCTGCGGAGAAGCCGGAGAATATTTTTGCTGCGAGGCTGCCCAACGGCGTGACAGTTGAGCTGGTTGGGGTTTGTGAGCATCCGAGCGAGGGTAAACAATGGTGGGGCCTGGACGGTCAGCCTATAGAGAAACCTTATGAACGATTGAACTACCCTGAACGCTCAGGGGAGAGCAAACTATATGAAGTCGTTTACCGTCTTTTCGGTTCTGAGGATATTCGTTCTGAAATTTACTCTAACTCCACAATCACGGGCCATATTAGCTTTTATCCGCTGAGCAAAAAAGCTGAAAACCTGAATATCCGGGATGATGCTAATGCTTATGGTGCGATACTATTGGTAAAGCCGGATGCACAATCCATCCGGTTGGAAATAGGAGCAGGACGGGATTGCGATTGGAAAACACTATGCACTCAGCCCAACCCTGTTGACAAGAGCGGAACAACCGGCCCCGGCGTTGTGTTCCAACCGGCGATTGAGAAAGACGGCAAGACCTATGTAACAATCGCACATCAGGTTAAAGATGGTCAAATCCACCTCATTGCCGTCGACCATTCAGGCCAAATTCATAAATCGGAAGGGTTTTTAAATACTACGAGTAACGAGCTTGGAAGTTGTCAGGTCCGCTTTAATCTACCCGCAGACCAAATCAAAGAAATCCAATTCCAAACTCAAAAGTTCCAGCGAGTTACCTTCAAAAACGTCCCTCTCCGGCCGGGGCACAAGACCGATGTGCAGGTTGAGGGTGAAGAAGCTGCGGAAGTCTCAGCAGAAAGTGAAGTTGTGACGGTTCCTATTGTTCACGATGTTCAGAATAAGGCCACATTGCCTAACGGCGTGACGGTAGAGTTGATTGGGCTTTGCGAAGAACCTGTGGGTGGTGCCAAATGGTGGAAGCCTGATGGCAGCTATATGCCTGAACCATTTTTCAAAGCAAATAAAAGAACTCCACCCTTGAAAGGAATGACCACTCAATATACCTTTTTAGCAAAGGCAGAGGGCAGCGAAGATACCTCAATAAAAATGAAGATATACGAAGGATTCGGTTGGTCAACACAAGTTGCAGAAGACGGTACGGCCCTATGTTACATCAAGCACCGAAATGATGCAAAGCCATACTATGAAGATGCATTTTCACAGGGACCAATAGAAGTTGGCGTTGCACAGGGGCAATGGATAAAAGGGCGAGGCGTATCTTCACCAAATATACAAATACCCAGATCATATTCGATAGGCAACCATGATGAGATTGTTATCCAGCCTCCTCAGCCCGAAAAAAATTCTCCGGAAACGGCAACAATTTTCTGGTTTACCTCAAGCTCACACGATTATGAGTACCGGCTTATTTGTACATTGAAGGACGGAAGTGTCGAAGAATGTATGAAGCCTTTTTTCCAAAGTGCAAATATAATTGAGACCGGCAACCTGAAAAACAGCACGCTTAATACGAAATCATTTAACATTGACAGGCCTTTGGAACAGATTGTTAATTATGAATTACTTTACCGAAAATTTGATTATGCACGTTTCAATAATGTGGTCTTCAAGCCAAATGCAAAAACCAATGTGCAGGTTGGAATCAAATCAGATAGCACTGTTCAAGCTGTACCATTAAAGGCTTTCGAATTCAAACTGGTTGAGAAATTGCTGGATTTGGTAAAGCAGGTTGAAAAGGAATACCCCAAGCAGGCTACACATTGGCCTGCGGGTGCGGGATTGTACCACATTGACGCGCAAGGCCAGGTTACCGTATGGCATTATCGTTCATTATGGCGAAGGAGCACCGATTGTGCGCCGGATGAAGTGGGATGGGGTTCAAGCCAGTTGGTCAACGCTGTCGGTATGTATTACCTGCCGGATGGAACGCCGCTGCAATCACGATGGCGTGAACGTGGAGGCGGAATGAAAGATATTCGTATCAAGGTTGGCCGAGAGGTCGGTGAAAACGAGCATGTCCCGGTCATTCACCGTCACCGTCTGCCAGACAGTCACGACCTGTTATCGCGTGACGGACTTGAAAGAAATATCCTGCTCGATTCCTGGAAGGATTTACCGTTAGCAATCATCGTCCG
>DATLBB010000052.1:0-18716 GCA_035527155.1 Sedimentisphaerales bacterium
ATAAACTTGACTGCTTCATCGCCTTCACGGTCGGTGAGGTACTCACCCTTACGGCGGGGTTTTAGTGTCGGGATTTGGCCCTGGCCCTTTCGAAAATACGGGTCAAAATAAGTAGGCGGCTGACCGTAGTCACAGCCGCCAATGTTGAAGTCGAAGCCCTGCCTGTCCGGGTACCAGTCGTCGGCTCCCAGGTGCCATTTTCCGATGTGGCAGGATGTATAACCGGCCGATTCGAGAGCTTCAGCAATGGTAAGCTCTTCAAGTTCCATCCACAGCGCGTTTGGCGGGCAAACCAACTTTCTGTTTTTACCGCCTACGTATTGCGTTGGATTTTTCTTATCTGCCGGTATTTTTCCGCCCTGGAAGCGGGACCGTATCCAGTCGGTGACGCCGAGGCGGGCTGGGTAGCGGCCCGTCATCACGGCCGCCCTCGTCGGCGAGCAGACCGCACAGGCGGCGTAACCGTCGCTGAACCGCATGCCGTCAGAAGCAAGCCTGTCAATATTCGGCGTTTCGTAGAACCCACCAGAGGCGGGGCCGTAACAGCCGACGTCCCGCCAGCCCAGGTCGTCGACGAGAACTAAAACGAAATTGGGCTTCTTCCGGGAAGAACCGCCCATAAGCTGTTGAGCTCCGCTCGTGCATCCCGGCAGGACCAGTGACGCCGCGCCCAAACTCATGGCCTTTAGAAAATCGCGCCGCGCGTACTCTTTTTTGCCCATTTTAACTTCTCCATGCTGATAATAGATTGCTCAAATTAACCGTTTTTTGGAAGATTACGATAATATTTAGTTTTTTCGGTCAGTTTCTTTTATCTGCAAAATGAACTACCAGTCTAAAGTAAAGAGAAAAAAACTTCCTTTTTTCCCATTTTTTTCAGGTTATAGACGATAAGTTACCATCCACAAAGAAATTAAGCAAAAATATTTTGTTTTGACTAAAGAGGTGATTTTTGTTGACAAATGTAGTAATGATTTTGTACATTGTGATTACAGTTGCTTGCGAATGTGAACGCAAGCACTAAATAATCGGAGTATCGTAGTACAGCTTATGAGATACCACAGGATTCCAGATGAGACAATCCGTCGGTTGCCCGTTTATCTTAGAGGGCTGATGCTTTTGTTGGAAGAAGGACAAAAGAGTGTTTCCAGCCAAAATCTGGCTGGTTTTCTCGGCGTTAATGCCTGGCAGATAAGAAAGGATTTTTCTTATTTCGGCGCCTTCGGCACACCGGGAGTGGGCTATAACATTGAGAGGCTTGTCAAGCAAGTCAAGAAAATCCTTAAACTTGATATTATAAAAAAGGCGGCTTTAGTTGGAGTTGGTAATCTTGGCTCGGCTGTTTTGGCATATCCCGGCTTTGGAATATATGACTTTAGGGTCGCTGCCGCTTTCGATAACGACCCCAAAAAGGTCGGCAGGAAAATAGAAAATCTTACGATTGAAGACGCTTCAAAACTGAGGACGTTGAAAAGGCGGAGAATCAGCCTTGCGATTATCGCGGTTCCGCGAGAGGCAGCTCAGCAAACAGCCGACGCATTGGTGAAAGCAGGTGTCAGAGGCATCTTGAATTTTTCGCCGTGCCATATAACGGTCCCCAAAAAAGTGAAGGTAATAACAATCGATATTGCGATGGACCTTGCCCGCCTGCCGTACTATATGCCGGCAAACTGAAATGCCAAAAGCGAAAAAAAACAAATTTATTTGCAAAAAGTTCAAAAAGTTCTGGATTTTGATTTGTAATTTTCATATAAATTTGGGTTTTATTCTGATGTGACAAATGAAAGCTGGATTTACAAGACAATTAAAGCCGTTTTTGGACGCCGTCGCCGAGAAGATGGCCCTTTATGTTCCGAAGAAAGTCGAAGAGCATTATATCTACACAAAGTACGACCCTTCCTCCGAGACGCCGGTCGAATTTAACAATATACGCACCTGTCCGACGGTAAAAGAGTTTTTGTTTCCGATATGTGAGCTTGCGGCGATTTTCCCGGAGCCTGCTGAACCGGAGCAGGTAAAACCATTTGCCGTATTTGGGCTTAAAGACTGCGATTTGCGCTCTATCGAAATCCTGGACAAGGTTTTCGCAGAGGAGGAGTTTCTCGACCCGCTTTATCTAAGCCGGCGCCAGAATATGCTTGTAATCTCATCCGATTGCTTCGAGCCGGGCGAGAGTTGCTTCTGCACCCTTTGCGGCGGACAGCCTTTTGCTCGAAGCGGTTTTGATTTGAATGTCTCAGGAATGAGCGATGGCTTTGTTGTAGAAGCCGGTTCGCAAAAAGGGCAGGATTTCATAGAAAAACACACCCAGCTATTCAGCGATGTTACTGATTCCCTGCTGGCCAAGCGAGACGAAAACAGGGCTGCGACACAAAAACAGCTTGAGGAAAACAACGCTAAATACCAGCTTGACGTGCCAATCAAGGAAATCATGGAAAACAGCCAGGACTCTGATATTTTTGACTCTGAGGCAGAGGGTTGTGTAGAATGCCAGGGCTGTACGCGGATTTGCCCTACCTGTCATTGTTTCTATCTTTACGATACGAAACAAAAGGATTACTTTGCCAAGATGAAGATGTGGGACGGTTGTCTAAGGCGAGCGTATGCTGAGGTAGCCGGTGGTGGAAATCCCCGCAAGATGCTCGGCGACAGGCTTAAACATCGCCTCATGCACAAGTTTGTTTACTTTCTCGACAGGTACGGTCTCGATATGTGTGTCGGCTGCGGCAGATGCATCGACACCTGTGCCGGCGGGATCGATATGCGGGAAGCCCTGAAGAAATTGAATGAAGAACTTAAGGCCAAAGACAACAAAAAGGCAAAAGCTGAAAAATGAACGAGAATCCTTATCAACCTATAAACGGCGAAATCGTTGAGATTACAGACGAATCCCCAACGATTAAGAGTTTTGTCGTTGTGCCGGAAGAACCCTTCAAGTTCGAGACGGGCCAGTTTGTGGAGCTGACTTTGCCTGGCGAAGGAGAAGCACCGTTTACGCCCTCTTCGTCTCCGTCTGAGACCGAGAAGATGGAAATTACGATTATGAAAGCCGGGCGGTTGACAGGTTTACTGCACGAGTGCAACAAGGGACAAAAAGTTGGTATTCGCGGGCCCTACGGTAACGGCTATCCGGTTGACAATTTTATCGGCAAAGAAATCTACATCGTCGGCGGTGGCGTAGGTTTGGCACCAATTCGGTCGCTATTTTTGACCCTGGTCGAGAGAATAAAGGATTTCAAATCTGTGGTCTGCCGGTATGGAGCCAAGACACCTGACGATTTTATTTACAAAAAAACGCTTTTTGGCCCCTGGCAGAAGCTCTCCGGCGTTGATATTAAACTTACCGTCGACGAAGCAAAAGGGGACTGGAAAGACAATGTCGGTGTTGTAACCACGATACTTTCGCCCAAGGACGTGAAGATTAACAACGCCGTTGCGGTGGTCTGCGGCCCGCCTATTATGATGAGATTTGCCACTTTAAAGCTGTTGGACTTCGGATTCCCATGTGCAAACATTTATCTTTCAATGGAAAAGAACATGAGCTGCGGGATAGGTAAATGCGGCCATTGTATGCTCGGCAAGTATTATGTCTGTAAGGACGGACCCGTCTTTACATATAACCAAATAAAGGACTACCCGGATATTTGGGCTTAAAAAAACGTGAATTGTGCATCGTGATTAAGCCGCGAGTCACGTGACACGAGATACGGAACGCGAAACTATGGGTGCGAAGTTAATAATAGATTTAGCAAAATGCAAACTGCAGGGCGAATCCAAGGTGCAGTGTTCGTACAAGCATCATCCTGAAAACAAAGGCATCGACGCGCTGCTGGAAATGATTCGTTTCGCCCTGATATGCCGCAAGTGTGAAGCCGCGCCGTGTGTTAAAGCCTGTCCTAACGAGGCATTAGAAAAGGTGCCAACCGAAGATGAGGACTCCGGCATTCTTAAACGTGCAAATATGTTGTGCACCGGGTGCGGTACCTGTGCGATAGCCTGCCCATTCGGAACGATATACACTGATTTGATACTTTTTCCAACCAGCGTTTGCGATGTGTGCAGAGGCAGGTTGGGAGAAGGCGAAAAACCATTGTGCGTTAACACCTGCGAGGATGGAAGCATAGATTACAAGGAAGTTGACGCGAGCAAAGAGACGGATTTAGTGGAAGTTTTTGAAGATATCGTTGTAAAAGTTGCCGGCGGAGTTCTTTGGGAGCCGTTTTTGAGGGAAAAGGCAAAGAAATGACGCAAGCTTTACAAAATTTGTTCTGGATTTTGATTTTTCCGGGCTTTGTGTTCACTGTTTGTTTGGGGCTGGTCGCTTCGTGGATAGTTCGCAAGGTAAGTGCGCTGGTTCAGTGGCGTGTTGGGCCGCCATTTTTTCAGCCATTCTATGACGTCGCAAAATTGATGGGCAAGGAAGTGCTGATACCCGAGGAGGCCCAACAAACCGTCTTTAAGGCGGCACCGGTAGTCGGCATGGCTGGTGTGCTTTTGCTTTCGACAATGCTGTGGCGGATAACCATCGACCCGACGAGGCTCTTTGTCGGCGACATCATTGTAGCGATTTACCTGATGGTGCTGCCGTCGCTGGCGTTGATTCTTGGCAGCAGCGCCAGTGCCAGCCCTCATGCGGCGGTGGGCACAAGCCGTGAAATGAAACTGGTTATGGGCTATGAGCTGTCGCTGGTGTTGGCCTTTATCGTGGTGATAATAAAAAGCGGCGGGCAGCTCAGTTTAGCGGTGATTGCTCAGCAGACGCCGGTTTTCAGCATATCGGGATTGCTGGCGTTTTTGGCTGCGTTATTGTGTGTTCAGGCAAAACTTGGTTTTGTTCCCTTTGATATGGCCGAAGCGGAGACGGAGGTGGCCAGCGGCGTGTTGATGGAATATTCCGGAGCTCTGCTTGCCGTCTGGAAGGTTATGCAGGCAATGATGCTTGTGGCTTTGCCGTTGTTTTTAGTAATGGTGTTCCTCGGCGGATTCACAGGGGCCTTGTGGGCGGGAATCGCCAAGTACGTGTTGGTGCTGGTTTTGTTGATTCTAATCAAAAACACCAACCCCCGGGTTCGCATCGACCAGGCAATGAAGTTTTTCTGGTTTTATTGCGGTGTTGTCCTTGTTGCCGCTGTTATTCTGGCAATAATCGGTAATTCTTATGGTATCAAGTGGCTGTAAAAATATGAGAAACGAAATATGAGCTGGCAGATATGGTCATTAAAGAAATCGCCGTGGGTCTTTCACGTTAACGTTGGTGCGTGCAACAATTGTGATATTGAAATCGTAAATTTGCTGACGCCGAAGTTTGATGTTGAAAGGTTTGGCATCAAGCTGGTTGGTTCTCCACGGCATGCAGATGCGTTGCTGGTAACCGGAGTTGGAACTCGCCAGTCAGTGTCGCGTCTGAAAGAGGTTTATCGCCAAACCTCCAAGCCGTGCGTTGTGTTTCTCATTGGCGCCTGTCCCTGTGGGACAGGTATATTCCACAATGGCTACCACGTCGAAGGGCCTGTGGACAAACTAATCAGAGAAGAAGATCCGAACGCAATCATTGCTTACGTACCGGGTTGTCCTCCGAAGCCGGAAGCCATTATATCCGGCGTGGTAAAGGCATTATCCATTTTATAAGCAAGAAAGCATTATGAACCAGGAAGAACTAAATAGCAGGTTATCAGAAATAAAGGACAAGCTCTTCGCAGTTGAGCAGCAGTCTGACAATAGAATATACCTTTCGTGCGAGTCCGAAAACAGTTATGCCGTCAACAAGTTTCTGTTTGAAGATGTTCCTTTAAGATTTGTGATTGCTACGGGCATAGACTCCGATGACTGTTTTGAAATTCTGTATCATTACTCGTACGACCAGACCGGCTGCGTAATCACCATAAAAGCTTATATCCGCGACCGCGAAAATCCAGTGATTGAATCTATTGCACCATTCCTGCCGGCCGCGGAGTGGATAGAAAGAGAGATGCACGACATATTGGGAATCGAGTTTAAGAACCATCCTGATATGAGGCGATTGATTCTGGCTGATGATTGGCCGGAAGGCGTGTATCCAATGAGGAAGGACACGGACGTGGAAGCGGTAAAACTGCGGAAGGGTGAAAGGCCCACACGTCCAAGCTTCAAACCGTCCCCGCCTAAAAAAGAGGGGCAAACCGTCTCACCGATTCTTGCAGTCGGCCCATTCCACCCGCTGCAGGAAGAGATGGAATTTTTCCAGTTGACCATCGATGGCGAAATCGTAACCGATATTGATATGCGATTATCTTATAACCATCGAGGCATAGAAAAAATCAGCGAATCGCTGCAATTTGACCAGATACCGTTTTTGGTCTCCCGAATATGCGGCATTTGCTCAGCTACGCACCCCCTGGCTTACGTGCAGGCGGTCGAAGACATTGCCGGTGTGAAGCCGCCTGAGCGTGCCCTGTATGTGCGAACGATTATCAACGAGCTTGAGCGTATCCACAGTCACTTACTCTGGGTGGGCTTAGCGGGGCACTTTATCGGCTACGATACCGTTTTTATGTGGGCGTGGAAATACCGTGAGCCTGTGCTCGATTTGCTCGAAGAAATCACCGGAAACAGAAACAACTACGGAAATGTAAAAGTCGGTGGCTGCCGTGAGAACGTGCCCAATGAGCTTATCCCTAAGATACTAAAAGAGCTTGACGAAATTGAAAAGAAAACGGAAATGCTCACCAAGGCGGTGCTCGACGACCCTGTTCTGCACGCCCGGCTGAAAGGTGTAGGGATATTAAGTAAAGAAGATGCTATTAGATATGCGGTAACAGGGCCAACAGCCAGAGGCAGCGGTGTAGCTATTGACGTAAGGCGCGACGACCCTTATGCAGCCTATGCTGATTTGGATTGGAATGTAATTGTCCAACCTGAAGGTGACGTTTTCGCAAAGGCGGTTGTGCGTCTGCTGGAGACTTTTGAATCCATTAAGATAGTCAGGCAGGCCTTGAAAAAGCTGCCGGACGGTCCTGTAGCTGTAGAGGTCAAGGAAATTCCGCCGGGCGAAGCGGTTGGCCATGCTGAGGCACCGAGAGGCGAAACGTTCCATTATGTCCGCAGCGACGGCGGCAACAGGCCGGTCCGCCACAAGGTCAGGGCACCAAGTTACGTTAATGTGCCTTCGTTTAAGGCCTCGTGCATTGGTGGACATATTGCCGATGTTACCCTTACGCTCGCAGCGGTGGACCCCTGCTATAGCTGCACCGAGAGACTGGCTATTGTTGACAGCAGGAATAATGTTATACACGACTATGATGCGCTGCTGAAATTGAGTCGTGAAAAAACAGCACGTATAAGTAAGGAGCTTGGTGCGCCGGAATTAAAGATGGAGGATTTATGAATTTGGGTAAGATTCTTCCGATTTTGGTCTTTTTGCCTCTGGCCGTGGGCTTTGTGCTGTTGTTTTTGCCAAACAAAATAAAGTCCTTGTCCAAAGCGCTGACCTTGATTATTTCGGTCGTCGCATTCGCGTTGGCCATTCGTATATTTTCTCTTGGCCAACTTGACTATAGCTTCTCTGTTCTGCAAATAGACAATGTGAAGTTGGACTTACTGCTAAGTGCCAAACCGTTAGGAGCATTTATTTTAATGTTCGCTATGGGCTTTGGCCTGCTGATAACTTTGTATTCACTAAAGATATACGCAATACGCAATACGAATATTTATTATGGCGCCATTCTGCTTACGATAGGCGGCTCCGCAGGGATATTGCTTTCCAACCATTTACTGTTTTTATTGATATTCTGGGAAATCGTAACCGCTTCGCTGTATCTTTTGATAACGACAGGTGGGAAAAATTCCAATTTCGCAGCGACAAAAAGCTTCGCAATGATAGGTGCTTCCGACGCCGCTTTCCTGCTCGGAATCCTTATGGTATGGGCACTTTCCGGGACATTTGTGATTTCTGAAATTGCAAAAGCTCCTGTATCCACTACATCTTCAATAGCAATTATAGCGTTCCTGCTGCTTATGGTAGCCGCCATCACGAAGGCAGGTGCAATGCCTTTGCATACGTGGCTGCCGACCAGTGGTGAATATGCTCCGGCATCTGTAATGGCACTTTTGCCTGCCGCGATTGACAAACTGCTGGGAATTTATCTGCTCGTAATAATCGTACGCCAAATATTTGTACTGGAATCAGCCGCCTTAAGTTTCATCCTGGCTCTCGTCGGTGCAGCGACGGTTATCATTGCCGTGATGATTGCGATGGTCCAGCACAATCTCAAAAAGCTTCTCTCCTATCACGCCATCAGCCAGGTTGGGTATATGGTCCTTGGTATAGCAACAATGACACCAGTAGGTATTGCCGGCGGAGTGTTCCATATGCTGAACCACGCAATATATAAATGCTGTTTATTCCTATGCGGCGGTGCCGTTGAACAGCAGGCCGGCACCCCTGAATTGGATAACCTCGGAGGCCTCGGCAAAAAAATGCCGATTACTTTCATTACCTGTCTAATAGCTGCTCTCAGTATTTCCGGAATACCGCCATTCAACGGCTTCGTCTCAAAATGGATGGTTTATCAGGGCATAATTCAGATGGGGACCTCTGCACAAGCCAATGGAGCAGCTAAACTTTGGCCCATCTGGTTTACTTGTGCCATGTTTGGAAGCGCGCTTACCCTGGCCTCATTCGTAAAGCTCATACACTCAACGTTCCTTTCGCGATTGCCGGATAAGCTAAAAGATGTCAAAGAGGTTTCTCTACCTATGATGATTCCGATGGTTGTACTTGCCTTTCTGTGTGTATTGTTCGGAGTCTTTTATCACGTGCCTCTCAAATACTTTATTTATCCCGCTTTGGATATAGAACCGGGGACTGCTATTTTCGGGACATGGGCGTCGGGGCTGGCTACAATTTTGTTAGTCGTGGGTATTATTATCGGCGGTCTTATTTTGGCTGTCAGCTTGTTATCCAGGAAAGTCAGAACAGTACCCACCTGGACCTGTGGCGAAGTGCAGCCAAACGACCAAATGAGGATATCCGGGACGCATTTTTACAAAACGGTTTCGTCGATGGGCGGCTTAAAGCAACTTTACACCGGCCAGGAAAAGGGCCACTTCGATACGTACAACCAGAGCGGCAGATTAGGACTGGCCTTGACGGGATTTCTGCGATGGCTGCATTCCGGCTTGCTGCCGATGTATTTGACCTGGGTGACCGTGGGATTACTGATAGTTCTATTTATAGTTTGCAAGATTTGGTGAGGCAGATATGTCTGTATTTTATATTTTGCTGCTGTTTATGATAATTGCTGCGATTATTGCAGTTGAAACCGACAATCTGTTGAGTTCGGTGATATGTGTTGGTGCAATCGGCTTTGGCGGTTCCCTTATATTTCTCTTTCTGAGGGCACCGGACATCGCAATAACTCAGATTGTGGTGGAAGTTTTGGGTTTGATTATCTTGATTCGTGCGACTATCTCTCGGGACCGGACCTTCATTACCGGCGACAGAGAGTTTTTTGGCATGGTCGTCTCGGTAGTGATTATCTTTGTTATCTTCCTGGCCGGCATGAAAGTTTTTGAAACATTGCCTACTTTCGGAACACCCATATTTGCCAATGTCCCCGACGCTGCTTCTCAAACCTATATCAGCGAGGGGATGCAAAAAACAGGAGCAGCGAATCTCGTGTCCTCGGTCATTCTGGATTTCCGCGCCTACGATACACTCGGCGAAGCAACTGTGCTGTTTACTTCGATTATCGGGGCAACTGTTATACTGCGAAAAAAGGCTAAAAAGCTGCTGGAGGAACCGGACCAATGAAAGGCATGACCATAATAGTAAAGACCATCAGCAGTTGGGTGAAGGTGCTCATCTTTCTGTTCGGCATTTATATTATTCTTTTCGGGCACCTCACCCCGGGCGGCGGATTTGCAGGCGGCGTGATTTTGGCTTCTTCATACGTGCTGCTTATGTTAGCTTTCGGCAGAGAATTTGCTGAAGAGAACCTGTCTCTGCCCGTTGCATCAAAACTTGAT
The DNA here is from genome assembly GCA_035527155.1 of Sedimentisphaerales bacterium. Taxonomy (GTDB): domain Bacteria; phylum Planctomycetota; class Phycisphaerae; order Sedimentisphaerales; family Anaerobacaceae; genus CS2-K091. The sequence goes on from DATLBB010000052.1 coordinate 10,006, forward strand.
TGCGTCGGCGCCCTGCTGTTTGCAGCCGTGGCCCTTTGCGGGCTGCTTTACGGCGCAGCCGACTTCTTCTGGAATTTTATCCACCAAAAATACCTGATGGGCACGGATTACGAATTCAATCTCGTAAGTGCGGGCACTATACCATTGTCAAATATCGCTATCGGCCTGAAGGTCGGCGCGTCGCTATTTCTGGTTGTCCTTGCTCTTTCAATTTTCAGGCCTGAAATATCGGGTAATAAAGAGGAGTAAGACCAATGCTGTATGCATTATGCTTTTTGTTGTTTATGATTGGGCTGTATTGTGCAGTCACCAAAAAGAACATGGTTAAGATTGTAATCGGCATTATGGTTATGGAATATGCCGTTAATCTTTTCCTGATTATGTTAGGCTACCGTATGGGAGGCGTGGCGCCGATAATTGGCAGAAGCGACCTCGAATCAGGGCTGGGGGACTTTCTCAGCAAGTCCGTTGACCCATTGCCGCAGGCCCTTGTACTTACGGCGATAGTTATTAGCCTGGGTTCTTTGGCGCTTATGATTTCAATATGCATCAGAATGTACGAAAAATACGGCACCTTTGATATTACTCAAATAAGGAGACTAAAAGGATGAGTGTACCGCTGCCGGTTTTCGTTGCTATCCCTCTGGTCACAGCGTTTTTGCTTCCGGTTTTCGCTAAGAGAGGCAAAGCCGTTGCAACGGTCCTGGCCAACTTGGCGACTATTTCACTATTGGTATTGGCCATTGGTTCTATTGGCCAATCCCGTGTCTATGAAGTTGGCAAGTGGTCCATCCCGCTTGGAATTAATCTTGTCCTTGACGGCTTAAGCTCTCTCTTGCTTCTGGCTATTAGTGTTGTCAGTGCGGCAGCGATGCTGTTTAGCGTAAGATATATGGAGCAATACACCGCCAAGGCAAAGTACCTGAGCTTGTTTTTGCTTATGGTCGCGGGCATGAATGGTGTGGCGCTTTCCGGCGACATCTTCAATCTGTTCGTGTTTTTGGAAATTGCCTCACTGGCATCCTATGCACTGGTCGGCTTTGGCTGTGGACACGAAGAGCTCGAGGCGTCCTTCAAGTACATGGTATTAGGCACCATAGGTTCGATATTTATACTTTTTGCAGTCGCCCTTGTCTACGGCAACACCGGCTCGCTCAATATGGCCTACATCTCAGAATCAATCCAGAACTCCGGCTTAAATCCCGGCCTTGCCTTTGCCCTGGCTTTGTTTGTTGTCGGTTTCGGTCTAAAGGCTGCTTTGGTACCGTTCCATGCCTGGCTGCCTGACGCACACCCATCGGCTCCCGCCCCGATTTCGGCAATGCTCTCCGGAGTGCTCATCAAAACTCTCGGAGTATATGCCCTTGCCCGCGTTGTCTTCAATATCTTCGGCATTTCCTTAGCCACAGGCTGGCTCTTGCTTACCCTCGGCATCCTCGGTATGGTTGCCGGCGCATTCTTGGCCATAGGACAATGGGACTTCAAGCGACTTTTAGCTTATTCGAGCATTAGCCAGGTAGGCTATGTAATGTTAGGTATCGGTCTTGGCGGTCTTATCATTGCCAGAGAGGGCAATTTAGCCTGGGCTTCGTTAGCTATTCTTGGCGGCCTGTTCCACCTGCTCAACCACGCTGTTTATAAGTCTTTGTTGTTTTTAACCAGCGGCTCAGTCCAGATGTCAACCGGCACAAGAGAATTGAGAGAAATGGGCGGACTGGCTGAGAAATTGCCTGTTACCCGCGCGACCTGTACTGTAGCGTCGGCAGCCATTGCCGGCATTCCGCCTTTTAGCGGTTTCTGGAGTAAGCTGATTCTTGTGGTCGCAGCGATTCAGGCGGGCTACTACTGGGTCGCGGCAATAATTGTTTTCGTAAGTTTGTGCACGTTAATTATGTACCTGAAGGTTCAAAGATATGTCTTCCTCGGCGAGCTGCCGGAAAACCTGCGGGAAATAAAAGAGAACCGAGGCTCTATGCTCGTTGCGATGGTGTTCCTTGCCTGCTTATGCGTGCTGATGGGATTGCTGCTGACACCGTGCCTGAGGTCCAGTATTCTTGATCCTGCTGTGAAGGTATTGGTTGACGGCGTCGCGTACTCGGCTAATGTAATTAGAATGTGATAGCCGTTAGGATTTACTGATATGAGAAGATTGATTTATTTTGTTTTAGCGTTTATTATCTGGATGCTGCTAACCTGGCAGACTGACGTTCAGGTGATAATCGCCGGTTTGATAGCCTCGGCAATCGTGTCACTTTTATTCCACGAAATCCTGCCTAAGGAACATCTCGTATTTATTTCACCGATACGAATATTTTGGGCTTTAGTTTATGTGCCGGTATTTTTCTACTATATGATAAAAGCCAATTTCGATGTTGTTTATCGCGCTTTGCACCCGAAGATGCCGATAAAGCCGGGAATCGTGAAAATAAAAACTAATCTGAAAACACAATCCGGTATCACGGCCCTGGCAAATTCGATTACCCTGACGCCGGGCACACTGACCGTTGATTTGACAGACGATGGTTTTTTGTATATCCACTGGATTAACGTAAAATCCGACGACGTCGAGCAGGCAACCGAACTTATTGCTCGAAGATTTGAGTGGTTCCTGCAGAAAATTTTCGAATAAAAAGAGGTTACTATGGCAACGTTGTTTTACGTATTTTATCTTGGCTTATTCTTATGTTGCTTCCTGTGCCTGTATAGGATAGGTCGTGGCCCCAGCGCACCCGACAGGACAGTAGCTATTGATATATTGGGTATCGTTATAGTTGGCTTCTGTGCCCTCATCGGGCTGGCTGCCAAGAAAGATTTTTATCTCAACGTTGCACTTGCGTGGGCACTTTTAAGCTTTATCGGGACGATAGCATTGGCAAAATTTTTGGAGGGCAGAACCTTCGATGACTGATATTATAGGATACATACTGATTATAATCGGAATCTTGTTTGATATATTCGGCTGTATAGGGCTGGTCCGTTTTCCGGATGTCTACAATCGCCTGCAGGCCTCAACCAAGTGCGTAACTCTCGGCACTATTTTGCTGTTGGTCGGCGTAGCCATCGTTAGCGCTTCGGGACCCATGGCTGCCAAAGCGATAATCTGCGCCGTTTTCATATTGCTGACTTCACCTACGGCTGCGCATGCAATCGCCAAGGGTGCTTACGCCTCCGGGGTGCAGTTGTGGAAAGACAGTGTCGTTGATAAATACGCAGAAGAAGAAAGAGATTAACCGCAGAGGACGCAGAGAACGCTGAGATGAAACAATTCAAAAGAATGTTTTCTCCGCGAACTCGGCGGTAAAAGAAATACGAGATAGGAGTTTGAAATTGCGTTTGCCTAAGCTAAGAGAATTAAAAGAAGCCGTCATAGCGGTCTTTTCGCCGCGATTTACCACCCGTTTTCCGGCTGAGCCCTGCGAGGTTCCGGAAAAGTACAGAGGCAAACCGGAATTTGACCTGGATACCTGCATCGGCTGTGGTGCGTGTGTAAATGTCTGCCCGACCGAAGCGCTGACTCAAAGCGATGCTGCCGAAGCCGACCCGCCGGTAAGAAAAATCACGCTTCGATACGATACCTGCATATTCTGCGGCAATTGCAGCGATAATTGCACTACAGAGACCGGCATAAAGCTGTCCAACGAGTGGGATTTGGCTACTCTGGACAGAGAAGACACAGTTGAGACCCACGAATTTGAGCTTCAATTGTGCGAAAAGTGTGGTGCAATAATAGGGACCAGGAAACATCTCATCTGGCTTTATGAAAAACTTGGTCCTTTGGCTTATACCAATCCTTCCCTTTTACTTGCCAAGAGCGGTGAACTGCTCACAAAACCGCGGGATGTTCAGCAGCAACCTGATAAAGACTTCCAGCCGAGCGATTTTATGCGAATCCTGTGCCCCAAGTGTAAATGCGAGCTGAATATCCGGCTGTAAAATTTCCTATTGTGTATATCGTATCGTGAAGCGCGCATTTTGTGTATTTTACGCGATACGCACCACGCACGACGAGATTGGTATGGGCGCTGACCAACAACTTTTCGAAGAGCTAAACAAACTACGCGATTCGGCAACGGTTATTGTTGGTGTCGGCAATACGCTAAAGGGCGACGATGCAGCAGGGCCGATTGTTTGTCAGCAGCTTGGCGGGAAGGTCTGTGCTGAGCTAATAGACGCCGGCACCGTGCCTGAAAATTATATCCAGACCATCATAAAGAAAACTCCGCAGAACTTGCTTATTATTGACGCTATTGACTTTGGGGCTTCTCCCGGAACAATCAATATATTCAGACTTGAGCAGTTAAACTCATCTGCTTTCTCGACGCATACGCTCTCGCCCCGCTTATTTGCTGATATAGTCTGCAAAGATATTGACGTTGATGTGTACTTTGTTGGGATCCAACCTGCACAAACGCAATTAGGAGAGTCACAATCTGCACAGGTAAGCCAGGCAATTCAATCGCTTGTAAATGTGCTTACTGAGATTTTCCCGCTCATCGAATAAGGCTACTGCTGCCGGTTGTCGCGGCAGGCAGTGTTACTGAGCGGCAGGCACAAAATGATTTGATACTTGCATATCAACGCCTCCTGTGGTATAATCCCCCCACAAATGCTAACCAATAACGTTGGCCGTAACAGCAGCTTGAGATGCTCTTTGCAACGTGCAACGTTCGTGTGTTTCTCAAACTGTATAATGGCCACACAAATTTCTTAACATAGGAGAGCAGGTCATGACAAAACACCGCAATACGACACGACGTGATTTTCTGCGAAAAGGAGCGGCCGCTGCGTTGGCTGCTCCATTGTTTATCAGTTCCAGGGTCTTTGGCGCAAACGACCGGTTCACGCTGGCCGGCATCGGCATGGGGGGGCAGGGTCGTGGGGACCTGGGAGGAGCCCTGGGATTTTCGGAGCTCCAGGTCGTGGCAGTCTGTGACGTTGTCTCATCGCACTGCAACATGGCAAAGGACAGGGTCGATAAACACTACGGCAATACCGACTGCAAGACCTACAGTGACTTCCGCGATATCACCACCCGCGATGATATTGACGCGGTGCTCATCGGGACGCCCGACCACTGGCATGCAATCATCGCCATCGAGGCGATGACGCGTGGAAAGGATGTCTACTGTGAGAAGCCTGAGACACTGACGGTCCGCGAGGGCCGGGCGATGGTCGAGACAGCACGCCGTTATGGCCGCGTCTTCTCAGGCGGCAGTCAGCGTGTTTGGGGTGACTACAACTGGTTTCATCGGATGGTGCGCGGCGGAGCCATCGGCCAGGCCCGGGAGGCGTGGGTGAACGTTGGCGGCCCATCGGGACTGTGTCTTCTGCCTTCTGTGCCGACACCACCCGAAGTCAACTGGGACCTTTGGCTCGGACCCGCACCATGGCGGCCCTTCCACCCGACACTGATTAGCGGTGGGTTCAGAGCATACCGTGATTACTCCGGCGGCGGTATGACCGACTGGGGCTGCCACGGATTCGGCGGTGCGTTGTTCACCTTGGGACTGCACGAAACGGGCCCGGTCGAGATTATTCCGCCCGATGGCAAGGACCACCCGCGATTGACCTACATATTCGCCAACGGCGTACGCATATACCACGGCGGAGGCTGGGGCGGAATACTGTCGTTCAGGGGCACGGAAGGTGAAATCCCTCGGCAGGAGAAAGGCTCGAAGAGGGAAACACCGCCCAATATTTATATACCGAATTACAAGGGCCGGGGTGGAATCTTCGGCGACTTCGTCCACTGCGTCAAAACGAGGGAGCGGCCGTTCCGCGACATTGAGATTGCTCACCGCACGGCCACGCACGCTCACTTAGGCAACATCGCCTACTGGCTCAAGCGGCCGTTGAAATGGGACCCGGTGAAAGAAGAGATTATCGGCGACCCGGAAGCCGGCCGCTGGCTTGACCGGCCGAAACGCGAACCCTGGAGCCTCTCATAAAAAAAAGAAAGGAAAATACGATGAATCGTCGGCTAAACATTGCTCTTTTTATAATTATGCTATCTTTTAACACGCCTGTTGTAGCGGCGGAATCAGAGATGATGGCACAACTTGACCAGACCCTGAAGGATGTGGCAAAGTTCGAGTACGGCAAAGACTCCGGCCCCCTTGTCCGGGTAGAGCAGATAGTTGTTGAATCAGCTACGGATACGAAGTTGCGAGATGCGGTCGAGCAGCGGATTATTCGGACCCTCGGCTCGGTCTCAACAAACGATGCCAAAAGTTTTCTTTGCAGGCAGCTCCGCACTATCGGCACCGCCCGCTGCGTTCCTCAACTGGAAAAGCTCCTGACAGACCCTGAGCTCTCGCACATGGCGCGGTATGCCCTTGGCAGAATTGATGCTCCTGAGGTGGGCGTAGCTCTGCACAGAGCACTCAAAAAGACATCCGGCAAGATAAAGGCCGGCATTATTAATACTCTGGTTGAGGTCAACTACGGCAGGGCGTTGGGGGATTTCATGGGACTCATTGGCAATTCTAATAAGGATGTGGCGATCGCGGCCATCAAAGCCACCGGGCACTTCCCCTGCAATAGTTCGGTAAGTGCATTGCGGAAAGCACGTCGCTGGGCTGACAAAGATATTCAGTTTGAAATAAGCGCCGCCCTGCTCACCAGCGCCGAAGTTTTTCTCGCAAACGGTGATAAACAGCGGTCGGCGGCAATCTACGAGGACTTCTACTCCGGCAATTATCCCGGACATCTTCGCGTAGCAGGCCTGCGAGGATTGGCGATATCACAAGGCGCCCAGGCTGCGCCTCTGCTTATTGAGGCAATCAAAGGCGATGATTCCGACCTCCGTCGTAGCGCCATTGAGTTCATGACGATGGTAAAGGGAAAGGAAGCGACGGGCGCTTTTGTTGCCCTGTTGCCCTCCCTGCAACCTGAGGCCCAGGTACTCGTGCTGGGCGCCTTGGGTACTCGCGGCGACAGTGCAGCGGCAAGCGCAGTAACGGCCGCGACAAGAAGCGAACACGAATCGGTACGCTTGGCTGCTCTTGAAGCTCTGGGCAGTGTCGGCAACGCAACGTCCGTGCTATTGCTTGCGCGGACAGCCGCCACGGCCGGTGATAGTGAAAAAAAGGTAGCCCGTGCAAGTCTGGAACGGCTCAGTGATGATGACGTTAAAGCCGTCCTCGTCCTGTCCATTAACTCCGGAGATGCCGAGTTACGGGCTGAAATCATTCGCACTATAGCAGCCCGCGGAGTCACGCAGACTGCCGGTGAGCTGCTGAAGGCGGCCAGAGACGACAATGACATGGTTCGCCGCGAGGCAATCCGAGCACTTGGCGTGCTCGTGGACGTATCCGAACTCGATGTGCTTGTTGAACTTGCGATGAAGCCAAAAGATGCCAAAGACCTCCCTGCTTTCGAGCAGGCCATAGCGGCGGTATTCAGGCGAGTCAGAAGCAAGGACCTCCAGGCCGCCCCTGTGCTTGCGGCGCTGGCCTCGGCGCCTACGAATGCCAAACCGATGCTCGTACGGCTTCTGGGCAAGCCCGCTACCCCCAAGGCGCTCGAAGCTGTTCGCGCTGCCCTCAAAGACGTCAGCGCTGAGGTCAAAGACGCAGCCGTGCGCACCCTCTCCGACTGGCCCAACGCAGGACCTGCCCAGGAGCTTCTCACTCTTGTACGGACCTCAACTAACCGAACGCACAAGGTGCTCGCCTTGCGTGGCTATGTCCGTATGGCTGGAATGTCACAAGACCCAACTGCAATGTACATCCGGGCAATGGAGCTGGCCGAACGGCCCGACGACAAGAAGCTCGTCCTCGGCGGCCTGGGAAGCGCTAACTCAGCGCAGGCGTTGACGCTCGTCGAGGGGTACCTCAAGGACAAGCAGCTCCAGACCGAGGCGGCCCAGGCGGCCATCCAGATAGCCGACCGGCTGCGGCAGAACGAGCCGACACGGGCCAAGACGGCGCTCAAGAACGTTGTCGCCGTAGTTAAGGACTCACGGATTCGCCGGAAAGCACAGGACGTCATCAACGAGATGGAGCAGCATGAAGGCTACATCCTTGTATGGCTTGCGGCAGGGCCTTACATCGAGAAAGGTAAGGAAAGCCGCGCAATCTTTGATATGGCGTTCCCGCCGGAGAAGCCTGAGGCAGGGGACGTTAAATGGAAGCGTCTCACCCAGGGCGTCGGCTCGTGGGACATCAACCTCGAAGCAACGTTCGGTTCAAGGGACCACTGCGGTGCGTATATGCGAACGCAAATCTGGGCACCGGAGAATCAGGACGCACGGCTGGAACTGGGCAGCGATGATTCCATCAAGGTCTGGCTCAACGGCAAACTCGTCCATTCAAACTACGCGAACCGCGGTATGAGTCCCCGACAGGACCTTGTGGACGTCAAGCTTCGGAACGGATGGAACGAACTGATGCTCAAGGTGGTCGATAACGAGGGCGGCTGGGCTTTCTGCTGCCGCGTCCGCAGACCCGACGGCACCGCCCTTGAGGGACTAAAGGTCGAAGCAAAGTAGCATCGCCGGGACAATGGTAAAGTCTCTCTCAATGAATCACCTCTGTTGCTGAGATCCGAGCGGCTGCGTGGGCACCTATGACAGTTATAGACCGTTTGTAGAACAGTCATCTGTGCACTCGATAATCCAACGGAGAGGGCGGGATTCGAACCCGCGGTAGGGACAAGCCCTACACAGCCTTTCCAAGGCTGCTCGATAAGCCACTCCGACACCTCTCCAA
>DATLBB010000053.1:0-4039 GCA_035527155.1 Sedimentisphaerales bacterium
GATGCAATATTGGAGGAGCTTCGGTTCCGTTATTATAAGGGTCCTTTAGCAGATACAGAGGTTTGTTCGCATAGGCTTTTGGGTGACCTGGATGGTAATTGCCGAGTTGATTTTTACGATGTTGCACTAATGGCAGGCAACTGGTTGTCTGATTGCATGTTAAATCCCGGTGATCCGGCGTGTGTGCCCGAATAAAGGCGCGTTTGGTCTGTCAGAAAGGTTGGACTTAAGGAGTTTTGGATGTTGAAGCGGCAGTGCGAGTTCAACAGGGCAAACCGATGGATGAGCGGCTGGGGCGCTGGAGCCGAGGACGGGCCGGAGGTTAAGCAATAGGGCAGGCCCCATTGTAGCGAAAGGCACTTTGGGCAAGTGGGCAAGCATTTCAGATTACACATTTCACATCTCAGATTTGGCAAAGAGATTAGTGAGTGGTGAGGGGTGATTATACTTAACACGCTACACGCCGTTAGAAGAACGGTCTTTAGTACCATTTTCAGCGTCCACGGTGACGACGACGGATGTTGACGGAATCATCCCGGCCTTCACCGCCATAGACGGTCCGTCTTCCTTTGCCTCTATTTTTTCTTTTGCCGCCTCGGGCTTTCCGGACGCGAGTTTTCTTGGGTTTGGCCACGCTGACACTCAAAGCACGTTCTTTGAACTCCTTTCCGTTCATTTCTTCAATGGCCTTCCGGGCATCGTCTTCAGACGGCATTTCGATAAAGGCGTATCTTTTTGATTTAACGCCGAACTTGTCCATTAACAAACGAACCTCTATAACCTGGCCGAACTTTTCAAAAATTTCTATTAATTCGTCTCTGGTGGCATCCAATGACAAATTACCTACATAAATATCCATCCTGTTTATTCCTTATCTTTTAACAAAACTCTTGCCGGAAATGTGGGCTGTCAATATTTACCTTATACCGTTATTATATTCGGCCTGCCTAAAAGAAGCAACCATTAAATATAAGAGATACTGGATTCTCGATGCGTTGCTTAGGTTATCAGGGGATCAGGATTATTTAGAAGTAAGAATTTAGAATTTCAAAACGAGATTCTTCGCTGCGCTCAGAATGACAGTGATGCAATGGATTCCTTCTCCCCGCCTTCGCGGGGACGAGTTTATCCCTGCAAAAGCAGGGGCAGGAATGACAAGGCGCAAATAAACCTGGTGATAAACAATAGGTGGTTTTTTATTTGTCCGGGCGGAGGTGGTGCTGTATAATAGATTTCGTGATTGAGAAAAAGGTACACAAGCATCGTTTGGACGAGCATTTTGAAATCAGAGAGAACCTTCAGTATTGGTTGAGCAGGTCGCCTGAAGAGCGGCTTGCGGCAGTAGATTTGCTGAGACGTCAGCTCTATGGAGATACAAAGAGACTTCAAAGAACTTCTCAAGTTGTTCAACGCTCACAAGGTTGAGTACCTTATCGTAGGCGGTTATGCGTTAGCATTCCACGGTGCTCCACGATTTACGGGCGATATTGACATATTTGTCAAGCCGGAAGCCGAAAACGCAAAACGAATTCTGGCCGCCTTAGCTGAATTCGGCTTGGGGTCACTGGATTTGTCGGAGACTGATTTTACCTCCGGCGACAATGTTATCCAGCTTGGCGTTCCACCCGTACGTGTTGACATTATGACTTCGATTACTGCCGTTGATTGGCAACAGGCTGAATCCGGTAAGGTGGAGGGCAATTATGGTGACACACAAGTATACTTCATAGGCAAGGACGATTTCGTTTCAAACAAAAGAGCCCTTGGCAGAAAACGGGATTTGGCGGACCTTGAAGCACTTGAGCAAGAGTAGCAGTCTTTTCTACTCATCCACTCTTTTATTCAGACACTGCGAGTCATAGGCGACGAGCCAAGAATTAAGCTTGACGAATTAGAAGAAATTGTGTATTTTGTGTGGTAATAAATTTGAAGGTGCCAAAGTGTGAAATAGCTTATCACCAACTTTGGCTGTTTATAAATATTGACAATGTATCGGAGATGCAAAGATGAAAAAACTGATTACTTTGATGTTAGCCTGTTTTGTATTATTTGGCGGTTGTGCCAAACGTGAACACGATCCTGTTATTGTGAATTTTCCAGTCGGCGAGGACGAAAATTACGCGTTACCTGAGACTGCTGTCAGTGATTTGAATAACGAGTATGCAAGCGGGACAGGCGGTCTGTTAATTGACGAGAACGAAAGCTGCGCGGAGCCTGAGACTGCTGCCAGCTTTGAGGATAACTGGGAGCCGGTAAGCGTGGCAGTCGAGAAAGAGCCTGATGTAATCTTTGTGCCTACGCCGAACGATGTGGTGGACAAGATGTTGGAGCTGGCGCAAGTCCAAAAGGACGATTTGCTCTACGATCTTGGCTGCGGGGATGGGCGGATCGTAGTTACGGCGGCCAAGAGGTTCGGATGCAGGGCCGTAGGTTACGACATCGACCCCCAGCGTGTGAAAGAATCGCTGGAAAATGTGGCAAGGAACAATATTGAGAACCTGGTTACAATTGAGCAGAAGGACATATTCACCCTCGACCTTAGCAAGGCAAACGTGATTACCCTCTACCTGCTTCCGAGTCTGAATGTCCGGTTGATCCCGCAGTTGGAGAAGCTCAAGGCCGGGTCGCGGATTGTATCGCACGACTTCCGAATGAAAGGCGTAAAGCCGGACAAGATTGTGAAGCTCATCTCCAGTGAGGACGAGGCAGAACACAAGGTATTTCTTTGGACCACGCCGCTTAAGAAGAGAAAGAAGCAGGATAGCAACGATGTAGATTCTGAGTTCACATTCGATTATGAAATGTCCGAAATAGAAGATTGGATTCGCTAATCTGAACCTCCTATCCCGCTAATTCACTAATTCACGAGCCTTTAATTTAGTTGACGCTGTACGGAATTTTCGGTACTTTTAATGGTCGTTAGCAGGCGCACAGCCAAACTTATGACTTGTGCGATTAGGCCTTATTGACTAATTCTTTTTTGCGGAGGCTGAAAAATGGTCGAATTTGAGTCCGATGAGGAAATTCTGGAACTGGCAATCGCCAGGGAAGAGGACGCCAATAAGTTTTATTTGGCACTTGCGGCCCGGGCGCAAGCTGATGAGATGCGCAAGGTCTTTGAGGATTTGGCCGGTGAAGAATTAGAGCACAAGGCCAAACTCGAACTGGAGGTCATCAAATCCGGCAGAGTCGTAACGGCAACGGAGGAGTTGGATATTGGAGATGAGCGTGCTATCGGGATAACTGAGTCCGACATCGATATGGATTACAAGGATATGCTCATTATGGCGATGCAGAAAGAAGAATCATCGTTTAGACTCTACGTGGATTTGGCGGTGAGAGTTACCAACGAAGATGCACGCGAAACACTTCTGTCGCTGGCCGAGGAAGAAGTCAAGCACAAGCTGCGTTTCGAAACCGAGTATGATATGCTCCAGAAGGGCAGTGGAGGTGGTGGAGAAGCCATCGGCTAATCAGGCTTTGAGTTGTTGACGAGTTCATGCAGCAGGCAGAAGATAATTAAGCGACTAAGGATTTATACAAACAATGAAGGGATTTTGGCAGCACGAGAATGGAAAGGTTTACGCGATTGAGAGTACTTCGATGGGTGAGATTTTGGGCGCCGCCGGGCCACTGGACCCTGATGAACTCGGTGACTTAGGTGATTACGATTACGGGCCGGCCATTCTCGAATGGGTTCAAAGGGCAATAGCGGAACACAAATTGCACAGGATAAAGTAGAACGCCTCAGACATTCCGCAGGACGATTACGATCTGTTTATCAAGCCGTTTATCAGCAGGGAAAGACTCCTGAAAATTCGAAAATCGTTAGACGCTTAAACAAATCACAGATTCCGGTTTTTGCCATAGGTGGGTGGGATTGTTTATTCTGTTTGAACTATTCCTTATACATACCTGCCGGTCGTGGAGTATTCGAGAACGGGCGGGCTACTGGTTCTGCGTATCTTCAGCGGAATCAATTTCCTGCTCAGGCTTTTGACCGACAGGCTTCCTGATTATCTTTGTGATAATATTCTTG
>DATLBB010000054.1:0-4874 GCA_035527155.1 Sedimentisphaerales bacterium
TAATCTTACCTTTTTATATCCACAACTCTCATAAAGCCAAATTTCAATCAAACGGCAACCCTCTGGCACAAGTTTCGTATTGCGTCGTGAGTATAACGTATTGCGTAAAAGCAAACAACTACAAACTCGTGCCGGCGAGGCATCCGCAATTCCCGTCAACAAACTTAATTTTAACGACAACTCTCTGGCACCCTGGGTCCCTGCCTAATACATACAGGGATTCGGGCAGGGAAAGGACATAAGGCCGATAAGAATGAGTTTTGTACCTGTGCCTTGTGCACTTATGCGGTTATTTGCCGGAAAAGGCGGGCATTTTCCCTTTTTATTCATTTCTTGGCGAGAAAAGGCTTGCAAATATGGTAACAGCCGATTAAAATGCTGGGCTTGTGTTTTAGAATATGAAGATTCTCTAAGGATATATTTCGTATCCGTCCAATTGTGAAGTGTATATCGAAAGGAATGCGAGATGCAAAGAACCAGGAAAGGATTTGGCTAAAAAATGTTAGTTAGGCAGGAAAAAACGAAAATTATCGGCGATTTTGAGACTCACGAGTCAGATACCGGCTCGCCCGAAGTGCAGATTGCACTATTGACGAAAAGGATAAATGATCTTACCGAGCACCTCAAGATTCATCGCAAAGACCACGCATCCAGACGCGGCTTGCTGAAAATGGTCGGGACCAGAGCGGCATTGCTTAAGTATATAGGCAGAAAAGACATCAGACGTTATCAGGAAATTATATCCCGGCTCGGCTTGCGAAAGTAAAAGGTAAGCCGCAAAAAGAACAGAGAATAAACTAAGGCCAAGCTCTGCGAACCCCGCCCATTGCAAATGGATCGGGGCGAGCTTAGCGGGCCTTGCGGCGGAAATTAAGAAGGTAAAGGAAGAAGTATATGTTCGATGTATGCAGAGTAGAAAGACAAATTGGGGGTAGAATTTTATCCATCGAGACCGGCAAAATTGCCAAACAGGCGGACGGGGCGGTAGTAGTTCAATACGGCGAGTCCATTGTCCTTGTTGCCGCGGTAACGGCGCCGCCACGATTTGACGATATCGATTTTTTCCCGCTAAGTGTTGACTATCGGGAGAAGCAGAGTGCGGCGGGCAAGTTCCCGGGCGGTTTTATTAAGCGCGAGGGAAGGCCAAGCACTAAAGAGACCATCACGGCCAGGCAAATCGACAGGCCTATTCGGCCGTTGTTCCCTGAAGGTTATTTGCAGGAAGTGCAGATTATGGCCAACGTTTTGAGTTTTGACGGTGAAAATGACCCTGATGTTCTGGCAATGGTCGGCGCCAGTGCGGCGCTTGCTATAAGCAGAATTCCATTTTTGGGGCCCATTGGCGCCTGTAGGTTAGGCAGAGTAGATGGAGAGTTTGTAGTCAATCCCACTCATAAGCAAATAGCGGCTGGTGACCTGAACCTGCTTCTCGGCGGTCGTAAAGAAGCGATGAATATGATTGAGGTCGGCGCCAGTGAGTTGTCGGAGGAGACAATAGCTGAAGCTATTGCAACTGCCCAAAAAACGGTTGCCCAGGTTTGTGAAATGATCGAGGAGCTTCGTGAAAAGGTCGGCGTCGAAAAGGAAATTCCACTTGTAGAAGATGATGAAGAGCTCTATTCAAAAATCAATTCGCAGATAGCGGACAAGCTGTACGAAAACAAGCAAATATCGAACAAGCAGGAGCGAAAGAAGGCTAAACAGGAACTCTTCGAGCAGGTCATCGAAGAATACTGCGGGGCTGATGACGGTGACACCGAGAAATATGACAAAGCAATGGTCAAGCGAATCCTCCATAAGATCGAGGGGCAGGCAGTCAAGAAATTGCTCTTAGAAGGCAAGCGGGCCGACGGCAGAGGCTATAATGACGTACGCCCGATTGATTGTGAAGTGGCTATTCTGCCCAGAACTCACGGCTCGGCGTTATTCACACGTGGAGAAACGCAATCGATAGTGAGTGTAACTCTTGGTACTATCAGAGATGCACAGATTATAGATGGCCTGTTGGAAGAGTACTCTCAGAGTTTTACCCTCCATTACAACTTCCCGCCCTATTCAGTCGGTGAGGTACGCCCGAATCGTGGGCCAGGCCGAAGAGAAATCGGGCATGGTGCACTGGCCGAGCGGGCGCTGGAACAAATGAGGCCGCCGAACAATGAATTTGCATACACTATCAGGCTCATCTCGGACATCACCGAGTCAAATGGTTCCAGCTCAATGGCTTCGGTTTGTGGCGGGTCACTGGCTCTAATGGATGCTGGTGTCCCAATTAAAAAAGCCGTGGCCGGCATATCAATCGGTATGATTAGTGACGAGAGTGGCCGACACGAATTGCTGACGGATATTCTTGGCGAGGAAGACCATTTCGGCGATATGGATTTCAAAATCGCCGGGACTGTTGACGGTATTACGGCCATACAGCTCGATATAAAAGCTGAGGGATTGGCGCATAACATTATGGTCGAGGCGCTGGAGCTGGCAAAAAAGGCACGACTGAAGATTTTGGAGATTATGGCGGGCGCTATCAGTAAACCCAGACCCGAATTAAGTCAGTATGCTCCGAAGCTGATAAGTATCGAAATCGACCCTGAGTTTATCGGCAAAGTAATTGGGCCGGGCGGAAAGATGATTAAGGGCATTCAGGAGCAGACTGACACGACCATTGAAATCGAAGAGGACGGTACTATCTACATAAGCTGTGTCGGAGGCGATGGTTACCTCGAGGCAAAAAGGATTATCGAGGAAATGACGCAGCCGCCGAAAGTCGGGCGGATATATGAGAAATCAAAAGTGGTGTCTATAAAAGACTTCGGGGCATTTGTTGAAATCACACCGGGTGTTGAGGGCCTTTGCCATATTAGCGAACTAAGCGATGGTTACGTCAAGAGCGCCGGTGAGGTCTGCAAAATGGGCGACCTGATACCTGTAAAATTATTGGCGATTGATGACCAGGGCCGACTTAGACTTTCTCGCAAAGCTGCTCTTGCTGAGCTGAAGAAACAAAGCCAACAGGAGAAAAGTAATAATGAGGAAAGCAACAATACTGATTAGGCGCACAGGTCAGAAGTTATCAACTATAGAGGGGGTAAAGGGAGGGCCCCATAAGACCAACGGTCAGCTTACGGGGCAGGTAAACAATTAACATTAAAGTCGGCGAACTCAGCGGTGAAGATAGGAGTTGAAGAATTAGGCAGGTTGACGGGCGAGCTTGCCCACGAAATCAAAAACCCCTTATCGAGTATTAAGATTAATCTAAAGCTCATCAGGGAGGAGTTGGAGAGTGCAAAGTCTGTTGAAGCCAACCAAACGGGCCAGGGGCGTAGCAGCCAGAGTTTCACAAGGGCGCTGCGGAAAATAGCAGTTGTTGAAAAAGAAACGGACAGGCTTGAGCAGATTCTTGAGGGCTTTCTGCGCTACATTGCCAGGCCCGAATTACAGTTGGCAAGTATTGATATAAGTTTGGTTATCAGTGATATGATTGATTTTTATTCGCCCCAGGCCCACAGTCATTCGATAATTATCCGGCAGCAATTGTATGACAAGCCGCTTGTTTGCAAAGTGGACGAAGGTATGCTCAAACAAGCGATACTGAATCTGTTCATTAACGCCCAGCAGGCTATGAGCGATGGCGGGGAGCTGCTAATCAGAACGGACCGGCAGAAGAAAGATGCAGTGATTCAAATTAGTGATACCGGCAGCGGTATTGCTCCGGATAAACTGCCGTACATTTTTGATGTCTATTATTCTTCTCGGCCGCAGGGAAGCGGACTGGGTTTGCCGACGGCAAAAAAGATTGTCGAGGCGCATAATGGTACAATAAGTGTTGACAGTGAGCCGGGAAAAGGAACATCATTTACTATAAGAATACCTATTCATGCTGAAGGTGTCTAACAAAGCCCTATATGTTGCCCTGAGTGAAGCGAAGGCTCTGGTTGGCTCAAAACAAGAGATTCCTCGCTGCGCTCGGAATGACATTTTGTGTAGTGAGGTGTCAATTTGCCAGAAAAAGCAAGCGTGATTTTGGTTGTCGACGACGAGCGTGACCACGCGGACGGAATCGCCGAAGCGCTTGAGAAATCGTGCGGCAAGGCAATCGCCGTTTACAGCGGCGAAGACGCGCTGGAGATTGTACGCAATCAGCAGGTCGATATTATTGTAACCGATTTGAAATTAGACGGTGACGTTGATGGACTGGCCATACTCGAAGAAGCCAAAAAGACAAATGGCCAGACGGAAGTTATTTTAATAACCGCTTATGCGACGATTGATACCTGCAAGGAAGCGATAATGCGGGGGGCGTACGATTATCTTGTCAAGCCGATTGATATTGACCAGCTTCGTACACTTGTGAGCCAGGCCGGACGAAAGGCTTCGGCTGTAATTCAGCGTGAACGACAGGGGCCCACAACAGGCAAAGAGGGTTTCCAATTTGGGGGCGTGTGGGGCACAAACCCCACTATCGAAGGAATATTCGAGGTCCTGCGGCGCATTGCGCCAACCAATATATCTGTCCTAATTGAAGGCGAATCGGGAACGGGCAAGGAGCTGCTGGCGAGAGCAATTCATAACAACTCACCACGCCGGAACAGGCCGTTTAGGCCAATAAATTGCGCAGGCCTGACAGAAACTTTATTAGAGAGCGAATTGTTCGGCCACGTCAAGGGTGCCTTTACCGGGGCAGCCGGTGACAGGAAGGGATTGTTCGAGATAGCGGATAAGGGGACACTGCTGTTAGATGAAATCGGTGATATGGCGCCGAACATGCAGGCCAAACTTCTGCGTGTTATCGAGGATGGCGTCGTTATACCGGTTGGCTCCCATAAACCAACTGTGGTGGATGTCCGCATCATTAGCGCAACAAACCATGAGCTGAC
>DATLBB010000055.1:0-6431 GCA_035527155.1 Sedimentisphaerales bacterium
TATTCGAGCTGGATATCGACAATCTTTCTCAAATCGTTCTTTGTAAGCATGTGGAAAACGATTATCTCATCGACCCGATTCAAAAACTCCGGCTTAAAGAGCTGTTTGAGGGCGTCTTTAACGTGGGCCTCGATTTCCCAGTCGGCACCGGACTCTTCGGTAAGCTGCTGAATCTGCTGGCTGGCGATATTGCTGGTCATTATGATGACGGTGTTCTTGAAGTCCACGGTTCGCCCTTTGCCATCGGTCAATCGGCCATCGTCGAAAACCTGCAGCATCACATTGAAGACGTCCGGATGGGCCTTTTCAATCTCGTCGAACAGAATCACCGAATACGGCTTGCGGCGGACAGCTTCGGTCAATCGGCCACCTTCTTCGTAACCGACATAGCCCGGCGGCGAGCCGATGAGCCGAGCGACAGAATGCTGCTCCATAAACTCACTCATATCAATGCGAATCATAGCGGCCGGGTCGTTGAACAGAAAATCTGCAAGCGCCTTGGAAAGCTCGGTTTTGCCGACGCCTGTCGGCCCGAGGAATAGGAATGTCCCTATCGGCCGATTAGGGTCCCCTAATCCCGACCGGCTTCTGCGGACCGCATTACAAAGTGCCGCAACCGCTTCTTGTTGCCCGATTACTCTTTCAGCGATTGCCTCCTCCATTTTCATTAGTCGTTCTCGCTCACCGCTCAATAATCTCGCCACCGGTATCCCAGTCCATTTGGATACAACGCCGGCGATGTGCTCTTCGGTTACTTCGTTACGGATTATGGCCCTGTCGGATTTGGAAAGCTGGGCCTCTTTTTCGTTAAGCTCTTTTTTCAAATCGGCGATTGTGCCGTATTTCAGACGGGCGGCGGTCTCCAAATCCCCTTTACGCTGGGCGCAATCGAACTCGTTTTGGGCCTCTTCGATTTTTTCTTTCAGTTGTTTTATCTGGTCGATGTCACCTCTTGCACTTTCCCACTGTGCTGTGAGCTTCTTGTCCCGCTGTTGCAATTCGGCCAACTGCTTTTCGGTATTTTTTAATCGCTCTTTGCTTGCTTTGTCGGTTTCTTTTTTCAGTGCCTCGCGTTCGATTTGAAGCTGAACAATCTTCCTGCGGATACTATCCAGTTCGGCAGGCAGCGAATCATTTTCTATCCGCAGCTTCGAAGCGGCCTCGTCGACCAAATCTATAGCCTTGTCCGGCAGCCACCGGTCGGAGATGTAGCGGTTTGACAAAGTTGCAGCCGCGACAAGTGCAGAATCCGTAATCCGAACCCCGTGGTGGGTGTCATAGCGGTCCTTCAGACCTCGAAGGATGGCTATCGTCTCTTCAACGCTCGGCGGGTCAATCAGAATCGGCTGAAAACGCCTCTCCAGCGCAGCGTCCTTTTCCATATACTTTCGATACTCGTCAATAGTCGTGGCGCCGATACACCGAAGCTCGCCCCGCGCAAGCGATGGCTTTAGCAAATTGCCGGCGTCAACCGCGCCTTCCGCTTTGCCTGCACCTACCACGGTATGCAGCTCATCAATGAAAAGTATTATTTGCCCTTCAGCGGCGATGACCTCTTTGAGCACGGCCTTGAGCCGGTCCTCAAATTCGCCCCTGAATTTAGTCCCCGCTATCAACGCCCCCATATCCAGGGCGATGACCCTTTTATTCTTCAAACCTGTAGGGACATCACCTGCAACTATCCGCTGGGCAAGGCCTTCAACGATGGCGGTCTTACCCACGCCCGGCTCGCCGATTAACACCGGATTGTTTTTCGTCCGGCGGTTGAGGACCTGCATACATCGCCGGACCTCTTCATCTCTGCCGATAACGGGGTCGAGCTTTCCCTTTCGGGCCATTTCCAGAAGGTCGATTCCGTATCGCTCCAGGGCCTTGTATTTGGCCTCCGGACTTTGGTCGGTTATCTTTTCCGGCCCGCGTATCTCTTTGATAGCGTCCTCAGTCTGTTCGGGCGTAATCGAATTTAGCCGTAGGATTTCTTTGGCGTCACTTTGAACTGAGGCAAGCGAAAGGAGTAAATGCTCCACGCTTAGATATTCGTCGCCCATCGCGTCGGCCCGGTTTTGCGCATCCAGAACAATCTGATTGAAAGCCGGCTCAGGCATAAGAAGACTGCCCGTCTCGCCTTGCGGCAGCCGCCCAAGTTCGCTCTCTGTCATCTCTTTAATTCTCGCAATATTAGCGCCTATCTTTTTCAAAACCATTACCACAACGCCGTTGTCATCGCTGAGAACGGCGCTTAGTAAATGCAATGGCGAAAGGACCGTGTGTGATTTCGCCATCGCAATCTGCTGAGCGGTCGCTAATGCCTCCTGAGCTTTCAGCGTGATTTTGTCGAATTTCATAGCGAAAAACCTTTCAAATACTTATTATCGAACATACTCTAAACTTCAATAAGCAGCAAACAGCGTGCCCAGGCAAATTAAAATTCTAACTATAGTGGCAAAAAGCAATTACAGTTTCTCGGGGCTTTTTGCTCTTGTGCCAATTTGGCAGTTGATAACCGGCCATAAAGTTCTCACTCGTTTTTTAGGATTGTCGATAAATGCCTTTTCTATAGACCATCAGCATCTTATCACCAGGCAACGCCTTATAGCGCCAATAATGTTCTTGATTGGATAGGTATCAGTGTTGTTGGCCTTAATTTCTTTTCCAAAGTCGCCGATTTAGATTATAAATCAGGTGGAGTTGTTAGTTTATTTCCATAACGGACTTGGTAACAGAAATTTGATTGTATGGGGAGTCTTGTGGAACCACGTTTTACAAGACCTTTGTGTGGTCCCAATTTTGTAACCTTGCTGTAAAATGCGACCAAAGCAAAATAAGAACGCTGTTAATAAAATATGCCTGTTTGGAGCAATCCTGGTAATACCTGGACTCGCCTGCAGGTCGGATGCGGCCACCGATAAACAATTTGAAAAGATTAGTATTTCACAAAGCCCGTGGAAGTCCGCTTGGGGATGCCTAACGGCGGAGCAGACAGAAACCATACCGACCGAAATTATTAACTTTCATTCCAGCCGGATTTCTTCACAGAAGCATCCCTTTTTGTTCTATACCAAAGATGATATCAATGAAGCGCAGAAGCGGGCCGCCGACCCTAAATATCATCAGGCCATACACACTCTCAGCGCCGAAGCGGATAAGGCGCTGCAACTGGCTCTCGACCCTATTGATAGTTCCTGGTGGGAGGACATCAAAACAAAGCCCTGGTCGGACACATATCCAATCATCTACGAAAAGACCTGCTTAGTGCCTCTCCGTATGATGCGCCCGGCGTATTATGCCGCCCTTCGATTCGCCCTCACCAGAGACGAAAAGGATGCCGAGGTCGCAAAGAGGATACTGCTGCACCTAAGTGATTACAGCTTCGAGTTCGAGCATTTCGACGTGGGGATGAACTACTCGGTTTGGGGGCAACCGGCACTCAACGCCTACGATGTTCTTTTCGAGCGGTTCACACCTGATGAGAGGACGAAGCTCGATGCCTTTTTTACACGAATGGCGCGGGCGATTATGAAAAACGATACCTACTGGATTAAAAACAATATTGGCGGTGGCATCAACAACCACTTAGCCTGGCACAAGATGATGCTTGGCTGCCTCTGCCTCTTTTACGGGTGCGACGAGCTTGTGGACTATGCACTTCATGGACCACGCGGGATTCTTTCTCTGCTCGAACTTGGCCTCGTCGATGATGGTCTCTGGTGCGAGAGCAGTCTCAACTATCATTTCACTGCCATCGTACCAATGGTTTACTTCGCCGAGGCACTGCGGAACGTAGGCTGCAAGGAAGACCTATACACTATCACCACAGCCAACGGTCGAAACATCCGCCAGCCTTTCGATGCAATGTTCGGCGTTCTTTTTCCTGATGGCGGCATTCCTCCCATCGGCGACACCTACGGCTACCGAAAACGCCTCTGTGATGAGTTTACCTACGCATACGCTTGGAACGCCTACCGGGACCCCCGGTATGCGTGGCTGCTCGAAAAGGTCGCGAGGAAAAGACCGGAGTTGTTATTCATCGGCCTTGAAATAAAAGGTGCCAAACCGCCCAACATAACCAGCCGTCTCTATCCGGAACACGGATATGCCTTTCTTAGAGACCGGCAGGGCAGAGATTACTGGGGAAGCGACGGCTGGTGCGCATTTCTTACCTTCGATAAAAGCGGCGTCCACTCGAATAACGACAAACTTTCACTCATGCTCTTTGGACGGGGCAAACTGCTCGCCCCTGACGTGGAGTCACGGGCGACGGTTCCTCATGCCTTCTCTTCGCGGATCCAGCGCCAGTTGAACCGTTCGGCGCTGAGCCAGAACACAGTAATGATAGATTACCGCGACCAGCGGCCGATATCAGAAAGGCTTTGGCTCGAAGAGTACCGCGACCTTCCTGAAGAAAAAGTCGTTACCGCAATAGACCGTAAGGGACTTCTTTACGAGGGAGTGAAACAATCGCGAACAATTTGCGTAAGGCGCGAGTATGTTCTGGACGTCTTCCAGGTCGTCTCGGACACCCCCCACGACATTCATTGGATAATTCATACTATGGGCAGGCCGGAGTCGCAGAAGGCCTCGATTGCTCTGCGACCTTCGCAAGTGCGCATCCCCGGTCCCGGCGTGTGGCTTCGGGATTTCAAAGCAGGTAAAAGCGACGCTGAAATCCGAATCGAATGGCTTGAGGACTCGGTGCGATTCAGGATGACGATGGCGCCGCAGCCGGCAACGTTGGTAATCACGTGTGGCTATCCCGAAACCGATAAGCCGGACTCTCCGACCATCCCCATGCTTCTGGTCGAACGGCGGGCGGCGAGCACAATTTACGCCGTCGTGTACCAGGCGGGTAATGGTGACTTGCCCCAGTTAAATCTAAAAGCCCTTGATAATATAGATGACCGTTTGGTTTACCAGGTGAGCGGTCCCTGGGGTAACCGAAGGCACTTGATACCACGGCTGCGATGAAGAGTCAGAAGTCAGATGGTCTGTCTTCTGTCTTAATCAGGCATCTTGAAAAGCTCGCTGTTTCGTTCTAATTCTGCCTGTTTATCCTCATCAAAGTCGATTTCAGCATCTGTCAAATAACACGCGGGGTCCGGTGCCCAGGGGTCGCCAAAATACAAATCCGCACGCACCCTCAGACTACCGCCGCAACCGTCAATAAACTTACAAACTCGGCATCTGCCCTTGAGGTATTTGCGGCGTTCTTTTAAGCCCCGAAGCAGCGGGTCGCTCGTATCCATCCAAATCCGGCTGAAAGGTTTTTCCCGAACATCGCCAAGGTCGTAATGCCACCAAAACTGGTCCGGATGCACTTTTCCATGAAAATCAATGCACCCGATGCCAACCCCGCTGCTGTACATCCCGCCGCCGTTCCATGTCAATAATTTCCAGACTTCATCAGCGCGGGCAGCGTCTTCCTTAAGCAATTTCAGGTACAGGTAAACTCCGTCAACATGGTTATCCACTGTCAATATATCAGTTTTCCTGCCAGCTTGCTTAAACAGTTTTGTCTTGGCTAATATTGTCTCAACTGCTTCTCTGCTTTGAGCATGCGTAAGGTCTTCATTTGCTATTTTCCCTCCTCTGCCGCTCGGGACAAAATGATAAAAGCACGCACGCTCAATATTCTCTGCATCGAAAAAATCAAATAAGCCCTCTAAATCCTGGACATTCCTCCTGGTCAAGGTCAGTCTCAGGCCAATTCGCACTCCGGCATCCTGACAGTTCTTTATCCCTTGCACGGCCCTGTCAAATGCACCAGGTACTCCCCTGAACTTGTCATTGACCTCGCCTACCCCGTCAAGGCTGATACCCACATACGAAACTCCTCGCTCTTTTATTTTCTTAGCTACATCAGTTGTTATAAGCGTTCCGTTGGTAGAAATAACCGTACGCACCCCTTGCTCACCTGCATATCCAATTAGTTCAAACAAGTCAGGCCGTATTAACGGCTCACCTCCGGAAAACAAAACCGAAGGAACACCAAACTGCGACAGATCATCCAATACAACCTTTGCCTCTATAGTCGAGAGCTCATCATCGGCTTTGCAGGCTCCGCTGTCATTATAGCAATGCACACACGCCAGATTGCACGCTCGCGTGATATTCCAGACAACGACAGGCCGCCTTTCCGACGCCCGTTTGGGGACAACCTCACGCCCGCGCTCCCCCGAACCCTTTTTACCGTAGCGAAGCCAGTCGCCCGGCGTAACCTGGTCACAATACAATTTACTAATATTTATCACCGTTTATCCTCTGATTGCACTGCTTCGGGTGGAATGTACGCACAAAAAGGCTCTTCAGCCATATAATTGCCTGTTGCCGCGTAAGCTCGGCCGCGACATCCGCCGCATACCTGTCTATAGCCACAGACACCACACTTGCCTTCAAGAGCGTTGCTGTCACGCATTCGCGCAAGGTCCGGGTTG
>DATLBB010000056.1:0-5274 GCA_035527155.1 Sedimentisphaerales bacterium
ACGCCAAGATGGGGATATGAACTGATTGCTGCTCTGGCGTGGCCGGGCATTTCGATTTCGGGAACGATATTGATGTGCCGGGCCGCTGCGTACTGCACGATTTGGCGGATATCGGCCTGTGTAAAGAAACCGCCGTGGCGTTTGCCGTCGAACCGCAGGGGCCCTTTATGCAAATGGCCGATGAGCGTTTCATCACGCCATGCGCCGACTTCCGTCAGCTTTGGGTATTTTTTGATTTCGATACGCCAGCCTTGGTCGTCGGTTAAGTGAATCTGTAGAGAGTTTAGCTTATGGAGCGCCATTGCATCGATAAATCGCAGTAGAGCGGGCTTGGGAATAAAGTGGCGTGCCGGGTCGACGAGCAGACCCCGCCATTTGAAGCGTGGATAATCGGTAATCATCACAGCCGGTACTTTCCAGGTTGTACCTTCGACTTTTGTCTTGCTGAACACAGAGGCAGGCAGAAGCTGGCGCAAGGTTTGTATGCCATAAAAAAGTCCGGCTGTTCGAACAGCGCGAATTATAATACTTTTGGCAGTAACTTTGAGCGTGTAGCCTTCGTCTCCGATTTTGGATAATTTATCGCTGAGTTCAAACCTAATGACCCTGTCCTGTGGCTTTGAGGATATGGCCAGCTCCAATCGGAAGCCCATCGCAGGCGCCAGCATGTCAATTAGTTTCAGTGCCTCGGCTGTCGCTTTATCCTCGGCGACGACCAGTGTGGCTGGGGTAATGGTGAAGAAGCCTTCGGAGTATTGCGCTGAAACAGGCCGAGGGATTACACCGGCCTCTTTATCTTTAGAAGTGGTTGAGAGCGCTGTCGTGGGTAATTTGCGTATCCTGATATTTCGAAAGGCGACGCGGGCGCCATGGTCCTGCAGGAGGATGGGACCGGTCTCGGTCTTGAAAAACTCCTCGGGCAGTTCGAATTTTGTCCCCTTGGTCTTTGCGTTTCTTTTCGCGACCAGTTTTGACCATTCGCTGCCGGGCGCGTGGTCGATAACAAGGTCGATGGTCTTAGTGTCATTCAGCCAGCACTGCAGATGTTCCCTGCCCTGGCCTGCCGGGGCAAGCTGAATACGTGTCTTATTCCATTCGTCCGGCTTTTTAGTAATACCCTCCGGTGCCCCCACCAGACCATACAACGCGCCGGCACTGCGTTCGGGCTTGCCTTTGATAGTATAAGAATCATAAAGCTGGAACTCCGGTGCGACCATCCAGGGAAGCCGTTTCGTCGTTGATTCATCCACGCGAAACATAATCCCACTATTGCCCCCTTCGGCGATAGTCCATTGAAGCCGAAGATCGAAATAGTCGAACTTTTCCTTCGTCACTATGTCCTTGCCGCCCTTTTCGGTCAGGACCATTGCTCCGTCGATAATCTGCCATTGGGGCCGGATGGTTTTGGATTTGTAGTTTCTCCACTTCTCCATCGATTTGCCATCGAAGAGCAGTTTGAATCCCTGTTTCTTCTCTACCGGGCTTAACTTGTTTGTCTGGCCGGCTGACACATAACCGGAGCAGCTAAGTATGCAAATCAAAACGAAGGAATACAGCTTTTTCCACATGATGATTCTCTCACTTCTGTTCACAACATCTGTCCTTTGTTCCGGCTCAGAATCTTCTTTCTCATCTTGTCCCAACGCTCGCGTTTTCCCTCCTTGGCCTTCATATAGCGTTCATACATTGGTCCACTCAGCGGGGCGGTGGGGTATTTGGTTAGGATTGTCTTGATCAATTCAATATCTTTCCGCAGGGCGGGGTCGGCTTCGTCAATCAGCCGATATTTTTCCTGATCCCGGGTACCCCTTGTATCCCAATAGAAACCAAGGCCATCCCGGCAGACATTGCGGGTCCGGACCATTTGATATTCGGCATTATAAGAATAGAGCCAGTCCCTGTGTTTTGAGGTCCTGCCTGAGACGAACGGCATCATGCTCCTGCCGTCAAACTCATAACCGCCGGGTAGTTTTGCGCCGGTGAGTTCGGCCACCGTCGGCGCGATATCCACCAGGCTCGCCAAATCGTTCACCTGGCCCCGAGATTTAACTAATCCGGGACCGTAAACGGTCATCGGCACCATGGGGCCGTGTTCCTTAACAGCGCCCTTCAGGCCTTTGCCATATTCGGTTGTCGCGTTGTCCGTTGTAAAAATAATGATAGTATCCCTGTCGATACCAAGAGCCTTAGTTTGTTTGATTAGCTCACCAATACAGTAGTCGAGATACTGGACATGATAATTGATGCCCGGAGGGGTCTTTTCCACCACGGTCCCGTCGGGTGCGGTTGTTTTTATCCTTGGAGTTCCGTGATAAAGCCTCTTATCCATTGGCGGCACTCCGGGATATCCCATGCGATCATTTTCAAAATCCCAGTTCCCATGCCCCATGTGAGCGGGCCAGTAGACAAAGAAAGGTTCGCTTTTTTCGTGTTTTCTCTTCATGAAGTTCTTGATGAACTTCAGTTCGATATCAGCGGCAAAGTCCTTCCATGTGGTTTTGAATGTTTGCCCCTTTGTCCCGGTACTGTCGGTATAGTCCGGATGGTTTCTGAGACTATAGCCCGGATTCCAATAAAAGGAGGGTTTGCCTTTGCCTGAGCCTGAGGATTTTTTTTCTGCCGGAGAACGAGCGGCATACTGTCCGGGAGTAAAAACATACTCATCGAAGGCATAGCCGTCGGGCGTTCCGCCTAATTGCCACTTGCCGACAAACTGCGTGCTGTAACCTGCGGTTTTTGCAATTTGCCCTAACGCCAGATGATGTTGATACAATGGATAACCCTTTTCTCCTTTGGCCGGGGAAAATCCATTGGACCACCACTGGGTGCGATGGGCGTAACGTCCGGTCATAATCATGCCGCGGCTGGGATGGCACAACGGCGTTGCCCAGGCAATGGCAAACTGGACGCCATCATTCTTTATCTTCTCAAAAACCGGCGTGGTGCAGGGTCCATCGCCGTAGGTCGGTTTTGGAATGTTATAAGTTGGGAACTCCTTTGCTGAGATATCGTCAGCCATTACCACAATAATGTTCGGCTTTTTTTTGACCGTTTTTGCGGCAGCCACCCGGCATCCCAAAATTGACGCTATCCCGGGCAGGGCCGCCGTACTCTTAAGAAAATCGCGTCGACTAATTATCACCATCTGTCTCATAAACACATATTCCCTTAGACTCTATATATTCTACCTCAAATCTATATCTTTGCACAGGCTACGTGACTACGATAAGAAGCTGTCACCACTTTCTTTTTTATACTTAGCAAAAATTTCGCGGTGTTCATCAAGAACCTTTTTATAATTAGGACTACCTGCCAGGTTCTCCATCTCACCGGGATCGTTTTTCATATCGATCAGCATCTCAGGCTGTTTGCCCTGGTTGAAGATATAATATTTATAATCCCGTGTTCGTATCATTCTCCCCTCGAGGTCAATCGGCCTGCCGTCCTCTCGAAGGTCCTGAACAAAACGAGTTGAGCACGCGACATATCTTCGTTTTTTCTTGGGCTTGTTGCCTTCTGCGATATTCCTCAGACTCATCCCTTTACATTTTTCCGGGACTTTCGCCCCGGCGTAATCACAAATCGTCGGCATAATATCCATGCCGTTATTGACCAGAAAATCACTCGTGCCGATTTTAGTTGTACCTTTCTGACTGATGATAAAAGGTATCCTGGCCGTTTCATCATAGAACATATTCTTTTGCGCCCACCGATGCGCGCCGATACCATCGCCATGGTCAGAGGTGAAGATTATCACCGTATTACTTTCAAGCCTCAGCTTTTTAAGAGTTGAAAGGATTTTACCCACTTCTTTATCTGCAAGTTCCACCATGCGGTAATACGCCCAGCGATACTTTCGCCAGTCATCGGCATTCCATTTGTCCAGCGTGGCAAACTTCCTTATGTTCTTTTTTTTGTCTTTTGCTCTCAGCCTCGCCTGCCAGACAGCCTCAAGTGCGTCAGACTGATTCGGCGCTTTTTCAAGATTCGCCGGGGCGGGGGGACACATCTTTGCCGGCGGCACTTGTCCTATGTCACCATCAGGCAAAGGCTGGCTCCTGCCGTACTGACAGATGTTGTGGGGATTCATCAAAGAGAAAACAACAAAGAATGGCTTGTCTTTATTCTTCTGAATAAACTTAATAGTCGGCGCTGCGATCTTGTAGTCCAGGGCATCAAATCTCTGATCATAACCACTCTTTTCTGCATTAGCTTTTTTAAATGGATAAGGCAAATGCCATTTGCCGAAATAACCGGTAACATAACCTGCCTTGCGAAGCACCATCCCAATATTCGGAAATTCTTTTACGTCGATTGCTTTTGTTGAATTGATCTGCTTGCCGTGCTCGTGGGGATATCTGCCGGTAAATATCGAAGTTCTATTCGGTACGCACAAAGGATTTGCACAATAGGCCTTTTTGAACAGCATACCGCAAGCCGCAAGGCTGTCAATATTCGGCGTTTCGATATAATCATGTCCCATCGTGCAGCTAAGAGCATCCGCAAATTGCTGGTCGGTCATGATAAACAGGATGTTGGGCCGCTTTGCTTTTGCCCCCTGCAATGTTGGAGTCATAGCGGATATTGTTAAAAGGCTGGTAGTTTGCAGAAATTCTCTGCGATTTATCGTATGATTTTTCCTGTCCATCAACCTTATCTCCTTAACCGGGATTTGGCATAAACAAATTTATATCCTTGCTAAACTACGCCGCTGAGCCTCTTTTCTAATGGGATATCAAAATCATCTAACAATTCAATCTTTCCGGCTGCTTGATACTGCGTGCGCAACAAGTTGCACACACTACGAGATTCCGCCTCCGATCTGTATCTTGCAGTACTTTGCGCCGGCTATATCTTACGTCCGACGTTTGCCCGCCATTTCTCCCACATTTGGCTCATCTTTTTGGCCCTGTCGGGATATCGAGCGGCAAGGTTGTTTAATTCGGTCCTGTCGTTGGCCATGTCGTATAGCTCCCAGTCCGAATTACCGTATTTGACAAGTTTGAAGTCACCAATACGGATGGCCTTTCCCCTGCCGAACTGCCAATAGAGAACGTCATGTCCCTTTCTCTTCTTGCCTTTGAAAATCGGCAGAAGGGACTTGCCCACCGGGCGTTTAAGTTTTCTACCGTCAATCTGGTCCGGATAGGCGGCCCCGGCGATCTCCATGAAAGTCGGCAGAATATCGATAATATGGCCTACCTGATAGGTGATTTGTCCCGGCTTGATGACAGCAGGCCAGTGGGCGATAAACGGCGTGCAGTTGCCGCCCTC
>DATLBB010000057.1:0-3921 GCA_035527155.1 Sedimentisphaerales bacterium
TTTTTCGCGATTTCGCGAGGAAATCCTCGGAGGAAATTGTCAGCGAAGTAAGTTTGAAAGCGGTTGCTGAGAGAATCCTTAAGTTGTTGAGTGAAAGTGCGCGGCGGGCAAAAGTCAGCCTGCACCTCAAAGGTATTGACGAACTGCCGACTATATATTCGAACGAAAAAGACTTAGAGCAGTTATTTTTTGCGCTGGTCGAGAATGCTATCCAGGCAGCGGACGGCAAAAAGAGTCGCCAGTTTATTATCGATGGCGCTGTAAAAGATGAGCAGATTAAGCTGCGATTTGCCGACAATTGCGGTGGTATTGCGCCGGAGAATCTTGATAAGATTTTTGAGCCGTTTTTCACTACCAGACCTGCAGGTGAAGGAACGGGTCTGGGGCTTTGCGTTGTAGAGCACATCGTATCGCGGGCCGGCGGTAAAGTTCGCGTCGCAAGCAAAGCCGGTGAAGGTTCAACTTTTTTCGTTACTCTGCCTATCAGCAGAGGCAGGATGTCCTAACAGAGCAGCAATGACAAATAAAACAAAGCAACACATCTTTTTCGTTGATGATGAGCCAAAAATATGGAAGGCAGTTTGCAGAACTCTTGGACAACTTGGCTCGGAAGTTAGCTGCTTTGCCCGTGCGGCCGATTGCCTTGAACAGTTACGTAAGCAAAGGTGTGATTTACTTATTACCGATGTGAAAATGCCTGAAATGTACGGCTTGGAACTGCTAGCCGAGGTAAAGCGCATGCTTCCAAAGCTGCCGGTCCTCGTTATAACCGGCTATGGTGATATACCAATGGCGGTCAAGGCCCTCAAGAAAGGAGCATCGGATTTTATCGAAAAACCTTTTAACAGGCAGAGTTTTCTGGCGGCTGTGGAGTCCGCACTAAAGCGCAAAGCTGCAGTTGAAGCGCGGGCACTCAAACTGCTTACGAGGGCGGAATTGCAGGTCTTGCATTTAGTTCTGCAAGGAAAGACCAGCAAAGAAATAGCCGCTTTGCGGAAGCGTAAGGTAAAAACTGTACAGGACCAGCGTACCAGTATTTATGACAAGCTCAGAGTCAGGAACATGGCCGAACTGTTCAGATGGGCTGTTAAAGGGGGGCTTATTAATCCTCCACCGCCGGTAAAGGGACGATGACCGTGTAAAAAGCCGTTTTTCAACTCACAAAGCCACTTATCGGCTTAAAAAAGCCGTTCAACCCTATTTTTTGCTCTGAAAAAAAAATTCAAATATCCGTATTTACCCCGATTGACAGTTTTTTTGAATATGGTCTCATAGTGTTAGTGATACTGGCACAATTTAACTTTGGCATCCTCCTCGTGGCTGGGCCCAGCAGTTAGGCAATGGTGAGGGTAACTCGCTAGCTGGGCCCAGCACACTATATAAACACGGGGTGAGATTGCCGTGGCATTGATAGTATTTTGCTGATTGCGTGGCCCCTGCTGGAGGGGGACAGGGGCCATTCCGCAAAATATCAGTAACCAATTCTTGAATTCACCAATCAATATTCTCCATTCTCAATTCGTCTCCGCCCTCCGTCCTTTGCCAGCTGTCTTTTTTAGTTGCAATCCTGAAAGTTTTTTTGCTGGCCTACAGTATTCACTGCGGTATAAAATAACCGAAATTGATAATAGATATGGCTGAGATTTCAAAACAGAGCTTTTCATAATTAGTTCCTGTTGCGGAAAGCCTCTTTCGCCATGTCACCCCTGCGAAAGCAGGTGTCTACAGCCCAAAAACTGGATTCCTGCTTTCGCAGGAATGACAAATGCTGTTTCCGCAACAGATACTAATTACGAGGATAACAATGCGTGGAAAATTTGGATTTCTGACGACAAGCCTTATTCTGTGCCTCTGTGCCGGCTGTGCGATAAATCCGATAACCGGCGAGGATGAGCTTATGCTCTTTGGCGAGCAGCAGGATTTTGAAATAGGCCGAAAATACGCCCCTGAAGTTGAAAAACAAATGGGCGGGAGAATCGACAATGATGCTTTGCAAAACTACATGAATACTGTCGGCCAAAAAACCGCCGCTGTCAGCCACAGAAGAAGCTGGGAATATCACTTCACGGCGTTGGAGCATGATTCGCTTAACGCCTTTGCTCTGCCTGGCGGCTATATTTTTCTCACCAAGGGCATGCTTAAAGAATTGACGACCGAGGCACAACTGTCAGCGATTTTGGGCCACGAGGTAGCCCACATCGTGGCCCGCGACACCGCCGCCCTGATGAGTCGTCAGATTGGGATGGACCTCTTGCTTGCTGCCGCAGCTTCGCAGACCAAATCGCAAGGTGTCGTAACGGCAGCCCAGTTGGCAACGCAAATCTTGGGCCTTAAATTTACCAGAGAGGACGAACGCGTCGCTGACCTGGCCGGCCTGGGCTACATGGTTAGGGCCGGCTACAATCCCAACGGAATGGTCGAGACCATGCAGATGCTTGAACGAAAAAATACCGTCAGGCCCATCGAATTCTTTTCTACACACCCATCTCCTCAAAATCGTATGACCTATTTGAGGGCAAGGATTGAAGCGAGGTATCGTGACCTGCCGATCTTGAAAGATGGAAAAGATGAATATTGCGTCGGCATCCTCGACCATTTGAAGGACGAGTAGATACCCACGGGCAAGCCCGTGGCACTTGAAAAATCAAAATTCAAACTTCATTTGACCTGAATCCTGGCGACCTTGCCATTCCACGTATTTCAGTATCTTTTCCTCTTAGAACTTACCTGTCAAACGCTCATATTGTATTATCTGCAGAGTCGTTAAATTTCTGTCGGCTCAATTTGTGCCATCTGCAGAATCCTGTCCGGCTCCTCCGGCGTTGCCGTGCGTGCCGAAAGATACGCCGATTCAATGACAGCCATATTCGCCAGGTTCTCTCTGCCGCTGCTGCAGAGCTTGTTTTCATCCGGCGATAATATACTCAGCGCGAAGTTCTCCAGCATCGCCCCATACGAGGCAGGCTCATCATCATCGTACTTTAACTTCTTACTTTTCTTCCCAGGCCCGCCGCCGATAGTAAGTTGAGTATTGCTGACAGTTAAGATTTTATCTTTGCCGTAAATCTTCAGGTATTCTTCTCTCTGCCCGGTCCCTGCCCGCCGCGACGCTATGAGATTTCCGAATGAAGTGTCGCTTAATTTCATCGTTACGACCGCCGTATCTTCAGTGAGATAATGCCGCTGTTGTTTATCGCCGGCCGCGTTCGTGTTTAACGAATAGATCTGCTCTGCTGTGCCAAAATTCAAAATCATCTGGTCTATAATCTGGTAACAGTTGTGCAGCAGTACTCCGCCGCCGGCCAGTTTTGGGTCGGTTTGCCAGGCTGGGTGCTGCTGGTCGCCGACATTGCAGAAAGCGGTTATAAGAAACACCTGTTCAATTTGGCCTTCCTGGACAAGGCTTCGCAATTTTACAAAGCTTTGGGCAAATCGGCTTGGGTTGCCAATCGCAAATTTTATATCTTCCTTTTCTGCAAGCCGGACAAATTCGGCCGCCTCCTCAAAGTTCCTCGCGGCTGGTGCCAGCTTGAGTATATTGAATTTCTTTTTTGCCGCCATCCGCACATACTCGTCGCAGCTATGTATACCAGCGGCAACGAGCAGACATCGCTTGTCTCCGTGTTTTTTGTCGCCCCCGCTTTCCTGGTCATCCCCGCGTTTTGTGTCATTCTCGCTTTCTTTGTCTTCGCCGCTTTTGTCATCCTCCCTGCGAAAGCGGGAATCCATCACCGTTATCAATTGCCGGTAATCGTCAAAACCTTCACACCCGTATTGTGCAGCGACTTTTTCGGCAATAGTGCCGTCCTTGTCAGCGACGGCGACAATCTCGAAATGCTCGAGCCTCGAGGCCGCTTCGAGCAGAACCTTACCCCTGTCATTTAGACCCAGTACCGCAGTTTTCAATTTACCTTCGCTCAT
>DATLBB010000058.1:0-8473 GCA_035527155.1 Sedimentisphaerales bacterium
CAACTGCGGGAAGCGGCTTGATAAACTCCTGACGAAGGCTGTATGTATAAGCGCCTTGCATCGGTATTAGCAGAACGTCACCCGACTGGATGTCCTTTCCCCAATAGGCGTAGCCCCACACGTCGTGCGGGGTACAGAGCGAACCGAGAATGTAACATTCATGCTCGATCAGATCGG
The DNA here is from genome assembly GCA_035527155.1 of Sedimentisphaerales bacterium. Taxonomy (GTDB): domain Bacteria; phylum Planctomycetota; class Phycisphaerae; order Sedimentisphaerales; family Anaerobacaceae; genus CS2-K091. The sequence continues at coordinate 178 of DATLBB010000058.1, forward strand.
GCCGGGATAGGTTGATTATCGGAAAATAGTCTGTCTCGAATCGCTCCCATCCTACGGCGTTTGTGCCAGCATCGGTGATAACCAAGTCTTTTGCTTTCTTGTCCACAACTGTCAACAGCAGATGCATGGCATCGTGGCAAAGCCATCTACCCGGCTCGGCACAAATGCGGCAGGAAACGTAGGGGAACAAATGGGTCCTCACAGCTTGGGCGATCTGATCAGCAAAATCCTGGATGGTAGTCGAGGGACGCTTGTAGTGGCAGATCCTATGCATCGAAAGCGGAATAATGGTGTCGGGGGAGCTTTTCAGTGTGCCATCCGATTGCAGCCATTCGCCCTGGCTCGGCCAGAATCCGCCGCCAATGTCAGCAAACTCAATCGTCGTCCTCTGATCGGAGATCATTTCGCTGAGGGTATTACCTAGTCGGGCTATGAAGTCCACCTGGTTGCCCGGATCAAGGTTCCAGCTTGTATGAAACTGGAGTCCATGAACAGATACGTGGCTACAATGCTTCGCTGCATCAAGGAATTGCGACAGGTTCTCCAGAGGAATTCCAAACTTGCGCCATAGCCCGTTACTATCTGTTGTCAGTCTTACACCTGAGCGAATGTGGGTGCCCCTTTCCGCTGCTATGCACTGAAGACGTTCAAGTTCGCCAAAACTGTCAATCAATACGATTGTCCGATCACGGGCTTCGACAGCCAGACTTAGTTCTTTGTCCGTCTTGCCGGGTCCGCTGAAGACGATATCAGTGGCACCACTGTTGAGAGCAATCCGGAGTTCCACGCCACTAGAAACGTCCAGGCCCAAGCCCGCGTTTACCAACGCTTTGATAATCTGAGGGTGGTTGTTGCTCTTCATTGCGTAATAAATACGCACATCAGGCAGCTCACGACAGAAGGCCTCGGTGAATTGCTCCGCCCGCTCGAGCAGAACGCTTTCTTCTACGACATAAAGAGGAGAACCATGCCGGTGAGATGTTTGTAGAAACACATCTCGCCGTTGCAGAAAGCCATCTACAAAGACGCTGATTTCTTCCGGATCGAGCACAGTCGGTTTTTGCCTGGTCGATCCGCCGAGCGTTTTCAGGATGAATTCACTGTCGCACATACCTGTGTCTTCATTTTGACCTTTAGCTTGGAGGTGATTTCAGCGCACTCCTTTTCGATACCCTCAGAGCCTGAGGGTTTAAAAATCACATGACCCAGAAGCCGAGAGTCATAGTCTTCGGGCGGAAGGACAACTTGATGGCCCGAACTGCGCTTTAGGCAACATTCGACCACTCGTTGATCCTTACGTAAGGCCGAAGAATCAATGAAGTTGATTTCACCACTATGCGTTGCGAAGAGGCGAACGCCAACCAGGGACCTCCACTTCGAAGGTTTTGGCAGGCTCAGGGGGCGCATCTCGGCAAAGTCGAGTGTGCATCCAAGAATGTCCATACCGCAGCTTTTCAACAACAGAGGCGGTAAGCAGTCACCCCCGGGGCGAGGTGACATTTCGATCATAAAGGCCTGATTGCCTTTGGTGACAAAATCCAACATGCAGATGTTCCGATCCAGTCCCAGAACTCTCGACGCTTTACACAGTTGGCCACAAAAGCTCTCTTCGTCAAGCTCTGGTGGATGCTCAGGGGGCAAGACATAAGCCAGGGTTGTCCCAAACGCTTGTTCCTGATAGGGTATCTTCCTGGCGATACGGAGGATTTCCACGTGATCTCCCTCGACCACAAAGTCGCAACTGTACTCGCTGCCCCGAATGAATTCGTCAATGACGAAGACCTTACGAGGGTCAATTTTCTTTCCGTCGAAAAGATACGGTGCGTACATTCGCCGATTGGCGTGGTTGGCCAGTTTTGACTTGAGTTTGCCAAACGCGATGACGCATTCATCCTCGTTGGAACATAAGAAGACAAGCTCGCTGCCGCTGCCGGTTAGGGGTTTGAGCACGGCGAGGCCGCCTATTCTGCGCAAGAAATTCACCGCATCGGATGCATTACGAACAAGCTCGACATCGGGACATGGCAGCCCAGCTTGTCGCCAAACTTGCTTGGAAACGTACTTGCTTCTGCATGCAGCGACAGCTTCCGCCGAAGGATAGGAAAGCCCAAACTCCCGCGCAAGAAACGCAGCCAGATGCATCGACTCGCAGTCAAAGCAGGCAATCCCGCTCGGTTCCATCTGCCATTGATCCAAATGCTTCCTTACTGCAGCAACAACCTGTTCAGGCTGGCTCAGATCGCACAGCAGTTCGACATCCGAACTGGGAGGAGGCTCTGTAGCCTTCGCCCGTTCGCGACCATCGGTAATGAAGATCGCTCTTTGTGGGAATCGCCTGTCGATGATGTCGATATAATCAGATGTTGTACCCACAACCAACACGCGTCTATTCGACATGTACTGCCCCCCTCAGTTCCAGGTCTTCCGAAGGATGAGTTTCGACCGGGCAATTTGACAGCAGGTACAAAGGTCTTGGTGTAAGATGAAACTTCTGCTTCCAGGAAAAATCTCCGCACAGAAAGTCTATCAGATTAAACCGTTCCCGGCAGCCTCGTTGCATGTGGTGCAAGTTTATCAGTTTTGCCACTCCACGATAGTCACGATTCGTGCCGCCTCCGAGTAAAGTGTAATCCCCGCGATAAACACATCCTATGTCAACAGCGGCTATATCTCCGTTGATTATAATGGTTGTTATACGCAGCCATCCTTTCTCATTAAGGTAGTGCATCAGCGCGCGGAAACTTTCCAGAAAACGCAGGTCGTAGAAATATGAACGTTCGCCGAAGTTATTAACGTTCAATTGCACCATGTGCTTAAAGTCTGATATGTCGTCATAGCGATAAAACGCCCCCGCCTGTAATGAAGCTATTTCACGCTTTATGTTTTTTGCCGACTTTCTCGAAAACTGCTGAAAATAGTTCTCGATATCATAGTCGTAATCCGGCGGCCTAAAGAGATACCCAACCTCGTCAACAACGCATCGGTTTTGGGATACGGATTCTAAAGACGGCAGTAAATAGCGAAGGTAATATGGCCCCGGGCAACGATCTAACATGTCGCACAATATTCCGTTGCCGGCTGGAACGCGATTCTGCTCAAGCCAGGTCTTGCCCTGCCAGGTTTCCCCGGGAAAGTAGCCATAGCATTGAGCCTCCTCTATCCAACTGAGAGGTAAAATTTTAGTAAGGCCGTGGGAGTTTTCGGCAGCAATGAAACAAGCCGGTCGTCGAAAATGCTCCTGGAAGCAGGCACGGAACTCCCAGAGATCCCATACAGTCTCCTGAGGTACGGTACGTTTCCAAATATCGTGGCATTGCTCCAAGTCATTTATTATGCGGATATCATACATAGCCTACAGCCTAAGATTACTATGTGCGATGCAGTGAGAACCTGCGAAAAATCTCTGGGAAAAGTCAGCAACTATTTCCGGATCGTAGGGCTTACAACTGAAAACATCCAGGTAGACAGTGTTTGTCTTGTTGGCAAAATGGGCGGAAATCAACGATGTCTCTATCAACTGAACCATCGAATAACCGGCGACACGTTCATCCTCTCCGAAGTTAACAACCGTTGTTTCGCCGAATCTTTTCATCTCAATCAGGTCGCATAGCTCGACCACGAATTGCTGAATCCTTTCGGCGCTGCGAATCGTATCGGGGTCGCAATTGTAAATGTCGAAGCTTGATGCGATACCCCACGCAGACTGCTCCACAGCCTGCTCTACTATGGTTTGCGTTTCCAATTTTTATCTCCTTTACCAGGCTACCCGGTGGTTGGCTAACGAGCCTTGCATGGTGTAGCCACAACAATTTTCTGTATCTACTTGTAAAAGTTTCTGCCAGACTCTGTTGATGGTAGCGCCTCCTGAATGAAACGTCCCAGGCTTGCCACCATGGCACCTTGTAGCGAAGCAAACACTTCGTCAATGTTCTCGTCCTGTGAATTTATCGATGCAAATGAATAATAACCAGACACAAAACCTGTGATTGCGCATGCAATACGACGTAAAACCGGCTGCGGTAGCTTGTGTTTGATAACGGACTCCAAAAGACTTTCGATACACTCCAGATATTCAATAAATGGGGTCTCGATACCGGAGTAGCCGTCCTGGAGGGTCAAATCACTCCGGCTCTGGAAGTACAGCACGAAATCTTCCCAGCATTTGCTAAAGAACTCGATATGTACTCCTATCAGGCTACCAAGAAGGCTCTCGATGTCAGTAGAACCTCGGCATTTTTCCTCGATTGTCGCTACCAGATCACTCAAAATGCCCTTAATAAGCTCCTTGATAAGCTGGGACTTACCCTTGAAATGGTAATAAAAAGTGCCTTTACCTACGTCCGCACGCTCCGAGATTTCGTCTATGCGGGCCATGTCCATGCCTTTCTCGGCAAAGACGGCTTTGGCGGCTTCTATCAGCTTTTGGTGCGTATTTTTTGTGTGGCGTCGCTGACGAGATTGCCTTTTTGGCACTTTTGAAAGTCCTTTTTTCATAAGCCTCGGGCCTCGACTATTTAGTCAATTATGACTATTTAGTCAGTTTCGACGAGCAAGTCAAGTAAAATATTTCGGATCAGGAAAATTTTTTTCTTTGTGTAGTAACTCTCCATCAGAAATCTCTGGTATCGCCTCCAGTATTCTGGGCTTCGTAACTATGTCAATCCCGGTACCTTTAGTATTGCAAAGCTCGGTAGCGATGGAATCGGCAAGGCCGTTCATATCGGATTCGGGAAGATTCCACCGGCGTGGTCATCCGAAACGTTTGTCATGGCCAATGGCCGACTGTTTCTGTCACTGGAAAATGGTCAGCTACTCTGTATGTCAGGACAGTAGCCGCTAATGCTTGTCTCTTGCTCATGGCTTGGCTGTATTACTTGTTTGAACCATCACGTGACCAACAGCCTTGATTTTTGGGGGCAGAAGAGGTAAGCTATGGCGGCTTTTGAAACGACGGATGGAAAAAGCATAGTACCTGTCGTGCTTCAAGCAGGTGAGCGAATAGGAATGGTAAGAGACTCAGTACTTGGGAGGTAATTATGGGTAAGCAACGTATTTTTCTTTTGACGTTTAGCGCCATCTTTCTTGCTATTATGGCGGAAACAGCGAGTGCCGGCAGTGGAAGAAATGATCGTGAGCTGGCGCATCACTTGCTCACAAAGGCCGGTACATCGCATGGACTCTGCTCGCTGCTGGGATGCGAGGGCGGAACGTTGGCACTCGAACTTGTTCGAGGCAGCCGGTTTTTTCTATATGTACAGGATCCTCGAGAAGCGACGGTTGCGGCTGCACATAAAGCGCTTGACGTTGATGGACTCTATGGTACTCGGGTCCTCGTTGAGCGAAAGTCTCTGGATTCCCTTACCTTTGCGGACAATACTGTTGATGTAGTGCTTGCTCCACTTGGTGCTAAACCCGCAGGGCGGGGGATCGGCATCCCCCACGAATTGAAAGACTTATCACTCAAGCAAATCTTGCGTGTCCTGCGTCCTGGTGGAAAAGCTATTATTGGTACTGTTAGAGGCGCAGAGCGGCAATTAACTAAGAAACAGCTATCGCAATGGATACTCAAGCACCTCACCAAGGAAACCAGCTTCAAGTTTGGAAAAGATGCCTTTGGGGCATGGGTGGAAATCACAAAGCCGAAGCCAAAGGGCACAGACTCATGGAGTCATTGGGAGCACGGGCCGGACAACAATCCTGTGTCGACCGACGCCGTTATAAAGGCTCCCTATAGTACCCAGTGGCTTGGGGGGCCTCTCTATTCTGCGATGCCAGCCATCACTACCGCAGCGGGAGGGCGCATTTTTACGGCCTTAGGTCACATAGCACACCACAGACGCGAGGAACAATGGCTTAATACTCTGTTAGCCAGAAACGGTTATAACGGAACTTTCTTGTGGTCACGCAAGCTTCCTGATGGTTACCTCGTGCACCGGTCTGCATTTATTGCTACCGAAGATTGCTTCTACATGATCGAAAACGATGGGTGCTTGAAACTGGACCCTGAAAGCGGCAGGGAGATGGATAGAATTAGTATCCCCGAAATCGAAGGCGAATGGAAATACATCGCCTTACAGGATGGAGTGCTTTATGTTCTTGCCGGTACTGTCAAGGATTCCTCGGAAACAACTATAGTGCGCAGCAAACACAGCCACTGGAGTTGGGGCGAGCTCAGTCCCGGCTACTATCAGGCGAAAGTGCCGTGGGGATTCGGCACGACGCTTGCCGCCTATGATATAAAACGGAAGAAGGTCCTCTGGTGGCACTCAGAAGACAAGCAGCTCGATTCCAGGGCATTGGTGATAGGTGGGGATAAAATCTTCTTCTACTGTCCGGGTGCGCATACCGGCTGCCTTGACGCTTTGTCCGGACAAGTCAAGTGGCGAAATAAGAGCCCCGAAGTTATCCGCCTCATCGAAGAGTCGGGCAGGGGCCTGAAATCAACTCCAGGATTCCGAACAACATGTTATTGCCTGTATACGCCTGAAGTGATTTTCTTTCAGGCGCAAACTCGAATGAATGTGGTCGCCATCTCATCCAGGGACGGAAAACTTCTATGGACGCGAAAGAAGACAACGAACAATCCTAATATGCTCTATGCAGACGGCAAACTCATCGTGGGTATAGGCCCGGGCGGCAGCACGCTCGTGCTGGAGCCACTGACAGGCGAGACCGTGAAAGACCTTGGCTTTACAAAACGCTCTTGTGTACGCTTGACCGCAACTCCGGATTCGTTTTTCTGCCGGGGCATGCCCGAGGGGCTGACGCGTTACGACAGGAATACCAAAAAGATACTATTTAACGGCGCGATACGACCCGCCTGCAATGATGGTGTCATCGCGGCAAACGGTTTGCTCTATATCGGGCCCTGGCTGTGCGACTGCAACCTTTCGCTAATGGGTACTTCGGGACTTTGCTCAGCAGCCGATTTCATGGTAGAGGAACAAGATCCGGTATCACAACGGCTCGAGGTGTGTGAAAGAAGCAATTCTGTGGCTGCGTTTCCTGAGATTATCGAGGAAGATTGGCCCACCTACCGAGGGAGCAACAGCCGAAGTGCCTGTTCAACCGCGACTGTCCCGGGCGATCCGAAATCGCTTTGGACGTACCGTGCATCGGCTTCTTACAGGCCGAGTGCTCCTACGTCTGCAGGAGAACTTGTTTTCCTGTGCGGCGACGATGGAAAGGTTCGTGCCATTGACGGCAATACGGGCAATTTGAAGTGGTCTTTTGCTGCAGCAGGACCGATTGCACAGCCGCCGACCGTGTGGAAAGGACGGGCCTATGTGGGGTCAGGCGATGGCGTAGTGTACTGTCTGGAGGCGGCCACGGGGCGGCTCCTTTGGCGCTTCAGAGTAGCGCCCGTAGAAAGGCGAATAATGACTTACGACAGGCTCTGCTCAGCCTGGCCGATTGCGAGTGGCGTTTTGGTTCAAGATGGCGCTGTATATGCGGCAGCAGGCATCATCGACTACGATGGTACTTACGTATATGCTCTCGACGCGGAGACGGGAAAACCAATATGGGGCAACACGACATCTGGACACCTGGACAAGCTGCTGAGAAAGGGAGTATCAGCCCAGGGAGTTCTTACTATCGCAGGTAATCGTCTTTGGATGCCAGGCGGAAATATCATTTCCCCTGCCTGTTACAACTTGCAGAATGGCAAATGTTTGTCTCGAACCGTCGGCAATGGTTCACCACGGGCTAATCGTGGCGAGGAGATAGGAGTCCTGATGGGAGACTACCTAATCTTTGGTGGACGCCTCCGGTATTCCGGGCTTCGTAACTATGTCAATCCCGGTACCTTTAGTCTTGCAAAGCTCGGTAGCGATGGAATCGGAAAGGCCGTGCATATCGGATTTGGGAAAATTCCATCGGCATGGTCAACCGAGAAGTTTGTCATGGCCAATGGTCCGCTGAGTGTGCCCGCATGCATAGACACTGGTGTACTCGTTGAGCACCTGGAGAAAGCCAGCCCGACGAACCTGCGCCAACAGACCAGGTACGCAAACACGCTCAAGAAGAGCTGGACTGCAGAGGAACTTAAGGACAGTGACACGGTTGGGTTTGTAATTGCGAAAAACGCGATTCTCGCAGAGGTTCGAGAGCAGCGGCCCCGCTCACTATCTTCAAACTGGTTTTTGGCCGGCCTCGCTCCCGATACCGGCAAGGTCATGTGGAGGAAGCGGCTGCCATCAGCAGTACTTCCCGGAGGCCTTCTTGTTGACCGCCATGGGCGGATCATAGTTGTGCATGAGGATGGCAGTGTTAGCTGTTTCGGGTAAGGCCATCC
>DATLBB010000059.1:0-4337 GCA_035527155.1 Sedimentisphaerales bacterium
CAACCACGGAAAGAAACTCTCCAAATTGGGGACTATCCGTTGGCAGTCTTTGAACACTCAGGTCGCTGGCCCACATGCGGTGATTCTTTATATAAATAGTATCGTTCTGCTTGTAGTAGTTGGCCTGGTCATTTTGCAGCCACTGGCTGTAAGATTGTTGTTTACCGTCCGGATTGGACTTCAACCGCATCATTACAGCCCCGTTTCCATTTGGCGGATAATAATACCAACATTCTTGAACGTTATCTGCCGCCGAGCCCGCCAACTCCATAGTCAGTGAACTTCCGGCAGGCTTGTTCTCCACCATGTCCGTTTTTCCATCAAAGGTCGAAGTTGTCACCATAGTACCAACGGCCAATACAGAAGCCGTCGTCAGTGATACAACGAGTGCCTTACCGCTCATCGCTCCCACCAACCCCGCTGCCAAACCAACCTTAGTAGCAGCAGCCGTTACAGATACATTAGCTGCCGCCGCCTCGCTCGTGGCTGTCATCTTTCCAAACAGAACCAGAGCTGTCAGCAGCGAACCCTTGCCAAGTCCATGATGTGACAGTTCTTTAGCCAAAGCCTTTTTGGCCCGGTAGAACAATGCCTGAACACCAAATTCACTGCATTCCATCAATTCTGCAATCTCTGAATATTTCATTCCCTTATAACATCGCATGGTTAATACCGCTCGATGCCGGGGCTGCAGCCGGTGCATTGATTTGACGACAATCTGCTTCAACTCGGCAGTAACCATCTCCGCCAAGCCATCAGGGCTGTTCGTCTCTGCAATCTCACATCCTGCATCAGACAAGGAAACCGTTTTGTGACGCCATCGCCTGCCATAGTGGCTGCGAACCTTGTTAAAGGCTATGCCGTCCAGCCAATTCCAAAACCGGTCGGCTTTTTTGAGTTTGTCAAATACTTTAAACATTTCCAAAATACTCTCCTGAACAATATCTTCTGTAAAATCTTCCTGCAATGTAAGACGTTGCACATACTCGCGCAAACGCACCCTCGCCGCTTCAGCCAGGCGATTCAGGCATTCCTTATCACCAAGCTGTGCTTTTTTGACCAATTCAAGGTAATCTCTGTTGTTGTTCATACGATACTATTAATAAGTGTAACGAAACCACAAAACTTGACGCAGTTTTTTTGGTTATTTTTCTTTTTCTACAGAATTTTACAAATTATACCACAATTTCGCTCAATATCCGGGCCGAATACCGGTCCAGGAGTGGCTGGATGATTGGGATTATCCAGAAAACGAGCACCGACACTTCTCGCATCTGTGGGGTATGTATCCCGGCAAAGAGATATCGGTTCGTAAGAACCCTGAATTTGCAAAAGCAGTAAGAAAATCACTTCTCTTGCGAGGTGAAGGCGGCACTGGTTTTGGAATGACCTGGCAGATGTGCCTTTTGGCACGAATGTATGAAGGTGATACCGCCCTATGTCCCAGGTCAACCTTTTCTAAAAGCTTTGTTGATTTTCGCTTCCTTTATCCCGCAATACAGAACGGGCACAACAAGCATGGTAAGTATTTCAATCGTCATTCCACCAAAGGAGGGAATCGCCATAGGCACCATAATATCCGAGCCACGGCCCGTCGATGTAAGCACCGGAATCAGCGCCAATATGGTAGTTGCCGTCGTCATAAGGCATGGTCGAATCCTCCGCACTCCGGCAGTAATCACGGCTTCACGCACCTGGTCTTTGCTTTTCATCTGCTTTCCACGAAATGACTGCTCCAGATAAGTACACATCACAACACCGTCGTCCGAAGCTATCCCGAACAGAGCCAGGAATCCCACCCATATAGCTACACTTAAATTGATAGTATGCACGCCGAACAGCTCTCGCATATTTACCCCGAACACGCTGAAGTCAAGAAACCAGCCCTGTGCATAAAGCCATATCAACAAGAAACCACCAGACCACGCCACAATTATTCCTGAAAATACCAGCAGGCTCGTTACCGTGGACTTAAACTGAAAATAAAGAATCATAAATATGATAAAAAGCGCTAACGGTATTACCACTGAAAGCGTCTTGGTTGCGCGAACCTGATTTTCATAGCTGCCCGCAAACGCATAATTGACACCATCAGGTATAACAAATTCACCATTGTCAATTTTGGCTTTTAGATACCGCTGACATTCTTCGACAACGTCAACCTCAGCATGGCCGGGCTTCATATCAAACAGCACATATCCAACAAGAAACGTATCTTCGCTCTTTATGGCCTGTGGGCCGCGCACGTAGCGAATTTCCGCCAACTGGATAATTGGTATCTGCGACCCATCGGCGGTGGGGACCAATATCTTACCCAGCGTTTCAATCTGGTCTCGCAATTCACGCACGTATCTGACTCTCACGCCAAATCGCTCGCGTCCCTCAACGGTTGTGGTAATGCGCTTGCCGCCTATCGCAACTTCAATAACGTCCTGTATCTGCCGAATCATTACTCCATACCTGGCAATGGCGTCACGGTCTATATCAATCTCAATGTACGGCTTGCCTACGATCCGGTCGGCTATTACAGCAGCCGGCTCAACGCTTGGCACCTCTTTGAGAAAACGCTCGATTTCAAGACCTACTTTATCAATGGTCTCAAGGTCAGGTCCTTTGACCTTGACACCCATCGGGGCACGCATACCGCTTTGCAGCATAACTATGCGTGCTGCAATAGGCTGCAGCTTCGGCGCGCTCGTTGTGCCCGGAATCTGGCCGGCTTTTACAATCTCGTCCCAGATGTCATCAGGACTGTTAATATGGTCCCGCCATTGACGGATAGCTTCACCATTCTCGTCAAGGACTAACCGGCCGTTCTTGTCGGTCTTGTATTTTGATTTGTAGTTGATAACTGTTTCGACCATTGATATCGGCGCGGGGTCAAGGGGCGATTCGACGCGACCGATTTTGCCAACCACCGATTCTATTTCAGGAATGGATTGAAACGCCACGTCCTGTTTTTGCAGTACATCCAGGCACTCCCCGATAGAAGCATGAGGCATAGTTGTAGGCATATACAGAAATGAGCCTTCATCCAAAGGCGGCATAAATTCTTTACCAAGACCACGCCATATAAACACACCGGCAATGACAAGGCAAAGTGGTATTAGCAGAAACGTCTTTTTATAAGCCAGGCAAACTCCCAAAATTTGCGCATAAAATCTTTGGAAAATCTTGAAAAATAAAAGCAATCCTCCGATAAGCCCTGCTACAAATATAAAATTTCGAACCAGCCCCTTAGCCGGCCCCAGAGGCAGCCAGTGGTTGGTAAGTATTATGCCGACCACGAGAATTGCCGCCACATTGGCAAAAAAGGGGAGCCGATTGCTCATTCTCCCTGGAATACGGTCTCTTAAAAGATGATAAAGTCCGATTGCACCTATAATAAAGCCTATCCACCATCTGAGCCAAAGACCTGCCACAACAGCAGCGGCAATTAGAAGACCTCCCAATATATATCGCTTCAGCTTTTTAAGAGCAGCTTTTCTTGTAAAGAGGATGTGGGCGGCCGGCGGAATTATGGTCAAAGCAATTATTACTGAAGAAATCAGGGCGAAGGTTTTAGTAAACGCCAGGGGCTTAAAGAGCTTGCCCTCTGCGCCAGTCATCGTAAAGACCGGCAGAAAGCCAACCACTGTAGTAGAAACCGCTGTCAGGACTGCACCACCGACCTCGCTGGTTGCTTTGAAAACGACCTCCAGCTTATCATCGTCGGGGCCTGCTTCATCGAGGTGCTTTAGAATATTTTCGCAAATGATTATGCCCATATCCACCATTGTGCCTATCGCTATTGCGATGCCGGAAAGGGCAACTATATTTGCATCGACACCGAAGGTCTTCATCGCGATGAAGCACATCAGTACCGCCAGGGGAAGCAAACCACTGATTAGTACCGAACTTCTAAGATGCAGGACCAAAACGATAACCACGATGATAGTAACCAGTATTTCCTCGGTAAGGGCGGTATTTAATGTGCCCAAGGTTTCGTAAATAAGCCCCGTGCGGTCATAAAACGGCACGATTGTCACCTGTGAAACCGTGCCGTCAGGCAGCGTCTTTTTGGTAAGCCCCTGTGATATCTCCTCAATTTTATCTTTTACATTTTTAATGGCTTCGAGAGGATTATAGCCGAAGCGGACAACCACCACGCCGCCGACGGCCTCAGCACCGCCCTTATCCAGCGCCCCTCGCCTCAGCGCGGGCCCGTATGTGACATTTGCTACATCTTTGATGTATATCGGGACATTCTCATTGACTTTAATTACCGACCTTTCTATGTCTGAGAGGTCCTCGATAAAGCCCAGTCCGCGAATCACATACTCGACTTTGTTTATCTC
>DATLBB010000060.1:0-19859 GCA_035527155.1 Sedimentisphaerales bacterium
ATTGCGGTCTTGCCGACTACCGAGAAGTTCTGCGCTTGCAGCACGAACTGCGGGATAAAAGACGCCGGGGCGAAATACCAGATACCATTTTAATCGCCGAGCACCCCCCTGTCATTACCCTTGGTGCCCGGCAAAGTGCCAACAAGCTGCTGGTCAGCCGCGATAGCCTCACACAACAAGATATTGATGTAGTTGATATTCGCAGAGGCGGCGGTGCAACAGCCCACAATCCAGGCCAGCTCGTCTTTTACCCGATTTTACACCTGCAGGAGCTTGGCCTCGGCATTAGCGAATACATCAGAGAGCTTGAAGCGATAGGTTCTGAACTGCTGCAGCAATTAGGCGTCAGAAGCCAGAGACGAAAGGGCCTTCCGGGCCTATGGGCCGGCGGTAAAAAAATTGCGTCCATTGGCGCACGCATATCAAAATTTGTAACCTATCATGGTATGGCAATAAACATTGAAAATGACCTGAACATTTTCGATTTTATAGTACCGTGTGGCCTGGACGGTGTAGAAATGACATCGGTCCTGAATGAAACCGGCAAACGCTACCCAATGAGCCATATCAAGAAAAAGTTGACCCAACTGCTTATAAACCATTTCTCTGCCTACAACGAACCCCGAATCACGAGCTACAGGCAGCGAAAATTACCGCCGTGGCTGCGCAGGCCTTTGCCGGCCGGTGAGAGCTACAAACGCACAAACAGCATATTAAGCTCTCTCGGCCTGGAGACAATATGCACTAACGCCAACTGTCCCAATCGCGGCGAATGCTGGGATAGAGGCACGGCAACTGTCTTGATTTTGGGCAATGTCTGTACGCGAAGTTGTAAATTTTGCTCGGTAGCGACCGGCAAACCCACCCCGCCGGACCCGACCGAGCCGGCCCGAATAGCCGAAATGGCAAAACAAATGGGCTTGAAATACCTCGTAATTACCAGTGTGAACCGCGATGATTTATCGGACGGCGGCGCCGGCCATTTTCGCGATTGTGTCAATAAAGTAAGGCAGCGATGCCGGGATATAAAATTTGAGTTATTAACACCTGATTTCCGTAATTGCCAGGCTCGGGCCATAGAAATCCTGCGGGACGCTTTACCTTTCGTATTCGCTCACAATATCGAAATGGCGCCCTCTTTATACCCAATTGCCATAGCCGGCGGAAACTATCAACGCTCCTTGAACTTGCTTAAAATGGCCGGTGAAAGCTACGATAGTATCCAGACTAAATCCTCAATTATGCTCGGTTTGGGGGAAGCAGACGATGAGGTCGAACAGGTCCTGGTAGATTTGCGCAATGTAGGCTGCGACAGAGTCACAATTGGCCAATATCTAAAGCCATCAAAGGATTCACTTGAAGTTGTCGAATACGTGAGGCCTGCGAAATTCGACTTCTGGAAACAAAGAGCAATTGGATTAGGATTTTCCTGTTGTTTGTCTTCGCCGTTTGCTCGCAGCTCATATTTCGCAGAGCAAGAAAACAACATACTGTGAACCATCCACCGCTATTATGGGACATAACATTTTTTACATTATTTGTTCTTCCCGCTTTGTCTGAACAGCAAACATTTCTTATACTTTAGATGTAATTTAGAAGTGACTTAAACTGCCTTTAAGAGAGTGTTTTCCAGTAAGAGAGTGTTTTCCGTGGGGGGGAAAATGAAATCTGTAAGGAAATTACTCAGCCGAAGGCAGCGAGGTGCTGCATTTATCATATCAATGATATTCGTGCTTGTATTTTCGGCGTTGGCTGTCAGCATTGCAACGCTGTCGGGTACGAATCTCCAGATCGCCGATAACCAGCGCAAAGCCAATCGCGCTCTCGGCTGTGCCGAATCCGGCCTTGATACACTCCGCTTCTGGTTCGGACGCATTTATATGCCCGGCACCACACAGCCGGACGATAGATTCAGCTATCTGGCGAACTTTCTGCAGACGGATTTGACGGACAACGGTATTTCAAATATTGCGACAACGTACGACAGTGGCACATCGACCATTACTGTTGCAGATGTTGTGCTGGTTTCTTCAGCGGGGCAATCTTTTGCTTCGCAAATTCAGCAAACAAGTAACATCGATATACTACAAATGGACATAACCGGGTCTTCCGGAACGGTGCAACGAACTATAAGGGTCAATTACAATTTCGGCACAAGGGCCCATACAGTTTTTGACTATGGCGTTGCAACCAGAGGGGCCCTGAATTTGCAAGGTAACATCACTATGGGCGGTGCAAATGTTGCCCTCGATGCGGGTGTCTATATCGAAAGCACAGACCCAACTGCACTTTCTATCTTGGGTAACTCGTCGATCGCCGGTGATGTCCACATCACAGATCCGAATGCCATTGTTACGCTCCAGGGCGGACAGGCTTCGATTGGCGGCGAAACAGGCACGGATGCTATAGACAATCACGTCCACTTTGGCGCCCCTTCAACCGAGTTCCCGGTCCCTGAGCCAAACTATTTTAGGCACTATGTTCAGAATACTTACGACCCCAACAATGTATTGTCGGAATATGACAACGTATTAATACCCGCCGGAACCAATCCCAGTTTTGGTGCCGTAACGCTTAGAGGAATCGTCTTCATCGAGGCCCCCAACATTGTTCTATTTGGTGGAAATACCGAAATAACCGGCATCATTGTCGGTAACGGCGATTTGAATGATAATTCCGGAACAAACCTAATATGGTTCGCAGGCACCGTCACCAGTTATCCTGTCACCGACCTGCTGGAAGAACCGCAATTTGAGGAGCTCCGCGATGAAACCGGCACGTTTCTTATGGCCCCGGGCTTTAAGGCCGTTTTTTGGGGTAACTTCGATACTCTCAATGGCGCCATAGCTGCAAATGGAATCGAATTCGGAGGTAACGCAGGTGGAACGATTGACGGCTCGATAATAAATTATTCTGATGAGCCGATGATAGTAACCGGCAACAGCGACCTTTTCTTCAACCGTTCAGGTACCGCCCAGATGCCGGCAGGTTTCGGACCTGAAATAATACTGTATTACGTTCCCAGCTCTTATTCTGAAGTTGTACTTTAAGTTTCGATCTTGATTAATTTCATTTAAAAGAAAGTTAAGGTGAAAAAGATGAAAGACAAAAAAATTACAATCTGTTTAATTGCTGTTCTTATGGTCAATTCGGCACTTGCAGCCACTTACTATGTGTTCGAAGAAGATGGCACCATTCAAGCCGCCATCGATGCCTGTGAAGATTTCGATACTGTCGTCATCGCCCCGGGAACATACCGCGGCTCGGGTAATTGCGGCATAAACTTCAATGGCAAGGCAATCACGGTCCGCAGCACCGACCCCACCGACCCACAAATCGTAAATAGCACCATCATCGACTGTGCAGGCATAGCTCGTGGCTTCGTTTTTAACACGTGGGAAAAGGCCGATTCAAAAGTAGCCGGACTCACCATCATCAATGGAGTTGCTATGGTAGGCGGCGCAATTTACTCCTCCAACAATAGCAGCCCCTCGATTACCAACTGTGTCATCAGGAATAACTCAGCATTCTTCGGTGGCGGTATTGCATGTATAAATGGTAAGAGTCATCCTGTGATTACTAACTGT
The DNA here is from genome assembly GCA_035527155.1 of Sedimentisphaerales bacterium. Taxonomy (GTDB): domain Bacteria; phylum Planctomycetota; class Phycisphaerae; order Sedimentisphaerales; family Anaerobacaceae; genus CS2-K091. The sequence continues at coordinate 3,588 of DATLBB010000060.1, forward strand.
CAAATCATAGCAAACTCAGCATCGATGATCTTTGGTGGGGGCGGCATATACTTAGATGGCAGCAGTCCCACAATAAAAAATTGCATTATCAGTGGAAACACCGCACCAGAAGGCGGCGCAATTTACAGCCACAATGCCAGCAACCCGCTTATTACCAATTGCACTATTAGCACAAACACAGCTTATAACTCGGCCGGAGCCATCTACTGCTTCAATTCAAGCAATCTGATTATAAGTCACAGTATTCTCTGGGGCAATACCGCTCCGAGCGCACCGGAAATATTGGTCGGCAACCTGGGAGCCGCCACCACAATCCAGATTTCATACTGCGACATTCAGGGCGGCCAGACGAGTGTGATACTTGATAACGACTGCACCGTCGACTGGGGCCAGGGCAACATAGATATTGACCCCCAATTTGTCGACACAGGCTACACCGATAAAAGTAGACGCGATGTTGAAGGTGACTACCATTTGCTTGAAGAATCTCCCTGCATTGATGCCGGCGACTCTGGGTTTGTCGCAGGGCCTGATGAAACCGACATCGATGGAAACCCACGGATATTAGGCGAGAAAATAGACCTCGGAGCCGACGAATATGTGTTCCCAATTCCTGCCATTGTTAAAATAATGCCCAAAACTCTAAATCTCCAAAGCAATGGAAATTGGATTAGCTGTACTATCCAGCTTCCGGACGAATACAGTATTTACGATATAGACACCGACACTATTGCTCTAAATAAACAAATCCAGCCAACATGGTACAAAACTGACGAAGGAGCAAACAAGCTGCTTATCAAACTTGACCGTTCAGAAATCCAAGATATGCTGGAAAATGCGGAAAGCCCCGTCTTGCTCAGAGTCGCGGGCAAGCTTAATGATGGTTCGGACTTTGCGGGAACGGACACAATCAGGGTACTAAAGCAGGGGCAATAAAGGGAATGTTTCGAGTTTGATGAGCACGATTTCATATGTGGCAGTGAACTAAGATTTTCGCCAAATCAGTGAAGTCCGTCTATACGCCTGCATCACATCCCCCCATTGCTCAAACGTAATATCACACTGATTTCCACTACCAATATAGCATCCAGATTCACCTTTTTTCTACACAATCTTACTACGCGGATGTCCAGCTAACAACCGATGCCGAGTTATATTTAAGAATCGATTCTTCTTACCTGGCTTATCATCTTTTCTTATTTGACAGCTCAATCTCAATGTGGTCTAATTCGCCGCAATAAATCCTCGCATTGGGCATGGATGTTCATGGAAATGGCAGGAAAGAACAGGAGAATTTAGTATGCCGAAACGAGATGACATAAACAAAGTAATGATTATCGGCTCCGGCCCCATCATCATTGGCCAGGCCTGTGAGTTTGACTACTCCGGCACCCAGGCCTGCAAGGCCCTTCGCAAATTGGGCTATAAGATAGTGTTAGTCAATTCCAACCCGGCAACCATTATGACCGACCCCGGTATGGCCGACGTAACATACATCGAGCCGCTTGACCTCCAGACTATGACAAAAATCATCGAAAAGGAGCGACCCGACGCCCTACTGCCCAACCTTGGCGGCCAGAGCGGACTTAACCTGTCTTCCGAGCTTGCCCACGCAGGAGTGCTTGAAAAATATGGGGTCAAAATAATCGGCGTTCAGGTAGATGCCATAAAGCGTGGTGAGGACCGCGGCGCCTTCAAAGAAACAATGAACCGGTTGGGTATCGAGATGCCAAAAAGCGAGCTGGCCTTTAGCGTAGAGGAAGCTGAAAAAATCGCTGATGAGCTCGGTTATCCGGTCATAATCCGTCCCGCATACACCATGGGCGGCACCGGGGGCGGTGCAGTATTCAATGTCGAAGAACTCCGCATCGTGGCCGCTCGGGGCCTTTCTGTAAGTCTTGTCGGACAAATCCTCGTCGAAGAATCTGTTATCGGATGGGAAGAGTTGGAGCTGGAAGTCGTCCGCGACGCCAAAAGCCAGAAAATAACCGTCTGTTTTATCGAAAACGTTGATGCAATGGGCGTCCACACAGGAGACTCGTACTGCACTGCTCCTATGCTCACTATCGACCCGGAACTGCAAAAAAAACTTCAAAAATATTCCTACGACATCGTCGACGCCATCGAAGTCATAGGCGGCACAAACATTCAGTTTGCTCACGACCCCGATACCGGCCGAGTAGTCGTAATCGAAATCAATCCAAGAACCTCACGTTCATCAGCACTTGCCTCGAAAGCCACCGGCTTTCCAATAGCCCTCGTCTCGTCATTGCTCGCTGGAGGCCTCACGCTCGACGAAATACCATATTGGAGAGACGGCACGCTCGAAAAATACACGCCTTCAGGCGATTACGTCGTAGTGAAGTTTTCCCGATGGGCCTTTGAAAAGTTCAAAGGCGTTGAGGACAAACTCGGCACACAAATGCGCGCCGTCGGCGAGGCGATGAGTCTTGGCAAGAATTACAAGGAGGCCTTCCAGAAGGCTATCCGTTCTCTCGAAATAGACCGTCATGGCCTTGGATTTGCCAAAAATTTCAACGATTTGCCTCTTGAAGAATTGATGAACCGTTTGAGTCACCCGTCAAGCGAGCGCCAGTTCATTATGTATGAGGCGCTGCGTAAAGGCGCTGACATCGATACCCTCTTTGAGAAAACGCACATCAAACGCTGGTTCATCAAACAAATGCAGGAGCTTGTCCAGTTCGAGGAAAAAGTACTGAAGTACAAGGGCAAACAGCTTCCAGATAAGCTGCTAATACAGGCCAAAAAAGATGGTTTTGCCGACCGATACCTATCCAAAATACTTGGCATCCCGGAAAGCCAAATCAGGCAGCGCCGTATTTCTTTAGGTGTTGTCGAGGCCTGGGAACCTGTCCCTGTCAGCGGCGTAGAAAATGCAGCTTATTATTACTCCACTTATAATGCCCCGGATACAGTGCAGGTCAGCAAAAATCGCAAGATAATGGTTTTGGGTGGTGGCCCCAATCGTATTGGCCAGGGAATCGAGTTTGACTATTGCTGTGTCCACGCTGCCTTTGCACTACGCGACGAAGGATACGAGTCGATTATGGTCAACTGCAACCCAGAAACAGTCTCAACAGATTACGATACATCAGACAAGCTTTACTTTGAGCCGCTCACTGTTGAGGACGTACTGAGCATCTATGAGAAAGAAAAGCCCGAAGGCATCATCGTCCAGTTCGGAGGACAGACCCCGCTTAATATCGCCGACGAGCTTGCCCAGGCCGGTGTCAAAATTATCGGGACTTCACCGGAGACAATAGATTTGGCTGAGGACCGCGACCGCTTTCGGGCTATGATGGAAAAGCTAAATATACCTATGGCCGAGTCCGGTATGGCAAGCAACCTTGATGAAGCCCTTAAAATCGCAGAAAGAATCGGCTATCCATTAATGGTAAGACCGTCCTATGTCCTTGGTGGACGTGCTATGGAAGTGGTACACGACGAAGATATGCTCAAACACTATGTCGCTGCGGCTGTGGAAGTTTCACCTGAACGGCCTATCCTGATTGACAAATTCCTCGAAAATGCCATAGAAGCCGAGGCTGATGCCATTTCTGACGGCACTGACGCGTTTGTCCCCGCAGTTATGGAGCACATCGAGCTGGCCGGCATCCATTCCGGAGACTCGGCCTGTGTGATTCCACCTGTCAGCATACCTCAAAAACATCTTGATACTATTTGTGAATACACCAGAAAAATAGCGACGGAATTAAACGTCATCGGCCTGATGAATATGCAGTATGCAATAGCCAACGACACCGTCTACGTGCTTGAGGCAAACCCACGGGCCTCTCGAACCGTGCCGCTGGTCTCAAAGGTCTGCGGTCTTTCAATGGCAAGGGCGGCAACCCAGCTTATGCTCGGCAAAAAACTTTCCGACCTCAACTTAAAGCATCGCTCAATCCCACACTTCGGCGTAAAAGAATCCGTCTTCCCGTTCAATATGTTTCCGGAAGTCGACCCGATTCTCGGACCGGAGATGCGCTCGACCGGCGAAGTGTTAGGTCTGGCTGATTCATTCGACCTTGCCTTCTTCAAATCCCAGCAGGCCGCAAAACAACAGCTCCCCTCCGAAGGCACTGTCCTGATAACTGTTACCGACACAGACAAAGCCGCTGCCCTGGAAATCACAAAACAATTTCAGAAACTCGGCTTCAAAATTAAGACAACCAACGGCACTCATCGGTTCCTGGCGAAAAATGGTCTCAAAACAGAGCATATCCTCAAAATGCACGAGGGCAGACCAAACATTGTAGACGCGATTAAAAATGGAGAGATTCAGCTTATCATAAATACGCCCAGCGGCAAACTAAGTAAGCACGATGATTCCTATATCCGTAAGGCAGCTATCAATTATAAGGTGCCTTATATTACCACGACAGCCGCTGCTGCCGCCGCTGCAAAGGGCATCGCCGCCAGCCGAAATGGCGACAGCCCCGTAAGATCACTGCAAAGCTACCATGCCGACATTAAGTAGGTAAAGAACCAAAGGTCATTCTGAAATTATGACGAACCGGCCCCCAAATAACTGACAGCTTTTTTCCACAATTTTACAAAATTTACCTTTTTTGCGTCTCAAGAGTGTAATAAACGCTCAGCGCTAAATAAACGCAAAAGCCAGAAGCTCGTTTGTGTTCCTGTGCGCTTTTTAAGGTTTTTGGGACTTTGTTTTCCGTTTTTAGCTTTAGTCACATAGCATTTTGGTTCGATACATTAAAAGGCTCACAGAAATGATGGCAAGCAGTTTGAAAAATTTTTTATTTTCCAATAGTGATTGGCTGGTCGAAATGTCGGCAGAAGAACCCACAAACCTTGAGCACTATCTGCACAACGAAAATCCCGAATTACGTGAGAACAACCACGAATTCAAACTGCCGGATACAATCGGTATCCTGCCGATTCGAAATGCCGTTGCCTATCCGGGGACAGTAACGCCATTGGCGATAGGCCGGGAGAGAAGTAAAGCCTTACTTGCCGACACCAGGCCCAATGAATCCATCATAGGACTTGTTACTCAACACAATCCCAAAACTGACAGGCCGAACTTCGACGATATCTACTCTATTGGAACCGCCGCTTCGGTGCTGAAAATCACAAAAATGCCGCAGGGCTCAATCCACATTATAGTCCACGGTATAGACCGCTTCAAAATAACAGAAAGGCTAACGACAGAACCATACCTGAAGGCCGCAGTCGAGCTGCTCAGCGTCAAAACAAAGATGACAAAAAGACTTCAGGCACTTATCGTCAGCGCCCGACAGACAGCAAACCGCGTTATCGCATTAAGCCCAAACGTGCCTGAAGAAGCTTCTGTGCTGCTCGAGAATATTGCAAATCCCTCCGCTTTGGCTGATTTTTTGGCTGCCAATCTTAGCCTTGACATTGCCAAAAAACAACAATTGCTCGAAGAACCTGACGCCGCCAAACGCCTTGAAAAAGTATCCGTTGTCCTGGCAAATCAGTTGGAAGTCCTCGAGCTAAGCCACAAAATCCAGGGGCGGGTCAAAGAGTCGATAGATAAAAATCAGCGTGAATACTTCCTGCAGGAACAGCTAAAAGCCATTCAGTCCGAGCTTGGCAAGGGTGACCTAAGGACCGAAGAGCTCAAGCAAATCAATAAGAATATCACAAAAGCCAAAATGCCCAAAAAGGTCAAACAAGAAGCCCTTCGCGAATTAGACAGATTAAGCAAGATACCCCCCGCTTCACCTGAATATAGTGTTATCCGCACATACCTGGACTGGGTCTGTGAACTGCCCTGGTCCATCCAAACCAAAGACCTGCTCGATATCAACAAGGCCCAGCGGAGACTAAACGCCGACCACTACGACCTGCGGAAGGTAAAAAAACGAATCCTCGAATTTCTCGCCGTCCGCAAGCTGAATCCAACCGGCAAAAGCCCTATTCTTTGTTTTGTCGGCCCACCCGGCGTGGGAAAAACATCGCTCGGTCGGTCCATCGCGCGGGCTATGGGAAGAAAATTTATCCGCATATCACTCGGTGGAATAAGGGACGAGGCTGATATTCGTGGACATCGAAGAACCTACATCGGAGCTTTGCCGGGAAGAATACTGCAGGAATTGAGAAAATGCGGCAGCAAAAATCCCGTATTCATGCTCGATGAATTAGACAAAATCGGGCAGGATTTCAGGGGCGACCCCGCAAGTGCACTGCTGGAAGTACTCGACCCCGAGCAAAACTTCAGCTTCACCGACCATTATCTTGACCAGCCTTTTAATTTGTCAACCGTGATGTTCATCGGCACTGCAAATTATACAGAGCCTGTCCCGCCGGCACTTCGTGACCGAATGGAAGTTATCGAACTGCCCGGTTACACCGAAACCGAAAAACTCCACATCGCAAAAAAATATCTCGTCCACCGCCAGCTAAAAGAACACGGCCTGAGCAAAAAAGTGCTGACTATAAAAGATGAAACCATACTGGCAATAATTCGCGGCTACACCCGCGAGGCCGGCGTGAGAAACCTCGAAAGAAACATAGCCGCTATCTGCAGAGCTATCGCTACTGAAATTGCCAAAGCCCAAAAAAGGCGGGCAACCGTTGGCAAAAAAGACCTTGCAAAAATCCTGGGACCGGTACAATTTGAATCGGAACTGGCTCTGCGAACTGGAATACCCGGTGTCGCGACCGCACTTGCCTTTACCCCGGTCGGCGGTGAGCTGCTTTTTATTGAGTCTGCCTCTATGCCGGGCAAAGGCGGGCTGCTCCTGACGGGCCATATCGGTGACGTTATGAAGGAAAGCGCACAGGCCGCCTTTTCTATCGTAAAGGCAAACGCCAAAAAATTAAAAATTGGGGCTGATAGATTCAGAAAGTTCGATTATCACATCCACGTTCCCGCAGGAGCGATTCCTAAAGATGGTCCAAGTGCCGGAGCAGCGATGTTCACTTCGCTGGTCAGCTTGTTGCTGCAAAAGCCGACTCGCCCAGATGTTGCGATGACCGGCGAAATAACCTTACGCGGCCTCGTCCTGCCTGTTGGCGGCTTGAAGGAAAAAATCCTCGCCGCAAAACAGGCCGGCATAAAAACCGTAATCCTCCCAGCCAGAAACAAAAAAGACATCACCGAAGTACCCACCGAAGCAAAAAAAGGCATCAAATTCGAGTTCGTAAAAAATACAACCGAGGCCCTTAAAATCGCATTAAATACTGAGTGAGCCTAATTAGCAAGGTGCTTTTTACTTGTTTTCGCCGCTGATGTGTGGTATTATTACGTTTGAAAGAAAACTACGAAAAATTTCTCAAAGTAGCTATTCACAATGGCATTGAATACAAAAGAAAAGTCAGCTCTAAAACAGTTTAAAGCCGATCTTGAGCAAGTTCTGGGCAATCAGCTAATCGAGTTGAACCTCTTTGGCTCAAAGGCCCGAGGTGATGACCGGCCCGATTCTGATTTAGATGTGCTTGTTATTGTAGCAAACGATGATTGCCATATCCGTCAGTCAGTCTATAATATTGCAACAGATATATTACTGCAAATGGACCTTTGCATATCACCAAAAATTATCAGCAAAGACAAATTCAACCAACTCCGTAAAGAAAACACCTCTTTTATACGCAATGTTAGCAGGGATGCGATTACGGTATGAATGACTTATCACAAAAAGAACTAACTCGGGCTAAAAAAGCCCTCTTGGCAGCAAAAACTCTTTTGGAAAATCAACTTTATCAAGACTGCGTTTCCAGAAGCTATTACGCAGTCCTGCACGCTGCCAAAGCTGCATTGACTACGGTAGGAGTTGAGCCTGAATCGCATCACGCTGTTCGGCGAATGTTCGGCTTGCACCTTGTCAAGAGCGGAAAGATTGAAAAAGAATTCGCAGCAATCTTAACGGCTGAACAGGAAGACCGCGAAATCGGCGACTATGACATTTACATCGAAATTGAGCAGGATAGAGCCCGCAAAAGCGTTCTCGATGCAGAAAAGTTCGTCGAACGGATTGAAAAATATCTCCGCGCCTGAAATTTGAATTCGTCAAAAACACAAACCAAGCACTCAAAATTGCATTGAATACCGACTGAATCTGATCAGCAAAAGAACCAGCAATCTCAACTTTAGGTGGTCCTCACTTACCTGCTACGTTCGCGAGGTAAACCTCTGACAGATATGACTGCTACAACAATAGCAGCTATCCCCAATACGAGAATTAGCAGCCCGAATGTGAGGCATCCTCCCGCCATCAACATGCCAATTAGAAATCCCCCTAAGAAGAAGACAGCTAAGCCAGCCAGGCCAAGCTCTATCAGCACAACGCCTAAGAAACAGAGAATGACACCGGCAATAATGAAGCCCACGGGTTTGTCTACACGCTGACTCTGTTTACCCTGTTCATCTTCTTTTGAAGGGCTCGTTGCCTCAGGTTGTGGCTCATCCACAGTCACCAGCTCGGGCAAAGCCGCTGGCTCAGGTACAGTCAGTGGCTCAGGCAGCGGGCCGCTTCGCAATGTGTTATCACATTCGGCGCAGACGATATTACCCTCAAAAATATAAGCCTGTTCCAACCGGCTAATCGCCCGCCCACAATTAGAACAGATTTCAATATCACTTGGGCCCATAAAATTGCCTCCAACCCTGACAATATTTTATCCGCTGGCGGCCATTTTGTCAATGGTATTATTCTTGCCGCAAGGCAAACCTTCATCCCGCTGAGATGTTAGCGTTTGCCACTTTTACTACATCTATCATCTCAGCTACATCGTGCACACGGACAATCGATACACCTGCGGCAACACACAAAGCAACCGAAGCGGCGGTGCCAAATATTCGGTCAGCCGGGTTTTCCCTGTTGGTTATTTTACCTATAAAACTTTTGCGACTCGTGCCTACAAGCACGCGGTAGCCGGCAGCAACAAACTTATCAATATTTCTCAAAAGATCAAGATTATGCTCTAATGTCTTGCCAAAGCCGATTCCAGGGTCTATGAAAATTCGTTCTTTTGGTATACCGAACTGCTCAGCTCGTTTAGCCCTTGATACCAAAAAATCCAGAACCTCGCCGACCACATCATCGTATTTCGGCTCATTTTGCATCGTAGAAGGTTCCCCCTGCATATGCATCAGAACAACCGGCACCTGTTGTTCAGCCGCCAATTCTCCCATACGCTCGTCGCTAAGAGCCGTAATATCGTTTATCATTGCCGCCCCTGCTTCCAGAGCAGCTTCAGCAACCTCAACATTGTATGTGTCAATACTAATCGGCACGAAAACTTTTTTAGCAAGTGCTTCTATAATCGGAATCGCCCTGTTTATTTGCTTCTTAGCCGAAATATGCTTGGCGCCTGGCCGGGTTGATTCAGGGCCGACGTCTATTATCGCAGCGCCGTCGGCGGCCATTTTTAGGCCATGTTCGATGGCCTTATTCGTATCGAGGAACCGGCCGCCATCACTGAAGGAATCAGGAGTAACATTCAAAATCCCCATCAAAATACAGCCAGCCGAAAAATCCAATCGCCCTTTCGGCCACTCAACTATATTTTTACCACTATCTTTTGCCATATTTGTCATTCATGCGAAAGCAGGAATCCAATACCCTTTAGCTTCTTAGCCAAACTGCTGTTATTATCTTCGACAATGACACTCGTATTTTGAAATTCCCTGCGGACAGGATAACTCTTGCGCAGTCCATCAAAAAACTCACCTCTTTTTTCTGCTTTTGTTTCTAAAACCTGCCTGAGCCTGACGTCATCCGCTTTAATATCGTAAATCTTTTCCACAGCGCCTAATAACACATCCTGCTCACTGCCGCTGTCCGGATTGAGCTTCAACTCCGACACAGCAGGTGCAGGCAAAAACGAGTCAATATCAAATTTAGTCTCAAGTCCAAAATGTTCGCATGCCGCCTTATAAATCATAATCATACCCACTATCTTGCCGTCCAGCGAATAGCCGGCGATGTGTGGCGTGCCAATATCGACCATTTCCAGAAGCTCAACATCGATATTCGGCTCGTTCTCCCAGACATCAAGCACTGTAGCCTGCAATCTTCCCGCTCTTATAGCTGCCTTCAAAGCACTGCCGTCGACTACACCGCCGCGAGATGCATTTAAGAAAATACAGCCTGTTTTTAGCGAATTGAAAAATTTCTCGTCAGCTAAATGAAACGTCTTGTCCCCTCCTTCAAAAGTCAACGGCGTATGAAGCGTTATAAAATCACAATCAAAAAGCCTTTCTATCGGCAGATACTTTGGGTCGCTGCTTTGCCTTTGCAAAGGCGGGTCGTTGAGGTATACCTTCATACCAAGAGCCGTAGTTTTTTTAGCAACCCTGCTGCCGACATTACCAACGCCTATAATACCTATCGATTTACCTTTCAGGTCAATACTATGCTGTTTGGCGATATTAAGCAGTGCGGCAATAATGTATTCAGCGGCAGAATTGGCGTTCGACCCCGGAGCCGATGCAAAACCAATATTGTTTCGCGAAAGATATTCTATATCTATATGGTCGAAGCCAATGGTCGCCGTACCAACAAAATGGACATTACTGCCTGCTAACAAATCCGCACCTACCGGCGTTATACTGCGAACGAGCAGAACGTCAGCGTTGGCAACGACATTCGGCGTAATATCTCGGCCCCGAACAGCTTCAACCTCACCAATGGAAGAAAAGCACTCCACCACAAACGGAATATTCTCATCTGCTACTATCTGCACATTCATCTACCAACTATGAACTACGAGCGACCAAATATGAATTTTAGCCTAATTCCTGCCAATTGCATATACTTTTCCCATTCCCTAAAAAACCGCTTTAATGAGCCAATAATGGCGATTTTGCAGAAACCTTAAGTGAGCCTCGGATGCTAAATAGAGTGGCGAGTTATGTTGCTGAGGCAAATTCGGGCATTTCTTTTTAATCGGTCAAGACCTAAACGCTTAATAGCAGAACCGGCGAACTCAGCCTCGAAATCTTCTTCTGTCAAATCCAAAATCCGGCCTAAGTCAAGGTTCGCCCTGTCACTATAGAATTTGAACTGCCTATTTTTGCACACCGGCGCTTCTTCCTGATAGGGACACGCAAGCACACACTCGTCACAGCCGAACAGCCAGTCACCTACCTTTTCAGCCAGACCGGTAGGCACCTGCCCTTTCGCCGAGAGGCGTCCCCCTTGGGAGTACTCAATCGTCAAATAGCTGATACACTTATTGGCGTCAAATTGTCCGTCAGCCCTCAAGGCCCCTGTCGGACAGGCCTCGATACACTTATTGCAACTATGGCAGCTATCCGCAATCGGCTCATCGGTTTGCAGTTTCAGACTCGTTACAATTTCACCTAAAAATATTTGCGGCCCGAGCTTGCGATTGATTAGTATATGACTTTTTCCAATAAAGCCTAAGCCGGCCCGAACCGCCAAGGACCGCTCAGCCAAAGGCACCGAGTCAACACAAATCTTGAACTCGTGCTCGCCGTCAGCCACAGAGCTGATAAAGTCAACCAGATTGCGTAATTGTCTCTTTATGAAAGAGTGATAATCTTCATATTGCGCATAGTTCGCCACTCTGCCCATCGGGCTTGAAGATGGAAGATGACCGGTCTCGTCCCTCGTCCTTCGTCTCTCGTCCCTCGTCCCCCGGTCCGATAGCGGCGTGTAATTTAGCCCGACGCATATAACCGACCGGGCACTTTTCAGCAGTTTCGCAGGATTTGCACGTTTATCAAGGTTCTCGCGCATATAATTCATTCGCCCTGCGTACCCAAACGCCACCCAGTCGGCTAACATCTTGAACTGTTCGTCATCTATTGGCCCGGCATCCGTTATCCCGGCCGCATCGAAACCAAATTCAAGCGCCTTTGCCTTTATATCTTCAGCCAGACCCATAGTGAGCGATTATACAACATCCAGCCGAAAATTTGAGGATTTTTATGAACAACGAACGACGCAGAAAAAGCCGGAGGACAAAACAAACTTTGCCAGGAACAGAAAGAATTTGGCAGTTGATACCTTGCTGTTCGCAGTTTTTGGCTTCTTTTGATGTTACTTCTGACTTCTGATTTCTTTTCCTGTTCTCCTGATATCCACTTCCTGTTTGCCTGATTACCTGATAAACTTTTTTCTCTTTCCCTTTTCAATTCTTTTATGTTATTCTACTTCCCTAAATGAGTTATGCGGACATCGTGATGAGTGCAGCTTTAGATGACAATTACAAATATTGTGCCGCTCGTGAGGTAAGAGATGCAGAGTGGTGTATGGGCGAAGTAATGACATTTATTTCAACGGCGCAATCGACGATGTAATGATATTTGACAGTGAGCTGTCCTCAGATGAAATTAAAGCCATGTACAATCGTGGTTTCTCACTCGGCTGGGATGATAACGGCAATATGACCGCTAACGATATGATTAACGGCACCGATACAACCCTTCAGTATAATTGGGACAATAAGCTCCGCTCTGCGACAAAAGGCACCAAATCAATTAGCATAAGATACGACCCCGGCGGCAATCGTATCTGGAAGCAATCTATAGATGGAGCTGAGGAAACAACCCGCAAATACATCGTCGATATTGTGGGCGGTTTGCCGACGACATTAATGGAAATGAAAGATGTAAACGATACTATCATTAAGACTTATGTCTATGCCAACGGCCAGCCACTCTGCCAGAACGATGGCGATTATTCCACTCCGCGCTATTTCTACATCCACGACCGGCTCGGCTCCGTCCGCCAAATTATCAATACGTCCGCAAGTGTTGTGAGATACTATACTTACGAACCCTTTGGCGAAGTCCTTGAAGAAGATGGAACACTGACTAACTATATGATGTTCACGGCTCAATACTTCGATACGGAAATTGACCAGTATTATCTGCGTGCCCGCCAGTACGACCCGCATATCAGCAGATTCTCCGCCCGCGATCCGATTGATGGCCAATTCAAACAACCACTGACATTTCATAAATATCTCTATTGCCTCAACGACTCGATCAATAAGATAGACCCTCTTGGCTTATTTATAAGAATCCCCGGCGGTGGTCTTTATCACGATTACGGAGAAACTCAGGATATAATTACTTCTGCAGTTTGGGATGTAAGCCAAGGGCTTATTATGGGCCCTTGGAATGCCTTTGGAGGTGGCGGTACTGGAGATTACGATTTTAGAGTTAAAGCCCCCAAAGATATGTTCGATATTGGCAGTGGAGAAGTACTGGGAGCCAATCGGTTTGGTAATTATCTGGCGGGTTACGCAAATTATTTCTGTTACTTAGGCTTAGGCGAAGCTGGCACCCGGGCGATGGGGCACTACTATGCGATTCCAGAATTGTTCTCAGATCCTGTGAAAGCAGCTAATTATTGGACACTTACATCAGTAGACTTACAATACTTGCCTGATGATTATGGAAGTAGATATTGGATTACGAGAGGTGTCTTAGATGCTCACCTTCGGTTACGAGAACTCGGCGTCGTCGGTGGGCCTATGAGCCGAATAGCTGAAATTCAGACAAGAATTTCGCTTAGAGTATATCAAGCGCTATATAAGTATGAGCAATTCGTCGGATACTCAATTACCGGGGAACAGTGGGAGTAAACGATAGCATTATGAGCAAAATATATTCAGATCAACTTGTGGATTTTGCCAGGCACTTTTTTGGATATGTGTCATTACTGGCAGGCATCAAATGCCGCTGGTAGTTTGATGCTGGGAGCAATTTTTTTGAATTCTCAAAGGAACCACTTATGGAGAAAAACGATAAACCTGAAAAGTTGCGCAAAGATAAAATAACTCAAATATTTTCTGAACGCAGCATTCAAAATAAAGCCGTTGAGAATAAAAACTATTTGGCAGTTGCATTAGCAACTTTTGGCCTTCTCGGCTTCGTATTATTTCACTTTCTTTATTGGCAAGGCTTTCTTGCAATTCCATCTTTGCTACTATTCACTTTAGCTCCTCTCTTTGGCATCATTACTCTCGTTTTGGTTATTGTCAAACATAAAAAACTAAAAGGTTGGAGCTATCCAATCGGAGCGATATTTATTTTGGGTTTTCTTTCGATTTGTTTAATACCCAGCATTTCATGCTCCATGGAAAGGCATATGTCCAAAGTGTGTACTTCGAATCTCCAAAAATTGGGTATAGCAATGACTGAATACACCAGGAAGCATAATGGCTACCTGCCTGCTGCTAACCGATGGTGTGACTTGTTAATTGAATCTGATAGAAGTCTTTCAAAAGATACTTTCAAGTGTCCTGCCGCAAAAGAGGGGATTTGTAATTACGCATTCAATGAAAGCCTTGAGAATCTAAGGTTAGCTGATGTACCTAGGGATGTCGTGCTTCTTTATGAGGCTAATGGCGATTGGAATCTCAAGGGAGGGCCAGAGTTGCTGGAACTAAGACATTCAGGCGGCAAAATTTGTTTCATATTATTTCCCAATAGTAGTGTAGGTTCCTACGGTGTAAAGTTCCCGTTCAACCAGCCTTTGCGATGGAAACCATAAGAAACTAAGTCAATATTTATCATTTTTGATTGATTGTTATTAAACATAAGGATTACCTGTACACAACAAGTCATGTGCTAAAGCATCCAATGTTTTCAAATCAAGAAAGGTTGGTAATAACATGAAAAAAGTATGGCTGAAAATAACCGGATTAACAATTTTAGTTTTAGCGGCTGTTATTGGAATTTATATTCTCTTCTGGCCTGTCAAACAACCAGATGTGGGGCAGATACCGCAGCAGGATGCGAGTTCATCGGCTATACAGCCGAGCGTAGAGAATCCACAGCCCAAACGTCAGCTTGCACCCGAAGATTTCCAGCCGGCTGCAACTTCCAAGTTACAGGACCGAAATCCCCGGCTACAGCAACACCGCGACAGGGCCGCTATGCTCAGCTCAGTTTATCGCCAAAATTAAATGTGTCCGATTGCACCCTCAGCTGGTACTTTTTATCTTTAGTCAGTGGCAACCATCGCAGGAATAACCCAAAAAAGCACTTTTTTGTCATTTTTTGTCTCTTTTGTGCATTTTTTGCCGATTTTTCACCATTTCTTGACTAAAAATTAACCCTTTTTCGTGTCTTTATGATAAAAAGAATGCCAGCCGTCCCGGCCACAACCGGCTATATACTAAATACCAAATACTAAATACTATCTTATTTCAACCAAAACCGGCCATACCTAACGACAAAATCCCAAAAAAATAAAAAAATTTATCTCCTTTGTTACCAATAACTTAATCCTGTAAATCCTGTCAAAAACAAGCCGATTTTCGTATCAAACGCGCACATTCGTGCATTTATAGAGGCGCTTCTTGTTTTTTTGCAGAAGCCCAAATAGAAGGAAATGGCGATTAGTGAATGGTGGATAACCAATGAACCATTTAACCACTCACAAGCATCAAGCAAGTACTTGTCCGCCTCAGGCGGATCCATTACGACATACGATATACGACATACGATATACAAGCTACGCATACCGCCTATCCGGCCCAGCTTGCCAAAGAATTATGACCTTTGGTTTTACGTTTTCCACTCTAAACTTTAAATTCTATTCGACAACTGTAGAGGAATCTCTACAAATCGGCTCTTTTATGCAAAACAAAGCCAATTTCCCGGATGCTCAAATGAACGTAAATAAAGAAATAACAAGGGAATATGAAAATAAGACACTTGGCGGAAGCGGGAAAAACAAAGCCAATTCAAAGCCAAACAAAGCCAATTTGCTAAATGCCCAAATGAACGTAACTGTTTTTTATACAAAGGATTATGAAAATATATCTAATTGTTCGCTTTTTGAAAACAAACCCAATACAAAGCCAATACAAACCCAAACAAAGCCAATTTGTCGCGGCGTAGCCTCTGGCGAAGACGGATCAAAGGCAAAAAATGATGCCAAAATCCCAACCCGGCGTTATAGTAGAGGCACAAATGCGACATTGCAAAAAATTGTTAGAAAGGCAGCAGTTGTGGCAGATAAATTCTTAAACCGACGGAACTTTCTGAAAATGATGAGTTTGGGGGCGGCGTCACTGACTATGCCCGGCCTAATAGTTGCTGGCGACAGGTCTCGAAGAAAACCCAACTTCGTTTTCTTCCTTATCGACGACATGGGCTGGCGCGATCTTGGCTGCTATGGCAGCACCTTTTATGAAACGCCGAATATCGACAAGCTCGCCGCCGACGGCATGCGCTTCACCAACGCATACGCGGCCTGTCCCGTCTGCTCGCCGACACGGGCCAGTATAATGACAGGCAAGTATCCCGCCCGGCTGAACCTTACTGACTACCTC
>DATLBB010000061.1:0-11312 GCA_035527155.1 Sedimentisphaerales bacterium
TTGGCTTTGTTTGGCTTTGAATTGGCTTTGTTTTCACCAAGCGAGCAATTGGCAATATTTTCATAATCCCTTGTTAATACTTTATTTACGTTCAACTTGACTTTTTGGAAATTGGCTTTGTTTTGCATAAAAAGTTTATAATTTCGTACGTAATCTTTCGTACTTCGTATTTCGTTAGTTAAGAGTGAGCTAAAGTGCCTAAAGTGAACTAAAGTTGGATTCTCGATGCTCATAATTGGTAATTCCCCTAAGGGTTTTCCGCTTCGCTCCAAGACTATTTACTAATGATTAAATTTGATTTGGGCCTGCTGGCTCTATGTTCTTGCCACTCAGTGGCTTACGACTTGCGGTTCTCCGTTAAATACCTGCCATTTCTATGGCTTTTTGTATTATACCAAACTCCCCCGAAATGTTCAATGAAAATTGAACTTTTTAATAAAATATTCTATCTTTATCACCGCTTAAGTAGGAAATTATGCCAGAATTTATTATGCTGATGTGAATTATGGTTTTGGATGTTTAAAAATAGGTGGCTGTACTATATTTTATTTAATTTGACTCTGTAGTATTTTCATCCGCAAGCAATATGGCACCTTTTTCGGCAGGGTTAAAATCTTTAGGCCATAATGTTGCTGAATCATAGATCGCACCCCCCCAAAAATAAACACCCGGAATATTTTTTATCTTACGTAAATCAGCACCACAGAGATTGGCTTCGCGCATATCAATGCGTCCTCTTGCATGAAAACCTAAAGAAGCACCTTGCAAGTCTGCTTCGTTAAAATTTACTTCGTATATTTCGGCGTTATCTAAATTTGCACCCCTTAAATCAGCTTTAGTAAGATCGACTATTGATAAAACGGCGTGATTTAAATTGGCCTCCTGTAGATTCGCTTTGCACATGTTCAGATTACAATGAACCAGATAAGCATAACTCAAATCTGCATAACTTAAGTCAGCTTCTTCAAAAGTCACACCGGAACAACCATCCAAATAGATATTACTCAAATCCATACCACTAAGATCAGCACTCTGTGCATTTGGCAAATATTTAATTAATCCCCAGGGTTGCCTTACAATAAATAAAGACAACATTAACACAAATAAAAAACCGGCAGTAGAGGTTAATACGATTTGCCATTTATGCATAACAGTTCGAGCAATTCTCAACGCCCGCACACCACTTAGAAACAAAATTGGCACGGCACAAAATGG
This sequence comes from Sedimentisphaerales bacterium, assembly GCA_035527155.1. Classification (GTDB taxonomy): domain Bacteria; phylum Planctomycetota; class Phycisphaerae; order Sedimentisphaerales; family Anaerobacaceae; genus CS2-K091. The sequence goes on from DATLBB010000061.1 coordinate 1,216, forward strand.
TGGCAGCCAAACAAGACCACCCACCCACAGTCTATCTAACGCTGCAATACCAAATACCAAATAGAAAATAGCATTAAACAATAGAATTCCCCCGATAAAACCATTATACCGCTTGCCATATTTCCGAAAGTAAACGATCCACAACAATAAAGTAACGATCCCCGACCCGATCGTCACATATAAATAGGACAAACGCGGGAGAAAAAGCATTGCACCGACAATATAGAGCATATCATCGTCACTTCCCGCAAACATACAGTAATTTACAGCCAAAGCGGTCGCGGGTAATATGATGCCAAAAAAAACATAAATGGATATTCGACGACTGCTCATTGCCTTACTTCTCAAACTCTTTCATTGAATGATTCGGCGTGTGCAAACAAGTTGCACAATCTACACGGCTTTAGGAGGATCATTTTTTGAATTAATTCCGGGTTCACTTCCAACTTTGGATAGCCTTGCCAAAATTCTCGTGAAAACATAGTAAACGGCAATAGCTAAAGGCAGGGATGCAATACCAACCGTAGCTCCTATAAATCTTAAGCCCTTTTCCTCTAACATCCTTGCAAGAGACCAGGTTAAGGGGCTAGACCAAAAATAGAATGCGAATGCCAAGAGTGTGCCTAGCGGTTTTATTGCTGCATATGTTATTCCCCTCAACATAAGATACGAGATATATATCAAATATACACCAATAGCCAAAACCAATATAGATATAACAAGGCCACCACAAAGAAGGACAAAGTCTGGTTCCATGCTTTCAAAAAACATGGCTACAGATATACAAAATACGAACAATCCGAAAAGAATGCCGAGAAGGGCAATTCCCTGAAGAACAAATCGAGCGAGATTACGTTTTTTCAGGTTATCCACTTTTTGTTGCCAATTTAATCCAAGTGGTGCGAAATATCGCACCCTACAATATAAACACAATATCGGCGGGGCAAGCCCCGCCCTACCTTTTACTTATTACAATATAGCCGTTCCTGGTTGGGAAAATGTTGATTGAAAAAAAACATAATCTCAGATTTCAGATTAAGTTTCCAGTTGCCTGTTTCCAGGGCCTAAAGGCATACAAAAACAGTTTCCAGTTTTCAGTAGATAAACGACAGTTGCCGGGCCCAGTTAGAAAGTAGACAAGGCTTATACGCCTTACTTCTAACGGGCTAAATACTTAGCCGGCATTTTTTAAGAGAAATTCCCTTCAGAGACCACAGTTGCCAATCAAGCCTTTATGGGGAGAGAATAGCAGGAAAAGAATCAAAAATCAAAAAGAAAATAAGAAAAATGTATTGAGTAAATGGGTGAATCCCTGCCCAAGACTTGCTGGGACAGGTGAGTAAATGCGGGGAGGTTATTTTACATTATTGGCCAGATTTCTCGACTGGCCCCCGTGCTTTCTTGCGAAAGCAAAAACGGGGGCTTCGGTCGAAATGACGACAAACTGGATTCGGTGCTTTCGCAGGAATGACGACCCCCGACGGTGCCGGGAAAATAATCCCAGTGAGATAACGTTTCACTATCTCACCCCAGTGGGATAACGCTTCGCTATCCCACGGGGCAGGTGGGGCAAGCGATAATAATGTAAAAATCATAAATTCGAAGGATGACCCCCCAAATAAATTTGAGGGGCTAAACACAATGACAAGGCGGGCTGGCATTGCTTAAAGGTTTATTTGCATACATTGTGTCCGATTATCAATTATGGTATAATCAGGCAATAAGATTTCTACCGGAGAATCTTTAAGTGAAAAGGGACAAATTTGGGCTTCATCGGTGGGCGGGATTTTTGATACTCGTTTTCTCGGCATCCATAAGCCCAGCTGACATGACCGATGCCGGCGGTCCAATGCTCAAATTGATTGAAGCCGACTGGATTAAAAGCGACAGGCAATTTACCGGTGACATGCAATCAGCCAAAAGTGCCGATTCGGCCCTGGAACACACCAAGGAACTTATCAAGCGAGGTTACAGGCTCGCCGAGCGTTTGCGGGCGGTTCGCGAACCGCCCCTACTTGCCGAGAGGCGTCTGGAACCATTGGTCACAAAACTAAAACAAGCCGAGGACGGTCTACAAGCTCTGGAACCAGGTAACGATGCAGGCTTTGATGAACTCCGGAGAATATACCTCGACGTCCGCTGGACGGTGCGGCAGATAGCGTTTTGTAATCCTTTGCTGGACTTCGACAAAATACTCTTTATCAAACGGCACGACTCCGGCGGCGTGTTCCACATGTGCGATCAGTACTACGGCTGCAACGCAAAGCCCGGCGGCGGACTATTCATCCTCTCCGACCCTTTCGGCAGAAGTCCGAAGTTGATCAACGTGCTGCAAAACTCGGTGGTTGAGCGGGGACGGCTCACCGGCGACGACCTTTCCAGCGGCGCGTTTCTCTCGCCGGAGCTGTCGTACGACGGCAAGACGATTCTGTTCGCCTACACACAGGCCAGGGCCTATGAGAAATACCGGGGCAAGGAGGCGTATGAGTGGGGCCCCGAGATCAGCTACCACATATTCAAGGTCAACAGCGACGGCACGGGGCTTGTGCAGCTTACGGACGGGCCCTGGAACGACTTCGACCCGAGTTTTCTGCCCAACGGGCGAATCGTTTTTATATCCGAGCGCCGGGGCGGCTACCTTCGCTGCGGCCGGCATTGTCCGGTGTATACGATGTACTCGATGGCGCCGGACGGCAGCGATATCATCTGCATCAGCTTCCATGAGACGCACGAGTGGCACCCCAGTGTGAACAACGACGGCATGATCGTCTATACGCGATGGGATTACGTCGACCGGGACACGAACATCGCCCATCATATCTGGACCTGCTTTCCGGACGGTCGGAATCCGCGGTCGTTCCACGGCAACTATCCGCAGCGGCGCGAAAGCCGGCCGTGGATGGAGATGAGCATCCGGGCGATCCCCGGCTCACACCGCTACGTGGCCACGACGGGCTCCCACCACGGCAACGCCTTCGGCTCGCTGGTCCTTATCGATCCGCGGATCGAGGACGACCGGTCGATGGCGCAACTGACCCGGCTGACTCCCGATACGCCTTTCCCGGAAGCTGAAGCGAAACCGATTCGCGATTATATGAGGTACGGCACGGCCTGGCCGCTGAGCGAGGACGACTACCTGTGCGTTTACAACTCCGAGGCCAGGAACCGCGGCATCTACTGGATCGACCGCTTCGGCAACCGCGAGCTGATCTATCGCGACCCGTCTATCTCGTGTCTGAGCCCGATTCCACTGCGGCCGAGACCCAGACCGCCGGTGATCCCGAGCAAGACAATCCAAACGGCCAAGGCAATCCGAAGAGCCGGCGGCAAGATCCCGCAGGAAACCATCACCATCATAAATATCTACGACAGCGATTTTGTCTGGCCCGAAGGGACAAAGGTCACCGCCCTGCGAATCATCCAGGCCCTGCCAAAGACCACCCCTCCGCCAAACCAACCCCGCATCGGCATCGCCAACCAGACCAATGCGCGAGCCGTTCTGGGTACTGTGCCGGTTGAGGCAGACGGCAGTGCATACTTCGAAGCGCCCGTCGGCAAGGCGATTTACTTCCAGGCGCTCGACGCAGAAGGTATGGCAATACAGTCGATGCGTTCAGCTACATACGTGCATCCCGGCGAGCAACTGACCTGCTCAGGCTGCCACGAGCCAAAGCATCGCGCCTCAAAGCAATCTTCAAGAAGACCATTGGCCGTGAAGCGGCCACCTTCCAAAATTCAGACTGACGTTGACGGCTCAAATCCTTTCAACTATGTCCGCCTGGTCCAGCCCGTCCTGGAAAGAAACTGCGTTAGCTGCCATCAACAGGAAAAAGCACTCGATCTTACCGGTGAAATCGAGGGCAAAAACGGGTGGACCCGCTCGTATAACAACCTGGCCGAGAAGTACGGCTTTTACTTCCACGTCTCCAACGGCTCCATTAACCAGGGAGTCCACGGCGGCAGCCGAACAATCCCCGGCAAATTCGGAGCCAAAGCCTCCGGACTAATGGCGTATATGGACGAGCGGCATTACGGCGTTAAGCTCTCAGAAGAGGATTTTCACCGTTTGACACTCTGGCTTGACTGCAACAGCGAATTCTATGGCTCCTATGAAAACACCGTCGCGCAGGCTAAAGGCCAAATAGTATGGCCGACGTTAGATTAAGCAGCTCCAAGCCCAACCGCTCTGGTGGCAATTCACACGAGAAAAAAGCGGATGGCCGTCGAGCAAAATAGCTGAATATGATGACGTCCTACCAATGATTGGTCGGAGCCATCTGCCAGGCCTGAAGCGATTGGACTTCGACAGAGCTGATTGTATATCGTTGGCGGATGGATTATAATCGCCACTCCGGCAGGCCGTCATTGCCGGACATAGTTCGACCGGGTATATGGGCCCGGCGACGCCTGGGAAATCGATAATGAATATCGTCGTATTAGACGGCTATACACTAAACCCGGGAGATTTGACATGGAAGGACCTGGAGGCCCTGGGTCAGTGTACGGTTTATGACCGTACAGAGCCCAAAGAAGTCGTGCCGCGGGCTAAAGATGCCGACATCGCGATAACGAACAAAACCATGTTATCCTCTGACGTAATTAAACAACTTCCAAAGCTGAAATATATCGGAGTGTTAGCTACCGGTTATAACGTAGTAGATATTGAAGCGGCACGCCATGCGGGCATCCCGGTGACTAACGTTCCGGCCTACAGTACCCCATCCGTGGCGCAATTGGTCTTTGCTCATTTGCTCAACCTTGCTCACCATGTCGGTGCACACAGTGAAACTGTAAGAAGCGGACGGTGGGTATCCTGCGTGGATTTCTGTTATTGGGACACGCCTTTGATTGAATTGGCAGGACTGACTATGGGGATAATCGGGTTTGGAAGAATCGGCCAGGCCACCGCAAAGCTGGCTTTGGCTTTCGGTATGAAAGTCATCGCTTATGATGTTGTAACGCCATCAAGCGTACCGGAAGGATGTCAATTCGTCGGGCTGGAGGATGTCTTTCGTTCCAGTGACGTTGTCAGTCTGCATTGCCCACTGACACCTCAGACACAAAATATCATTAACAGGGAGTGTTTGGAGCTGATGAAGAAGACAGCGTTTCTTATCAATGCCGGTCGTGGGCCATTAGTAGATGAGCAGGCTTTAGCAGAAGCACTGAATAATGAGGAAATTGCCGGCGCCGGTTTAGACGTCTTATCTTCGGAACCGCCCGAGGAGGACAATCCTCTTCTCAAGGCCAAAAACTGCTTCATCACACCTCACATCGCCTGGGCCACGCGTGCGGCACGCCAAAGACTGCTGAAAGTGGTCGTTGATAATGTGGCCTCATTCCTTGCAGGCAATTTACAAAATGTCGTCAATGAAACCAGACCAACAGGATAACGGATGAAAAGGCGAGTTCGTGAATATATCCAAAGGCGCGGGCCCCTTAAAAGAGGCATAAGTATCATCGTCCGGTTGGCAGTTTTCTTGTTGGTCTTTTCACATACTGCAGCGATGGCGGCCGAACTTGAGCCGGCACCAACCGTTCTGGAATGGTCACAACTTCCACCTTTGCCCGACCCTCTTGGCCTGGCTGGGCCGTTCGTCGGTGTTTCAAACGATGTCCTTATAATTGCCGGCGGCGCCAATTTCCCGGATGGACCTCCCTGGGAGGGCCACCCCAAAGTCTGGCACGACCGGGTCTTCGTACTCACTGAGCCCGAAGGCAACTGGATAAGTGACTTCAAGCTGTCACGACCACTGGGATATGGAGTTTCGGTGACATGGAATGATAAGATTGTCTGCTTAGGGGGTGGTGATAAAGACCGGCACTACGCCGATGTCTTCATGTTAGACTGGACCCCGGATAAGCTCGAAACCATTGGCCTGCCGCCAATGCCCAGGCCCTGTGCCCTTTCGGCGGGTGTTCTGGTGGACAACACTGTTTATGTAGCCGGCGGCCAGGAATCGCCATCCGGCACGGAAGCGCTTCGCAATTTCTGGTCGCTGGACCTGGCCGGGACGACACAGAATATGAAATGGGAACAATTAGAGCCTTGGCCGGGCAAAGCGCGAATACTGCCGGTGATGGCTACGCAGGAAGGCAATATTTTTCTCATCAGCGGCGCCCAGCTTTACAAAGGAACCAACGGGAAAGCAACACGCGAGTTTCTAACCGATTGCTATTGTTACAACCCACAAAGCAAACAATGGAAAAGAATAGCTGATTCGCCCCGTCCCATCGTGGCCGCTCCAAATCCCGGTATCCCGCTTGGCTATGCACATATATTGTTTATGAGCGGAGACAACGGCGAGAACTTCTTTCGAGCAGAAGAACTGAAAGACAGACATCCAGGCTTCGCACCTGAACTATTCGTCTACCATACCACCACTGACACCTGGACGAAGATGGGGGAATTTCCCAGGAGCATCCCAGGTGACCTCGGTCAATATCGCAATGCAGGAACATGGCCGCCGGTGACAACCACCATCACAAAATGGAAAGGACGATACGTGGTCCCTACCGGTGAGGCCCGGCCCGGCGTTCGTACGCCAAAAGTTTTATGGGCCAAACCAACCGCTATGGCCGGGAGTTTCGGGGTAGCGAATTACGCAGTATTGGGGATCTATCTGGCAGCATTGATCGCGATGGGCTTCTACTTTGCCAGGCGGGAAAAAACAACCGATGATTTCTTCTTAGCCGGCAGACGAATTCCATGGTGGGCGGCGGGCCTGAGTATTTTCGGCACCCAATTAAGCGCAATCACTTACTTGGCCATGCCGGCAAGGTCCTACGCCACCGACTGGGCACTGTTGGTATTGAATATTGGCATATTTGCTATGGCCCCTTTCGTTATTTACCTATATCTTCCAATCCTGCGGCGACTCAATATCACGACAGCTTACGAGTACCTGGAGATGCGTTTTCACGTAAGCATTCGACTGTTCGGCAGCTTATCGTTTGTGGCATTTCAATTAGGTCGAATGGGCATCGTTGTCCTGCTCCCGGCCCTGGCCTTGTCAGCCGTGACAGGTTTGAATGTCTATCTGTGCATTGCCTTGATGGGTGTTTTGAGCACAGTCTATACCGTCCTCGGCGGTATTGAAGCCGTAATCTGGACGGACGTCCTGCAGGGATTTGTCCTGATAGGTGGAGCATTCGCCGCGCTGTGGATTATCGTCGGGAGTTTGGATGGAGGTTTTAGCCAAATTGTCTCCGTCGGCATCGAGAACGGCAAATTCAATCCCGCACATCTGAATTGGGACTGGACTTCAGACGCTCTAATCGTAGTTATCCTTGGGGCCGTCTTCACTAATGCCTTAGTGCCTTACACGGCCGACCAGGCGGTCATCCAGCGTTACCTGACTACGCCGGATGAGAGACAGGCAGCCAAGGCCATCTGGCTTAACGGCTTTTTGGCTATCTTCGCAGGCGTACTGTTCCTGTCGGTCGGCACGGGATTATTTGTTTTCTATAAAGCCAATCCACAAAGTTTAGTTCCTCTCGAAAAGGCTGACCAGATATTTGCCTTATTCATCGCCCGGCAGATGCCAGCCGGTTTAGCCGGGCTTGTTATCGCCGGTGTATTCGCAGCCGCCATGTCTTCACTCGACAGCAGCATGCACTCGATTGCCACCGCAGTGACGACGGATTTTGTTCGGCGATTCAGACCAAACCTCGCTGAAAGCACCTACCTTCTTTTTGCAAGAGGTTTAACCATAGCTCTTGGCGTATCCGGCACGGCAACCGCCATGTTGATGGCCAGTATTGAAATCAAGTACCTCTGGGACTTTTTTCTTGGGTTCATGGGACTTCTGGGAGGGACCCTCGCCGGCTTGTTTATGCTCGCTATCTTCACGAAAAGGGTTGGCTCCACTCACGCGTGGATTGGGGCTATTGCGAGTATGGGTATGTTGTTGTATGTGAAATTAGCAACAGACCTTAATAGTCTGTTATACGGCGCTATCGGCGTGATTACCTGTTTCAGTATTGCATGTCTTTTCAGCAGGATAATACCGACAAAAGTAAAACGGGTGACCGTATGATGATTGGTTATTGATCCGGCAGGACTGCTGGATTTACCGGTTACCACTCCCCTTTCCTGCCAAACTTTGCTTCTGTGTTCTTCTCGAACTTATCACATGCTGCGTCAATAGCCCGAAGTGTTTCTTTTGCTGTCTGCCCGGAGACGTTACGAGCGGCTGCAATCATTGTTTGGCATTCATTAGAATCCATAAAGCGAGCGGCCTGGAGCAATTGAGCTTCGTCTTGCCTGGGAATAACAAGAAATCCATGCTTGTCTGCATGGATCAATTCTCCGGGCTTGACGGTCCGTCCAAACACCTCCACCTCACAATTCCATCGAACAGGATGGCTATATGCATGTGCGACACAAAGCCTGCGGGCAATGGCCTTATACCCTACAGTCCGCATTTCATCCAAATCCCTGATACCACCATCGATGATTGTCCCCACACACCCCAGGGCCTTGTGAATACTACTGTTTACTTCACCCCAGAAGGCGCCGAATGTTCGTGGCTTATCTAAATCCTGGACAACAACGATTTTTGGACCGGGTATCGACGCAATATATTGCCGATACTCACTCCACGCCTTTGGATTTTGCTTGGGGTGCTGAGGATTGCTCGGTTCTATCACAACAGTCATTGCATATCCGGCCATAGGGCCCATCTCCGGCATGAAATCCCGGCACTCTTCTCGATTGAAGCCGTCTTTACCTGCATCGGATTTAGTAATCTGCTCCCAGCCATTATAAATCGACGGGGTATTCCATCGCTGTAACTGGAGCAATTCCGCATCAGATAAAGGATGTTGGTTCGTTTTTTCCATATTTTTCCCTCATATATTCAGGGAAGAAAACTGAATGAATAAAGTTTTGCATTTCTTAATTCGAATTCTATCCGAATCGTTTTGCCTTTGAGAGTATTGGTTGCAAATCTCTTTTGCCATTCCACCTTGGTGTCCGTAACAGTTTGCCTGAGAGGTTTGGCTTGGGCGAGTTCTACTCCACTGTCATCGAGGAGTCTTGTCTTTACGAATCCGATTTCCTGAATGTCAGCACTGAGAGCAAGTGGCCGCCCTGTGTAAAGCAGCTGTTTGGTGAAGACAAAGGCTGAGGAATCCCTTGAGATTTGCTCATAACCGGCGAAGCCGTCCGGCCGAAGAGTCGCGAGACAGAAATATCCATTACGCCAGCCGAAGTGCTTGTCGTCACTGCCGCCGTAGTAAAGGCGGATTTCATCTTTCAAAAAGACCGGGTATGCAGCTGCGTATACACATCCCCAATCGTACTGGCCTTTCTCGGGGCTGTTGGCAATCAATGGACTGCCGGGATCAATTCGATGCCATTTGACCGTGTCCGTGCTCCAGGTAAGCTCGGTGTGAGTACGGTCGGTGCTGGAATTATAGATAGCAGGCAAGCCGATGTAGACGCCGGCGTAGTAGAACACGGGCATAGCGTACGTTTGCAGATGGTCTTCCAAACCCTCGAGCACAACTTCCGCCTTGGTCCATTTGAGGAAGTCTTTACTGGATGTCCTTGCTACCTGTCGCCCACGAGGACGGGCCCACGTCCGGGTGATTCCAACATACTCGCCGAGCGTCGGGGACCAGAAGGCATTATTGTGTGTGTCGCCGCGGACATTGGCTTCCGGACATTCAATGGCTTTGCCCCAATGGAGCCCATCATGCGAGAACGCCACAGAGATTATCTTTCCCTTGAAGAATATCTTGTATCGACGCTTCGGATCCGGGTCGTAAAGGTCCTTGAATACACCCGCCCCGTGTGGCCCTCGCCAGACGAGATTGTTTTCTTTGCTGCCCTGGAACTCGACCAGGCCGAGTTCGGGTTTTTCCCAGCGGATACCGTCCTTGGAAACGGCGTAGCAAACGCCCATCTCTCGATGATTAGGCCGGGCCTTCATGTAATTCTGAGATTCGGGATTGCGCTTCTCAGGCGGCGTTTCGCTCGTCCTCTCGTCGATGATAAACGGGCTGTACCAGCACTTGTAAAGGTCTTCCTCTCTGTCGTAGACAACATTGGCGTAAAGATTATCATAACGCGGCTCCCAGGGCTTGTCCTC
>DATLBB010000062.1:0-20293 GCA_035527155.1 Sedimentisphaerales bacterium
TCTGTCGAAATCGCGGACAAGTCTTGCGACCTCCTCCAAAGACCTTTCGGGAGACTTTGTGCGATAATAGGGCTTTATTGTTTTGCCATCCCTGGAGGGCTTTCCCATGTGCTTCCAGAGTGTGCAGAAGCTGCAATTGTCGGTGCAGCCGCGACTGTGTTCTATTGAAACCAGAGACGGGTGGTTTTTTGAGCCAAGGCCGTAGAGATGCATCGGTACTTTCGACCATGCAGGCATCGGCAGAGAATCCATATCGGGTATTGGAGGCCTGTCTGTGGTCCTGATGATTTGGCCATCCGGTTTATAAGATATGCCTTTGATGCTTTTGATGTCCCGCCGATCGGCGATTGCGGTGAGCAGTTCCAAAAGGGTGATTTCGCCTTCGCCATGGACGATGTAATCTATGAAGCCATCTCCAAGGGACTGCTCCGCTGCGTTGCTAAAAAATACCCCGCCTGCGATAATAATGGTTTCCGGGTGTTGTTCTTTGACATAATGGGCCAGCCGTATTGCTTCGTGTGATGAGACGGTTTCCTCGCCGAGACAGATTACATCCGGTGAGTCGGAATCGAGAGTGGAAAAGAGGGTTTTCCATCCTATCTTGCTTGCCGCACAGTCAATTATCCTGATAGAAAAGTCAGGGCGGGCAGCTTCAAGCCGGCCTGCAAGGGACATGAAACCAAGAGGCTGCCAAAACGCACTTGTCTCGCTATTGAACGGCCAAACGTATCTCGGAGTTCGTACAAAGAGTACTTTCATAGCGGCCCTCGCTGCGCGGCTCGATTGTTTTCTTAAGCCGGCAGTGATGTTCATCTTTATTCTGCATAGCTTATCCGATAGGGGGGTTGGAATCCAGCTTTTTAAGTTGTAAACCGCGTATTGGTGCGGTAGCATTATTTCATCTTGCATTATTTTGAAGAGCAGAAAGGGTAAGGGGTCAAATTATGGACAGATGGCCGGACAGAAGTGAAGCAGAGCAAATCTTAGAGGAGTGGACCAAAAACAAAAACCTGCGAAAACACGCGTATGCTGTTGAGGCGGCGATGAGGGCATACGCGGCTAAATTCGGTGAGGACCCGGAGAAATGGGGCGTTGTCGGACTTCTTCACGACTTCGATTATGAAAAGTATCCCGACGTGGGCGACCATCCGTTCAAAGGCGTAGAATATCTGAAAGAGCAGGGATTCAGCGATGAATTGACGGTCGCAATTTTAGCCCACGCCGAGCACACGGAGACAAATCGCGATACGATTTTGAAGAAGTGCATTTACGCTGTTGACGAACTTACCGGTTTGGTTATAGCAGTTGCGCTTGTTCGACCGTCGAAGAAATTAGCAGATGTTAAGGTCCGGTCGGTCATGAAGAAATGGAAGGAGAAAACTTTTGCCGCCGGCGTGGACAGGGAAATAATCGAGCGAGGGGCTGAGGAACTCGGCATCGAGCTAAGGGAGCTGATAGAAACGGTCCTTAAAGCGATGCAGGAAATATCCGAAAAGTTAGGGCTTTAGAAGAACCTCCGATGGATATAGATACAATTTCATTGCTTGTGTGGGGGGGAGGCGGGATTTTTTTATTGTTCAGGGGCGTGTACTATGACCAGAGACTTAAAAGATACGTTAAAAGGCACTACCCTGAAGAGGGTGAGATCGTTTGGTCGCATGAGTGGCAAATGTATCCATGGTCTGTCGGGGCAAGGACGCTGAGGGAATTAATAGAGGATAAGCGCGGCAACGATCCTGAACTTGCGCGCCTAGCCAGAAAAGCGAAACGCGCTTTGATATATTTCCTCGCATGGACTATAGGCGTCTTCTTTTTAGACTCTTTCATTCTGAGTAAATATTATTAACCGGTTGAAGTAAGTGCCAGCGATATGAACATAAAATCTGCTTGAATATGGAAAAACAAAAAAAGGCTTATCTTTATGCTTGTGTTGCGGTTTTGTTGTGGTCCACGATTGCTTCGGCTTTCAAGATTTCCCTGCGCTATACGGATGTCTTTGGCCTTTTGTTTTACGCCTCAATTATTGCATCCGTTTTTCTGTTCCTTTATTTACTGTTTCTGAAAAAGCTAAGTTTACTCAAAACTCTCTCGAAAAGAGACTATTTGCGTTCCGCCCTGTTAGGTTTTCTTAATCCTTTCCTTTACTACACTATCCTGCTCAAAGCATATTCGCTACTGAAGGCCCAGGAGGCGGTAACTTTAAATTTCATCTGGCCTATAATGCTTGTTTTGTTGTCAATGCCGATACTGCATCAAAGAATCAAGCCAAAGAGCATTATTGCAATAGTTATCAGCTTTATCGGCGTGTTTGTAATTGCAACAGAGGGAGACATCTTGGGATTTCGGTTTACAAACACTACGGGAGTATTGTTGGCGTCAAGCAGCTCGGTAATCTGGGCACTATTCTGGATTTATAACGTAAAAGATAAATGTGATGAAGCAGTCAGACTGTTTCTAAACTTTATATTTGGGACCATCTTTATATTTGCGGCGATGCTGCTTTTTGCAAAAGTAAAAATCCCAAATCGCAATGGAATTCTTGGTGCAATCTACGTTGGATTATTTGAATTGGGCATTACTTTTTTGATATGGCTAAAGGCATTAAGGCTATCGAAGACAACGGCACACGTTGCCAACTTAATCTATTTGGTCCCGTTCTTTGCACTCGTTGTGATTTCTTTTGTTGTCGGCGAAGAGATACTCTTGTCAACAGTGACAGGGCTGGTCCTCATTGTGGCTGGTATAATACTGCAGAGATTTTGGGCCGGAGGGGTCTGACTTTCTGGTCATCGGGCCTGTGGTCTTACAAGGCGGGGAAAAAACAAGGGCCGGCAGCGTGTTACTGCCGACCCCTGGTTGCAGCATATATTTGAGCTGGCTTTTGGGAGAAAGCCGGTCCTATCACGGGTACTTCACGGAGCAGCCGTAGGGTTTGGTCTTGGCGGTGCTTATCTCTTTACCGGTGGTCAAGCCTGCCAAAGCCTCATCAACATAGTTGATTACAGTGTCCTTCGCTTTGCCCATCGGTGCATTGTCCATTGCGCCCTCATAGACGATTCGTCCTCTGGGATTTATGATGTACATGTGGGGCGTTGTCTGGGCACCATAGGCATGGCCGACTTTGCCTGACCTGTCATCAAGTATTGGGTAAGCCAGCTTATTTTCTTTAGCAAAGTCTATATTTGCCTGTTCTGTTGTATGGCTGGTACTGTTTATGGCAAGCCAGACGACGTTTTTGGTCTTGTATTTGTTTGCCAGCTTTATCATCGTCTTTGGCAAGCCGTAGTGGTGCTTAACAAACGGGCACTCGAAATTGAACCACTCCAGGACGACGGTTTTTCCCCTGTAGTCTGAAAGGCGTACAGTTTTTCCGTCAAAGCTATTTAGCTCAAACGGCGGAGCGGGCCTTCCGGCTTCCGGCCGGTCGACTCTTTCCCTGCCGGCTTCCGGTTGCTTGGGTCTTTCCCTTCCGGCCGGTCCAGGCCGGTCCCTCCACATTTTCTCGAATCTCTCACGTCTTTGCTCCACTTGAGCGAGTTCTTTTTCAAGTTTCTCCTCGTGCTTCTGGATGAGCTTGTCGAGACGAGCAGCCGTTTTCTTAGCTTTCTCTTTTAGCGCCAGCTCGCGAATCGCTTTGAGCTCACCGACGGCTTCCTCATGCTTTGCTCTCAATTCGGCAACCTGCTGTTCAAATCTTTCAGACATTCTCCTCTGTCCTTCACTGTCCATGCCCGGGCGTCCTGAGACAAATCTTTCACGCATCTGGTTTCTGAACTGTTCCCTTTCCTCCTCCGACATCTGGGGCAGTCTTTCTCTTAATCCGGCTCTTTCTTCAGGAGAGAGATTTTGAGACCCTGCCCTTCTTTCACGGCCTTCGGCGGGGCGCCTGCGTTCTCCGGCTTCGCGCTGGCCGAGGGCAGGCAAGGCCAATGACAGAACCATCACAGCAACGACAGTTAATATTAGGTACCTTTTCATAATTCTGACCTCCAAAACAAGTTAAAATTTTACAATTCGACTAATTTCCCACTCGGAAAATTAGTGCTTGATTATACCCCGCTCGGATTTATCAGGCAAGGATGAAAACCAGCAAATCGAAGAGACTTTACCTGCCCAATTTGGGTCATAATTGCCGTATACTTTCGGATATTGAGTGTACTTAGTGCGCATACGACCTGCTCCGGTAACTACCGGAGCAGGTCGCATAACACAACTTCAAATCCGTTACTATTTAACTACACAGCCATCAAAGTTTTGTAGTACAAACCCTGGTCCCTGGCTGGATTATCGACGTTCGCTTTCTATTGCGTTGGTGGACGCGGTGGACGCCGTGTACTCCCTGTAGTACCCGGCGTGGTTGGCGTCGTCCTCGTTCCTGTCGGCGGCCTGCCTCCACCTCCAAAGCCACCCCTGCCTCTGCCTCTACTCATCAGCCTTTCGAGACGCTGGGCCGTTTCCGTGGCTTTTTCTTTGACCGCAAGCTCTTGAATGGGCTTCAGTTGGGCGGTGTTAATTATGAGTAGTTCCTCGCCTTCCGCCGGTTCCCTTTGGCCTTGCAGTCTCGCAATTTGCGTTATAATCGTTTTATATGCTTTGTTTCGTTCCTCACGGGCCTTCGTAGACTCTTCTCTCAATTTGGTTCTTTCTTCTTCGGACAAGTCACGAAATGACCTTCGCTCGGTTGGCTGTGCCTGTATGGCTTTTTTCAGGTTCGCAAGTTGCTTTTCAACGTCTTCAATTGCTTTCAATTGGTCTTCACGCCCCAAGCGTTGGCCTCTTCCGCCAAATCTTTCACGCATTTGGGCCCTGGCCTTTTCCCTTTCTTCTTCGGACATGTTCTGGAATCTTTCCCTCATTTTGGCTCTCTCTTCGGCAGAGAGATTCTGAGACCTCTCCCGTCTTTCAGTGCCTTCGCCACGACTTCTGGCGGCGCCTCCTTCGCGCTGGCCGAATGCGGCCCAGGCCGCCGTCAGAACGACCAAAACGGCAACGGCTGATATCAGATACTTCTTCATAATACTGACCTCCAAACAATTAAACAGTTACAGTTGAACTACTTACATCCACATAATAAGGACGCACACGCAGACCCTTTTATTGCAGCAATTTTAAAAAGTTAGACAATCATAATAATTTGCCCGGTTTTTGAGGTCCCGGTAATAAGCCCTTGGAATTGGCGTTAAATAATCTATTTTTTGGAAAGTGCAGCTTTTACTATCCCAAAAGCGCAGAAAAAAAGGCCGAGCGAAAAAGCCCGGCCTCAGCCAGCTTCTACAATAAACTTAATCGCGTTTTCGAATTTGGATGCCACAGGAACCAAAATGGTCGTGAGGGTTGGGCGCATTGAAGGTAAATGGAACAATCCACTTCTTTGAAGTGTCTTTCGTAAATTCAAAACCGCTGTCAGGTGCCAGTGAGACCCTAAGCCTGTAGGAAACGACTGGTATCAGACTCTTTAATACGGTTCGGTAGCCATAATCGACTTTATCGACTTTTTCGAGCATATCTAAAGACAGAGTCCACTTACATCTAATCTTCGTTTGGCCAGCGAAGAGCTTCTCCAGAGGTAGCTCGAGCTCGTACCGGCCTGTGTCCATTTGTCTAAATGGGATAGCAACCTTATCCAGTGTCACCGATGTCAGCTTACCACCGGCATAGGGCAGACTTATGGGAATGACGTTTGTGCCTTCCGGTCCTTTCAGGAGCGTCAGGTCAGAACGCACACCGATATCACCCGATGCCTCAATGTACCACAAGTCTTCCTGAGTGCCGACGAACTCAGATTTCGACCATTTCTGATAACCTATGCTCGCTTCGGCTGTCTCCTCTGCCGGGATTGGCTCAGGCAGACCCTCCGGTGCGACATCCTCGACATGCAAATCGCCATAGATAACTCGATACGTTTCGGAGTCTTCGGGGCGGTACCAGAAAATGGGAGTCTCTGCATCACCAAGCTCTACGCCGACTCCATTCCAGTGCCATTTGCCCTGGCCTTTGAAAAAGCGGATAAACACCAGTCCCTGTCCAAATCGCGTTGCAACTTTAAGTTGCTGCTGTTCCGTAAGATTTGCTCGTTTTAATCCTTGCTCGAACTTAGGCCCAACCTTCACAACATCCTCAAGGTTAATGCTATCGGGGAAATGGCCATCCTCAATGATTTCGGCCCATATACGTAATGTTTCAATAAAATCGCTCTCGTTGTTTTTTCTAAAATCTATTCCTGCATTCTGAATCGTATAATCATCAGGAACTTTCATGCTGAACCGCGATTCGTCAAGCACGACGTCAAATTGCAAGTTGTCGCACACAATTTGCATATTCGGAGTTTTCTGTTCGATACGTGTCGGCAGAGCTGTTTCCGGGTCAGCCCAAATTGTAATTGTCTCTTTCTGGCTTTCAGCGACAAAAACAATGTGATCTCGCCCTTCAATTTTCTGCAAACCTCTGTCTTCGACCTGGAAATCAGGGTTGTCCTGTAACCTAATGATTAAATCTTGTAACTCTTCCAGGTAATTTTTAAAGTTATCAAGGCCTCCAAGCTCGATAAAAACAGCCGTTTTCGTTGCGTGCTCAAATGTCAACATTTTTTGCTGTTCGAGGTCAATAATGATTTCCGAATGATTTACATCGGAAAAGGTTCTTCGGATGCGTGAACCCATAACTTCATCATGAATCACATGTTGATTCTCCTGTGAGCCAATTAATATATCAAGTGTTGCGGTCTGAGCATTTAGGATAGGCTGAATGACCTTCGCCCATGTCACCGTTGGTGCAAGTGGATTGCCAACAAAGTGCAGTCCAACAAGTACGGCTACAATTATCACCGCCGCAGCGGCCAGTTTTGTTATTTTGCTTTTCATGATATACTCCAAGAAAATATGTTGTCTCGGTCGTATCAAAGTCTTGCTGAAATCTTCCGACATTTTCTGAGCGATTTGGCGTGCTTCGGGGGGCACATCTTCTGTGCCTAACTTGTTCAGGATTTTTTCAATACTATCCGGTTTCATTTTATTTCTCCTAATCCGTCAAACCGGCCAACTTGTTTCGCAAAGTAGCAATTGCCCTGGATACATGCGACCTTACTCCAGCCTGGGTGCAGTTCAACTGCAGGGCGATATCACTATAATCCTGCTGCTGGAAGTATCGCATGACTATGGCCTTTGACTGTTTTGCCGGAAGTTGAGCTACAGCCTGTCTGACCTTCGCGGCCAATTCGCTGTTGGTGACTTTCTCATCCGGGCTTTCTGCGACGCCGAGATGGCTTTCGTTGATTTGGCTGTTCCTGCCGACCCTGTTTCGCCACGCCTTTGAGTTTGCGGTCAGGGCAATCCTGTAGATGTAAGAGCCTGCCTGCCTGCCGTTTAGCTTCTCGACGTGCCGCCACATTCCTAACAGCGAATACTGCATCGCCTCGGTGAAAAGCTCCCTATCGCCGGTCAGTTTCCAGAGAACCGAGGACAGGAAGTCGATATAGTCGGCTTTTACCTGTCTAAAGATTTCCGCTCGCTTTGAATACTTCATTTCCTACGCTTTAACTAACATTCCATAAATCTGAACATGTTCAGTTTCCATTTAATAATAACAGCCCGGAGGAGATTTTGTGTAAAAGTTTTTCTGAAAATATACAACTGAGCGGGTATTTAGGGAAAACAGTCGAAATGGCTTTTCAACGGTCTTTTGGTGGCCCTGCAACGCAGGCGGTCATTTCGCAGGGGCCGGCCTGTGGAGCTTGAACATAATTAAAAGTCCAAAAGCGGCCGAAAACACATAACCCAAAGGCACAAATTTCAGGATGATATTCGTACCGAAATGTTGTGCTACAGGCAGCAATGCCATAAAAACTATATTTGCCAGTGCCCAGGTTCCGCCTACCATAAATCCCATTCGCTGTCCGAGGTTGGGCCCTGTGGCGGCCCTGGCCAGGGTAATCATCAATATGTAAGCAGAGATTGCGCAAAAGCCGACACCAAACAGCATCCATATAGCCATTTTGTTATCTATCAATATCACGTAAGCCACCAGGAAAGGAACCGCAAGAAGAAGTGCGACAATTGAACAGGGAAGCTCGCCTTTCTTATGAGCAATACCTACCCACACAAACGAGCCCACCGCCCCTCCCAGACCAAACATCGTTAACGAGAATCCACCAAAAGTAAGCTCAAAACCAAGCTCATTGAGTACCGTCGGCAGCAGCGAAGCAAGAATGAGCGTAGAAATAGCTGCCGGCATAGCCATAGCAAATATAAGCCAGAAAGGCAACCGGTTCTTATCCGTCCCCACCCTATTTGCACTGTTTGCTCCGTGCTCAACGGCCAAGCGGATTCTCAAGAATATGACCATCAAAATACCGACAGCGGGACAAAGAATTAGAGGATACAAACCCGGCAGACCGAATCGGGACACAAGAACAGTCGAGACCGCTCCCCCACTTGCGTATCCCAGAAAACCTCCGGCCATAAAAACCGCAGTGCTGACCGCCGGCCGAATCCGCTTAAGCCGGTGAACAGCCCGCAGCGCTTCGGGGTGCACTATCGCTATCCCGCAGCCGCTGACCGTAGCCAGGAAAAGCAGTGCGGCAAAGGCACCACCTGACCTCGGCAACACACCCAGCAGACAAATACTGGCGGCCAATATCAGCCCAAGATGCAACAACAAAGGCCTGCGCTTATCAGCACGTGTATGGCCGGTCAGTACCTGAACGCCATTGCTGGTCATATTCAACACGACCAAAAGGATGCCAGCCAGGAACAGGCTCAATGTGAACTCGGCCCTGATTGCCGGCAGGATGGCGGGCAGCATACCGGCGAACATATCGATCAGGAAATGAACGCCCGCAAGCACCAAAAGCTGCATCCATCGAAATGTGGCAAGTCTTTTATTCAAGTGTCAGCTAACTCATGTCTTCCCGGTGGTTTTCCTGAACAGTCCACGTGGTGCTCGATTTCAGCGACGAATGCCTCCGTAAATTGCGTCACAATCCAGTCGCCAGAAACAATCGACCGCTTCAAAACCGCCGGCTTTGAGCTTTTCAAAATGCCATTCAAGGGGCAGTCCCTGCTCCGAGCCTTCCCACGGTCCTGTCAACTTGCTGCGAAATTGCTCAATGTCAATCTTAAGTACCTGACCATACGCATCCCAGAAGCCTTCCCAGTCATCCGCACCGGGGTCGGCTTGCTGTCTGCACATCTGTTCTCTATGCTGCTCCCATTCTTTTTGGATATCTGAGTCACTGCTACGAACATGGTCTGCATTGAGAAAGATGCCGCCCGGACGAAGAAGCCGGCCAAGCTGACTATAAAACTGCTCTAACTGATGTGGGTTAAGCCAGTGCAAGGCGGTAGCTGAGATGACCGCATCCATTGGAGCAGGAACGAGCTTTAGCCAGGATTCATCCCGCAAGTCCGTTTGGATAAGGTGGACACGCTCGCCAAACCTGCTCAATCTTTTTTCTGCAAGTACAAGCAGTGTCGGGTCAAAATCAATGCCATAAACTTTTGCATCGGGGAATCTTTCCAGAATCGGCAGCATCAAACTGCCCGTGCCGCAGCCGACGTCCAGAACACCTGAGACCGCTTGCTGCGTATAAGCGATCAGCCGAACCATCAATTCAAACCGTTCTTTTCGACGCAGCAGATAACGGTCCTGCATTTTGTCCCAGCGTTCAATCCAACGACGCCAGTCGATATCGGCGGGAAAATTTAACTCTGGCAGCTTACCCACAAGACCCACCCCATCAGGTTGCTTCTTTTTGGAATTTTTTGCCGGTGAGCCGCTCGTAACCCTCGATATACTTGTCGCTGGTTTTTTGCCTGATGTCGTCGGGCAGCTCAACGCCAGGGCCTGATTTGTCGAAATTTATGCTCTCAAGGTAATTGCGGACAAACTGCTTATCGAAACTCTCCTGGTCCCTGCCGGCCTCATATTTGTCGGCAGGCCAGAAGCGGGAAGAATCCGGTGTCAAGACCTCATCGACCAGAATAATTTTGCCATCAACAACACCCCACTCAAATTTCGTGTCGGAGAGGATTATGCCCCTGCTTTCGGCATAGGCGCTTGCCTTTTTGAAAATCTCTATACTCTTATCCCGCACGTAGCCGGCTGACTCCTCGCCTATGATATCGACGGACCGCTCAAAGCTAATATTTTCATCGTGTGTTCCCCTCTCGGCCTTTGTGGCCGGTGTGAAAATAAGCTCCGGCAGCTTTTCGCACTGTCTTAAACCGGCGGGGAGCTTCTGGCCACAGACCGTGCCGCTTTCTTTATATTCAATCCAACCCGAACCGGCCAAATAGCCGCGCACGACACACTCTATCGGCAGAACATCACCTTTTTTGACCAGCATACTCCGTCCGGCTAACAGCTCGGTATGCTTACAAAAGGGCTCCGGGAAATCCGCTACTTCATCACTAATCAGGTGATGCTCAATATCACCACTTAGAAAATCGAACCAGAAGCGAGAAATCTGCGTCAAGACTATTCCTTTGCAGGGAATACCGTTGGCCATAACCACATCGAAGGCACTTATCCTGTCTGTGGCAATAATAAGGAGCTTATCGCCCAAATCGTATATATCGCGGACCTTGCCCCGGCTCGGCTGAACACCTGCTATATTTGTCTGTAATACCGCTTCCATAATAGTGCCTTCCTTCATCTTACTTCTCCTTGTTACTTGTTTCCTGCACAATTCTAAGATCAACATACTCAAAAATCTTTTCTTTTACTCTTTCAATATCCTCGCTTTTGGGCAAAAAGTCAACCATCGCCTGGAGCAATTTGCGTTTCCTTATCCGTTTGAGGGTCGCGGCAAAATTCACATCGTAGACCCATCCAAGCTGGCAAAGCTTCATATCATTCAACGTCCACAGCTCGCTGTAATCTATGCGTCGGCCACGCAGAAGCCCCTTAACCACTTCATCAGAATATCCCGGCCCATCCGGAAGCTCCAGCTCCAGCTTAAAGCCCCGGGGATTTTCGGCGTAAAGCCTGTAGTAACCGGTAACGACCTTGAGTGCATCTATCTTATCAGCGTCTCGAATCAATTTTGAAAACAACAGACACTTGCCGTCCAAATCTTTCGGTAGCTCTCTTGAGCCATGATATTCAATCGCTTTTTCTATCAATTGTCTCTGGGGCGCATCTACCTCACCGAGCACCTTTGTCCGTCGGAGAACCTCCAAGCCCAGCAGACAATGATTTACGCTTCTGGGGTCATTATATGTCCGGTATTTAACAAACTGCTCGAAGCGGCCTATGTCGTGAAAAAGTGCAATCGCCTCAGCTATCCGCGTTTGATTGCCGGACAGGCCCAGCTCTTTAGCCAAATACAGTATCTCTTCGCAGGTCCGGTGAGTGTGGTCTTTTTTTAGCTTCAAATTGGCATTGATGTACTCGTCGCTGCCGTAAAAGCCGGCCACATAATCACTAAACCAGACCCTGAATTTCTTAAGCTGCCCTTGCTCCACAACGTTCTGACTTTTAATAAAAAATCCTATTCTATATTCCCAAATATGCTCGGCAGGGTATAATACAACCTAAATCGATAATAGTCAAAGGAGCAAAATGATATGCCAAGCGTAAAAGATGTGATAGTCAAAAAGCCTTCCGATGAAGAGGCCGAAGGCTGCAAGGTCTGGCCAATCTGGAAATGTGAACCGAGCACTTTTGATTGGGCATACACAGAACAAGAAACCTGCCTTTTGCTCGAAGGCAAAGTTACGGTTACGGACGGCACGAATTCGGTAAGCTTCGGCGCCGGCGACCTTGTGGTTTTCCCCGAGGACCTGGAGTGTACGTGGCAGGTCACCGAAGCGGTAACGAAGCACTACAAGTTCGGATAAAACCTTTAATTACCCATAACAAGCAGGGGGGATGCTCTGCGCAAAGTTGCCAGCTTGTTCCCTTTAATTCTCGACCGGCACAATGCTCTTTACCCCCGGCCGGATAATCAGCGTTTTTTCCTGTCTCTCAACGACTTTCTATCCTTTGCCCAGAGATAGCGCTTTTTCCAAAAGATATCGTTTCGCCGCTCCAAGCACCGTATCGCGACCGGCTGCCAAGTCCCGGGCGTTTTGTTTTACGGGGACATCCGGCTCCAGCCCGCGTCGTTCGATGGGTCTATCCAGAAAACCCGTATAGGCCTTGACGGGGTAGCGGACCTTGTACAAATCGTTGGTCAGTGCGTAGACTATCTTACGGGCCGATGCCCCAGCGGTTGCTTCCCCGAATACGCGTGCACGTTTGTTGGCGATGAACCAAGATGCCCAGCCTTCACCGGCGCTGATGCATCGTGAATCGGTCAACAATACAATCGGCCCTTTGAACTTCGGCCGATCGTGTTCGGATGCATCGTCTGTCATGAAGTTGATATGCGACCGTCGCGAATCAAAACCACCGCCGTTGTTGCCCCGCACGTCGATAATCATCGCGCGAGCATTCTTGAGTTCTCCGACGGCCTTATCCAGCTTGTCTATTAGGTCGTCTCCGATTCTCCGCACGTAGATGTACCCAATGTCATCACCAAGCCTTGCCCACGATACATTTGCAGTATCTGAGGTGCCGGGAACCTGGACAGGCCGCCTTGGCAGGTAGCGAATACCAAGCGTTGCGGGCACCTTGAAGGAGTGTGTTTTGCCGGCGACATCCTGCATCTGAAGCTCGACAGCAGCGCCTCGGTCGGCCTGCATGCCGAGCCACTGAGCGGCATGGTAGAGCATATAGCGTTCGCTCGAATAACCGCTGTATTTTCTCATCTCCCTCATACGCTTTTCCAAGTATTTCCCAGCTGATTCGCCGTTGACGGACAGGACGGTCATCCCGACTTTGACTCCCGCTTTTTTAGCTGGTCCATCTCTGTCTACGTAATAGACAACTGGTTTTCCGCGATTATCAATCAAACATGCAAATCCCGGGTCCCACTGCGGAGACAAGACTTCCGGCAGCTTGGCAGAGCCTTCCATTAGATATGCATGGCTATCCTCCAGACGCGCCACAAGCTCCATACAAAGCAAGCCGAACTCTTCGTTTGTCCTTACCTCCTTAGCTCGCGGAAGCAATTCGGCGCCAACTGCTGCCCAGTCAATACCTTTCAACGCAAAGCACGGATAATTACTTCCCAATCTCTCGTATAAATCCGTGAATGCCATGATATACGTATCTATAATCGAAGGATAGACCTCGATGCCCACCTGTGCCTGATGAATCTCGCCGGTCGAATCCTCGAGTAATAGCCTGGCAATGTACGACCCGGCCTTCGTGTATGTGTGTACGGGATTCACCTCGGCAGACTTTTCCGAACCATCTACAAAGTCCCACTGGTATTTGGCGACGGTTCTATCGTCACTTAACATGGAACCTTGAAACTGAACTTTAAAAGGTGCTCTGCCTTCGGTCTTGTCACATGTGGCAAACACAATGGGCTTCGAAAACGGGGCCTGCAATTCTTCGATCATCGCAAGATACATGCACGAGAGCATGACACCATTGTTCGGCCCGAGGATGACCCTTCCTTTTGGGAAAGCTTTGGCAAAGATGCTGTAACGCGGGGCATGGGAATCGTTGGATGTAAAGTCATCACCTGTGTCCCTGAAGGCACTAAGCCAGGCGGGCCTTTCTTTCAGCCGGTCGTCGCTGGCCACATATACCATCACAGGAGTATTCACTTCCAGGGGGAGGTTGAAATTCCGCCGGGCGCTTTTGTCGTCCTGGCAGGTCCGAATGTAAGTTAGAGACCGATATTTCTCAGGCACCCCAACCAGCGTATAGGCCCTATCAGTGTACAGGCGCTGCCCGTCATGGAACGCTTTGGTGCACACAACATAGTCCAGGTCGCCTTCGGAGCGGGTTCTCTGCTCTCCTATATATCGCGTATCTTTCTCGAATCCTTCCGGCTGCTTCGGGATGGTCACCTTGAGTCCTGAAGATGGGCGTGCTTCCAGGACTTTCTCTTCAGAAGAGATGGCTGCCAAGGCAAAACTTGACGCCACTAAACTATTGACAACGATAAGTGCAGTAATTGTTCGGATTGAAGTTTTCATTTTGTGCTCCTTTCAGTTAAGACCTTTAAATCTTCAGTGATATATTGACCTCATTAACCTTTCAAATGGCACAGACTCGGTAAGTTTCGCCGCCGGCGACCTTGTGGTTTTTCCCGAGGACCTGGAGTGCACGTGGCAGGTCACCGAAGCGGTAACGAAGCACTACAAGTTCGGATAAAATCCGTCATTACCCAAAACAAGCACGGGAATGCTCTGCGCAAGGTTGTCAGCTTGTCCCCTTCAATCCCCCTACCTTCACATTGGTCTTCCCTGCCGACTCTTTTTGCACCATCTTATACCGGATTTTTACACCCTTTGGATTGTTGGTAAACCCGGCAATTTGGATGATTCCAACTCCACCCTCGCGAGTTCTGAAGATATGAGTAGTATCCGGCGGTTCCTGCCTGAGGTGGCCGTGTCCAAGATCCTCCTCAACAAAGTGGGTAGCTTTTGATAGGTACTGAACAACCTGTTCAGCACGCAGGTCCTGCCAATTATAGGGTTCAACTTTCTTTGCAGCCACGTCATAAGACCACAGCATAACCAAGGTGCCTCCTCCTGTCGAATATCTAACTGCAGCGTCGGCCCCCGTTTTCTTTGCCCATTCAACTCTATGGTGACGATTCCGCACGTCGAAATCAAACAACAACCATCTCTTCTTTGGAGTGTTAAAGTATTTACCGGTGTCAAAATCGATAAATGAATCTTTTTCGGTATCAATCGCATGCACAACGCAGTCAACCACCGGGTCAAATGAAAGTGTCTGCGTCTCCATGTTAGCGTTTTTGCCCGCCCCTTCAACATCTACCTGCAAAGTAGAATTATTAGCAGAGTTCAGTGGCGATGTGTCAGGAAATTCTCTTGTAATTTCAACTTCTGAAAACACATTAAAGCCTTCTTTTTTTAGAAAATCAACATAAGTTCCAATACTGCCGGTTCCCATAGAACAGGCTTTCCAGGCGCGTTGCTCTAACTCAAAGCCAAACCGAATTTCCCGGCCAGGACCCTTTCCATCTTTATGCCGTACCGGTGAAATAATAACAAAACAACGGTCTGCCTTTTGGTAATGCACCATTTTCTTAAAACCGGAACAATCAAAATCTCTTCTGTATCCTTGCAGCTCGGTCAAAAGCCCTTTGTCCACAGTCAAAGCTTTTAACTTGTTGTTGTCGTTTGCTCTTACAGCGGCGAAGACATCGCCAGCCAATTCCTGCGACCATACTTCGGGGTCTTCAATTTCTCTTTCCACATCAGGATTGATCAATGAGAAGCTATGATCGTGTGAATAGAAACTTATATAAACACGCATTAAATTATTATTTAACTGAGAGCAGCACATATTTAAGATATTAACCATCCAGTCTCCTGGATGGCCCTTAATCCTACTGCTTTTTATCCATGCAGCACAAACGGGACTTTCTAATTCATCCGATTTCCACCATTCAATATTAAAATCCCTGGATACCGCGTCCATATCCTTCTGAATCTTAGGATTTTTATGCAAATCGGGAAAATCAGGGAGTTTGGCAGATTTTGTAAGCAGGTTTTTCAAATCTGAAAGTGGTATGTCAAACTTTATCCATGTCTTACTGGCTACATCAAAGCTGCCCGAGAGAAATTTTACATTTTGTACCGAGTCCGGCAAATCGGCGCCCATCAATTGCGAGAATTTTTCGCCCGGCTTTTCAACATCAGTCTGTGCTCGGTTTTCCTCGGCAGGCTGGATAATCAGTGTCTTTTCTTCGCCCTCATCTACTTTCCATCCTTTGTCCAGATAGAGCTTCTCCAGAACATCCCAAATTGACATCTCGCCTTTGTCAAACCTGAGCTTTACATTCTCGATTGAAGAGTCCGCAATTATACGGGGATTGGACTGGGTTATTTCAGTCAGAAGCTCACAAAGCTCGGAAACACTGTAGTCTCTGGTTTCGAGTTTGACCTTTCTGTCAAAAGTCCAAACACCAACGGAAGCCGCCGTGCCGTCGAACTGGACTTTGGGAATTTGGATTGTTGTCTGGCGACCACGGACAACGTCCACCTTAGCTGCACTCATGCACATAACCGGACCTGCGAAAACGCAATAGCTGCCCGGCGGGAGGTTTTTGATCGTGAAAAGACCGCTATCCGGGACTAAGGTGTAAAAGAAGGCATTTTTCTGCAGACGTCCCAGGCGAGGGTCTTCAAGGCCATACGCCTTATTAGTATCCCACAACATAAGCCCGAGTTTGCGGCTTATGGTTAGCAGCCGTGGAATTTCCTGCTTACCGGAAAACATTTCAGGTGATTCCGGCATCTTAAGCGTTACTGCGGTTTGATGATTCGCAGGTTTTATCTGAACTTGCTTCGTCCGGCCAGCTTCTACTTTGAGCTTCGCAATTGCTCCGTGGTAAGTTATTGAGGATTCCCATATCTTCTGCGGTGTTGGTTTATCAACCAGATGAAGCCGGATTGCTTCGATCAAGTATTCGCCTGTGTCCAACTCGGTAAATGAAAATCCCTCTGAAGTACCCATGTTCCTGCGGAGGTCCGGCAATTTCATCCACACGCTGGACGCAAATGACGACAAGTGCGGGTCACTACCCGGCGAAATGAAGCGACGACCATCCAAGGCTTCCAGACGCAGCAGCCAATGCCCTTTAAGAGGATTGCCCTGGGCATCCACAATCGTGACATCTATTTTGGCTGCGGGCCTGAGGCTGACTTTGACATCAGGTGCCGGTCCATCACGGGGCAGCTCAATCTTTTCATCGTGCCGAACAAAATCCGGATGAGTGACAACAAGCGGGTGAACCTTCAAATAAGGATGGTCGTCGGTAAAGGCAAGCCCATCGAGCTCGAAGCGGCCTTTCTCATCCGTTTTCGTCTTGTCGTGAAAGCCCTGCGAGCGGTGCCTTGAATAATTGGAACCGCCGGAGTCGCCGAAGTCACCGACGCCCACATAAGCGCCGGTAATCGGCTTGCCTGTGGCCGAGCTCACTACAACACCCGAAATTCCTCCCCGTGTTTTGGCCGCCTCCGGCACAGTCAACGTGGCGCTTGTGGCCTCGGAAGCTCCACTGCTTCGCTCAACTTCGATCTGCACCTCGGTCTTTTCATCGGGCAGTGAAACCGCTTTGGAACGGCTTGTTTCGCGGTCCGGCACGAAGTTCAGGCGTTTAGGCGGGTCCTTATTTTCATCTATCTGCTGAATCAGCCATAGTGCGGTTCCGCGTGCGACGTTGCCCTTCGGCAGTTCTTTGACTAATTTTTCCAACCGGCGGCGGGCGCCTTCGCGGTCGCCGTCGCGCCAATCGAGCCAGGCCTTGCCCATGCGGGCATACTCATATTCGAAGGCATCGGGATAATCACGCAGAAAGCGGGCCACCTTTTCTCTGAGTGTCTCTTTGCGACCATCTCCGTATCCGAAACTGCCGCTGTGCCAGAGGCCGTGGTGGATGGGTGAGTTTGCGTAAGTATCGTGCCCTGTGAAAGGTGGATTGCTTTGGCGATAGGCCCAGGGCACCCATACCCTTGTTCTGGGCCATCGGGCGATAATGGTGCCGGACGCGTCAATGGCCCTGAGCTCGAACATATATATGTTGCCCGCCTCAAGATGTAGATTGCCTACGCCCTGAGCACTTACTGGCCATTGGGTGTCCTTCGTGAGCTGTTTGGCTGACCGGACTACCGGCGCATTGGTGGCTTGATAGTGAGGACTGCCGGGCGCCGAAAGATACATTTCCAACTCGTATTCGGTGTTCTGTGTCTGCATTGAGGGGGCAAGGCCCTGCCAGGACAGTGTGAAGCTGTCCATATCCACCCTGTCCCAATCTTTGACGTTCAGGCTAAAGGCCGGCCGCACCACGAGGTTCGGGTAATGAACCGTTTGGCCCTCTTTCAATTCCACCACCGCCGGCGGCACCTGCGTATTTATCGCGCCCGCCCCATACTTTTTGGCGATCTTGAATTTGCCGGGCTCGACCTCCATCCAGAGGTCCCAATTGCTTGCGGCCTCGGGGAAATTGGATGTTGGAACGAGGACCTCGATTTTGACAGGGATGTATGGCAATTTATCGAAGCGCACGATTCCTGATTCATCGCTGACGGCGTAGCGGGTCATTGGCCGGTCTTTGGCTTTGTAGCCGAACGAGCCGAAGGTGACCTTCATGGGAGACGGTGCAAAGAACAGCGTGTCGATGGAGATGCTTGTATTGATTACATTTGTCGGTTCCGGCGCCCTTTTCACCAGGATGTGTACGCCTTTTAGTCCTTTGCCAGCTTTCTCAATTTTGAATTCGAGGCTGCAGTTGCCCGAGCGCATCGACTCATCGGCGATCTTCCACTGCGAACGCAGACCTTCTTCCCAATCCACAGGTGGAGCGTGTAACCATTGTCGTGATTCCTTTGGTATCGGTTCCTGGCCCAACTTTTGTAACATCGCATTCATCCGGTCCCAATCGCCCTGGAGCAGACGCAATTTGGCCAGGCTTGTCCCGAATTGGCGCTGCAGTTGTGAGCCGGATTCGGCATGATCAAAGCCGAGCTGCAGGACTTCAGCCAATGTAGTATAATTCTCCGTCGGGTCCTCACGCGGCGACCGTCCTTTGCTGCCGTCCGTAGGAGCGGCCCACATCAGTTCCGTATTCTGAAGCCCATATTGAATGATGGTGGCCAACCGCCAGGCAAGTTCAGGATCAGGGTTGTCACGCACACGCTCTCGATAAAGCTTCTTAACCTCTTGTGTCAGCAGGTGAGGACGCCCCTGATTAACTATCCCCTTTGTATGGCCAAGGTATTCGGGTACGCTGGCATCGAATGGGTCCTGCTCAATCAGTTGCGTATAATATCCCTTCTTTGTAAGTCCTTGCTCTTTCTCAAGAAGCCCGGCTAATGCGTTTCGCGCGCTGTTTCGAATCTCGATTTGTTCGAAGCCTGCGACTGTTTTAAGGATTGGCATGGCTTCTTTGCCTATGTTTTTCAGGCCGAAAATAGCCATCTTTCGAACGTTCGTATCATCTTCATCATCCTCAGCTATTGTCTTAAAGACCGAAATCAATCTGTCAGACGCCCATCTCATAAGGCCAAGTGAATAGACCACACTTACACGGTAAGAAGCTGTGGATTTCCAGCCTTGAGAAGCAGTCGCATCTTTATCTAAGGCTGTTTCGATAAGCCAATCAATCGCTTCCTCAGCGGCGGGCCCCATTTTGCCGAGAACCGTTCTGGCATACGAAGCATGACTACCTCCCTTTTTCACCTCTTCAATCATCGCCGGTACTGCCGGACGCCCGATTCGCGTTAGCGCTTCCGTTGCTTCTCGTATATCATCATATAATTCACTATCCCACCTACTAATCCATTCATCAATCGTTTTGCCTTCATGTTTTTCGGCTTTCGATTCAGAAACCCGAGCCTCAACTTGCACGTCGGTTTTGGGTCCGGCTGTTATGCCGAGCTTTTTGAGCTGTTCTTGTGCTCTAAATGAGACAATACCACTTACAAACAGGACATTCGTGCCTTTGCCCTGTTCGGCTTCCAACATTGTCTTGTCATAAGCCAAAGGAATCTCAGGAAGGTCGAGTACTGTTTTGCCTTTGCCGAGGTAGCAGACATTGTCCGACATCCACTTCAGCTCTTTCTCGTCCAGAAACTGCTTCAACTGCTGCATCGTGTCGGGGAACTTGTTGTCGTAGTCATTGGCATACATCTGCGCGGCCCGGCTTAATTTTCTCAACTTATCGGCCGCATCGCCCTTGCTACCGGCATACCTGTACCTCGTGTCCAATATCTGGTCATTGACCATTGCGCCGGGGGGTATGTCAAGTCCGTCGAGAGTGAACTCTTTGTCTTCTATTTCGACGTTGGGTGTAAACTCGCGAATCGTTACGGTAGTCCTGCCTTCGGAGCGCAAGCCGTCATGCACCCCGGCCCCTTCTGAGATTGCCTCTGAGATATACCAAACGCCTGCGTATTTTTTCCATTTGAGCCGGAGACTGCTTCGTCTTGCCCC
This sequence comes from Sedimentisphaerales bacterium, assembly GCA_035527155.1. Taxonomy (GTDB): domain Bacteria; phylum Planctomycetota; class Phycisphaerae; order Sedimentisphaerales; family Anaerobacaceae; genus CS2-K091. The sequence goes on from DATLBB010000062.1 coordinate 20,023, forward strand.
GGTACCATCTTCTGTTGAATCCTTTGCCGTGAATTCCCAAGATGACAGGCGCATGCCATCGGCGCCGTTTATGAGCAGCATGACGAGCTTTTGTTCAGAAGTTTCGCCCTTGTACTCACTAACAACGCGTATGACATCTTTCGATTCCTGCGTAACTTTGAGAGTAACTTGTGGTTGTTTGACCACACCCTCAAGAAGTTCTACGATGGAGCTCTGATGCATACCAGGGAACGTTTCAGGGTGGAAATCATACCCCAATTTGCGGTAGAAC
>DATLBB010000063.1:0-4952 GCA_035527155.1 Sedimentisphaerales bacterium
AAGGCAAAGAAACCTTGACTCGCAAATGAGATGCCTGCGCCATCTCAGGTTTTCTTTGTCAATAGCTTTTCGACTTCTGCCAGCAATGCGCTCGGTTCTGCCGGCTTCTCCAAGTATCCATCCACTGGCAGCCAGGTTGGATCGCCTGCCGACGCTTTGAAATCTATGCCGGTTTTGTCTTTGACGCCCGTCAACATCAGAATAGGCATATCCTTGAAATTTGGATCTTTTTTCAATTCCCTGGCCATTTCGAATCCGTCCTGCCATGTCTCCATCATGACATCAAGCATAGCTAAATCTGGCTTCTCAGCCCGGATTTTTTCCATACCTTCGGTTTTGTTGGCAGCCGTAATCACAGTGTACTGACTGCCTTCTAAGATAACCTGCAATGAATCTCTGATATCCTGGTCATCATCCACAATCACAATCTTTGCTTGTCCCATAATTTACCTCACAAGAATTAAACCAATATTTTCCGTATGAGATTGCCCTGCCTGCCTCGACGAGGCTGAGTTCTCAGCAATTCCTAAATTCGTTCTGAAAATACAACAATCCTGAGTTTGTGTCTACAGGTTTTCCTTTGTAAAGTGCCTAAAAAGTTTGCTTTTTTGCAAGATCCAGACTCAATCCGGAGTTGCCCGTTTCTTAGGCAAAGAAACGGTGAATTTTGTCCCCTGCCCTTGCTGGCTTTGCGCAGAAATTTTGCCACCATGCCTTTCTATTATCTGCTTTACTATCGAAAGGCCCAGACCTGTGCCGTCTTTTTCCAATTTTTTAGCATTGCTGGCTCTAAAAAACTCGTCAAATATGCTTCCAAGTTCATCCGCAGGTATACCAATACCTGTATCCGAAATATCTATTTGAACATAATCACCATGGCTTTTGCCATCGATGTGAACAGTCTTGTTCTCAGGAGTGTATTTGATTGCGTTAAAGAGCAGATTTGTGAGCATTTCGTTGACCGAAAATCCATCGCCTTCGATTAGGCCGAGTGACGGATCGACATTAGAAGTTAAAGTTATCGATTTATCCTTAGCTTTTCTTTCCACGTTGGTCAGGGCTTTGGATATACAATCCGGCAGGGAGAACGGAGCCATTTTTAGCTGTCCGCTAAGTCTCATCTGTGTCAGATTTAGTAATTCATTGACAAAATCGCTGAGTTGGGCGGTCCGTCTACCTGATCGGCTTAGAAAATCAGATTGTTTCTCGTTCAGCGGGCCAGAAGACTTGTCGGAGGCGATGTGAAGACAGCTTTGTATTGCGGCGAGATGGCCCTTTATGTCGTGCGTAACACGCGAAACATACTCATCCTTTATGCGGTCTTTTTCTTTCAGTTGAATATTGGCCTCCCTGAGTGCTTTTTCTCGCTTTTGCAACTCAGTGAAAAAAAGGGTTTTTTGCACAAAATTGATCTGCCGTGCAGCCGCCTCCACAAAGTCAAACATCTCCTTCGGCGCTTTATCCTGTAGGATATCCAGATATAAGGCGTCAAAAGCTTTGCCTAAGTCGTTTACACGCGCGGCAAAAACGGTATGAGGTTCGTGTTCATCAACAACGGTCAACATCATCTTCTGGTTGGAAGAAAGCTTGCTGCTTGCCATCACCGGAGTATCCGCCGATCGAACTGCGTCAAGTACACGCTTGGAAAGGTGTAGATTAGATGTATGCATCACATTAGCAGTATTTGTCTGGTGAGTACCGTACTGGCAGGCAAGAATCTCAGGGGACTTCGGCAGAGGTTCGGAAATACTGGGTAACCGCACGACGGCAACGAGCGTATCTAATAATTGCGCCAAGCGCAAACATGCTTCAGAATACAATTCTGAAGGACTGGTCAATTTCAATAAATGACCGGTAAGTTCATTGAGATGTTGCATCAGTGCGGGAGATAAGATTGTGCCTCGGTCAGCTCTGTAAGGAACGATGTCTTCTTCCAAACCCTTGTCAATAACCGAGATAGTGTTTCCTATCGACGATCCCGGACGTATCTGCCGGCCGGATTCCTCCGATAAAGACAGGGTAAAATGTGAAATGTTGACCTTCTGGCCGGGCAATATGGCATGCGCCTGAACGCGTTGTCCCTCGACTATCACACCATTGCGACTTTCCAGATCTTCGACAATCCAACGACCAAAGGGGTCCTGGTAAATCCTGGCATGATGTCGTGATACGCCGTCATCATCGAGTATGACATCACAATTCGTCCCTCGTCCTAAAGTCACACCTTTGGAATCGAGCTGCACCGACTCTGTCTTTGCCGGTCCGGAAATTATAAGTTTTGTTTCGGCCATATTATTAATTCCTATTAATATCAGGGGCCTTGTTTGCAGAACACATCATCTGAGTTGTGTGGCTGAATTCATACTCCTCGGTTCAATCCCCACGATATAAGGTTTTGTTGGTCAAAACCTCGGATGGAGGTCAATTTGTTGAATAGGCTATATTCCTGTATTTTTATTAAACTATCCTGCTTAGCTGTATTTGTACCTTGACCTTCTACAGTCTTTATCTCTGAAAGGAAGGTTGTATCCTAATAATTCGAAAACTTGCAATCAATGTACGCGAAACAGACAGGATAGACAAGTTTTTTTCCGAAATATTTCTTTTAGAAATCAAAATCGAACCTGAGAGTGGATTTGTTGCTACGCCGGATTTTTGAGAAGAATCCTGCTGTCGGCCACCACACATCCTTTTCCCTGGGGATAGACAATAAGGGGATTGATATCCAACTCCGCGATTTCGGGATTCTCAGTAACCATCTGGGAAAGTCGAATAATGCAGTCTTTGATGGCGTCGATGTCGCAGGGCCACGCTCCACGAACTCCCTTGAGAATACTGCTTGCCTTGATGGTTCGTATCATATTCTCTGCATTGATTTCCCACATAGGAGCTAAGCAAAAAGTGACGTCCTTGATGGCCTCAACAAATGTTCCACCAAGCCCGAACATGCAGATAGGCCCAAACTTTGGGTCTCTGACAGCTCCGAGGATGACTTCCACCCCACGTTTTGCCATCCGCTCTATGATGACGCCATCGATTTTTGCCGACCGCTTATACCGCTTCACACTTTCAATGATATCCTGAAAGGCTTGTCGTGCCTCTTCCTTCGTTTTGATTTTCAGCCGAACACCTCCTGCATCGAACTTGTGAATAATGTCCCGAGAACAAATCTTCATGGCTGCGGGAAAGACGATTTCCTCAGCTGCTTTATCCACCTCCGACAAATCTGTGAGTAAAATACTTTTCAAAACAGGGAACCCATAACACTGAAGAATTTCATTTGCTTCTCTCTCAGGCAGGTAACAGCTTTGCTTTCCGGAAAGTTTTCTTCCTATGATTGCAGTGGCAGTCTCGCGATCTGCAGCCACTCTGCGTATTTGTCTTTTGTCGAGGCTCAGCAGATTTCCATAAAAGGCCATAGATGCCATTGACCTGGCTGCTGACTCGGGGAAAGCATAGTTGGGAATGCCGTTCTTTTCCAAATATTCGATGCCTTCTGAAACGTCTACGATACCCATGAAAGAGCAAAGCAGGGGCTTGTCGGTATCTTTTGCCACGCGTGGGACAATCTCAGCCGTTTCAAGAATATCCGTCATTGTTTGCGGTGTAAGGATTACGATGGCGCCATCCACATTCTCGTCCATTAGGACGTGGCGGATGGCAGCTTCGTAACGCTCATGTGTCGCATCTCCAATCACATCCACAGGATTTCGGATACTGGCGGTTGGAGGAAGATCCTGTTTCAATTTCTGCTTTGTCTCCTCGGAGAATGTGGCGATTTTAAGGTCGTGCCGAATGGCGGCATCAGTCGCCATAATGCCTGGTCCTCCGGCATTGGTGACGATGGCGATGCGATTGCCTTTTGGTATCGGTTGTTTAGCGAAAGCAAGGGCGCAGTTGAAAAGCTCATCGACACCCTCTACCCTGAGGACGCCGCTTTGACGAAAGATGGCATCGTAGGCGCTATCGGACCCGGCCAACGAACCTGTGTGAGATGCGGCTGCGAGGGCTCCTTCAGCAGAACGGCCGGACTTTATCGCAAGTATAGGTTTGTGGGCCTGCCATGTAATTTCCCTTGCGGTCTCGAGAAAGGCCCGACCATGAGCAATATCCTCCAGGTACATAAGAATAACATATGTATCCGGATCGTTTTTGAGGTAGTTGAGCAGGTCTATCTCATTTACGTCAGCTTTATTTCCGAAACTGACGAATTTGGAGAATCCAATGTTTTTACCATCTGCGTAATCAAGCACCGCAGTGCAAAGCGCTCCGGACTGAGAAATGAAGGCGATGTTCCCTGCTTTTGGCATTTTCGTGGCAAAACTCGCATTGAGCCGCACTTTCTCATTGTTATTGATAACTCCCAGGCAGTTTGGTCCTATCATCCGAATGTCGTATTTCGCAACCGTTTCTTTTAATTGCCTCTCCCGTTCTGCTCCACGCTCGCCCACTTCCTTGAACCCGGCACTAATGACGATTGCTCCTTTGACTTGCTTTTTACCGGCCTCTTCGAGTACAGAGCACACAATTTCGGCAGGAACAATAATGACTGCTACGTCCACTTCATCCGGAATATTCGACAGCTTGGGATAGGCCCTTACGTTTTGCACTGATTTAGCTTTCGGATTGACCGGATATACCAGACCCTGAAATCCGGCATCTAAGATATTGCGGAATACCGCAAGGCCTACACTACCAGGCCGGTCGGTCGCGCCCACCACAGCAATTGACCTGGGATTCATAATTGGCTCTATATTTTTTATCATTGCGTCCATCATCATTGTCCCAACAAAAGGATTTGTGCCATTTAATAATTATAACCGTTGTTTCTCCACCTCAGTCACGTTCCCCGGAGCAATCGTAATTCTCGGGATTTTTTACGCGAGTCATTCTCTTGTTCCACGATACCAGCTTGGACATTTGTCCGAGCAATCCTACTGCAATCACATAAG
>DATLBB010000064.1:0-6074 GCA_035527155.1 Sedimentisphaerales bacterium
GTCTCAATCGCCACGCCCGATCACTGGCATGCGTTCCCTGCGCTCGCCGCAACCAAAGCCGGCAAGGACATCTTTCTGCAGAAGCCGCTGACGCTGACAATTGAAGAGGGGCGTATTCTAAGTGACACAGTTCGCCGCTATGGACGCGTCTTTCAGGTCGGAAGCCAGCAGCGCTCCGAATCGAATTTTCGCTCTGCGTGCGAGCTGGTTCGTAACGGCCGGATTGGCAAGTTGCTAACCGTGAAAGTTGGCTTTGGGACAGACCCTGCCACGGGGCCGCAACCGCCTATGCCGGTTCCGGATTGGCTCGATTACGAGATGTGGCTGGGCCCTGCACCCTGGGCCGCCTATACCGAGAAACGCGTCCACCCGCAAAACGGGTACGGCCGACCGGGATGGCTGCGCATCGCAGACTACGGCGCGGGTATGATTACAGGCTGGGGCAGCCACCACAATGACATTGCACAGTGGGGAATGGGCACCGAATACACCGGGCCCGTGGAAATCCAAGGACAGGCAGAATATCCAACCGATGGGCTGTGGGACGTGCACGGCGCGTTCAGCATTGAATACACGTACGCCGGCGGAGTCAAGGTTACATGCACAGACACGCGAAAAAACAAACAGGGCATTCTCTTCGAGGGGACGGAAGGGTGGGTGTACGTCAGGCGCGGACATCTCGACGCAAATCCGAAGTCACTATTGACCTCGGCCATCGGCCCCGATGAATTGCATCTCTACAAAAGTAATAACCACAAAGGGAATTTCTTCGAGTGTATAAAGTCACGAGCGGAAACAATCGCCCCCGTTGAGGTGGCCCATCGATCGTGCAGCGTCTGCCTGCTTGGCGAGATCGCCATGCGGCTTGGCAGGAAGTTAAAATGGGACCCCGAACAGGAACGATTTACCAACAACGAAGAGGCTAATAAGATGCTCTCCAGGCCAATGAGCAGCCCATGGCATCTGTAAGAAAAAGCCGAAAAAATGAACAGACACAAACAACTTTCCTGGAGACTACGAGATGAGTTGTTGGACAAATTCAGTTGTAGTTTTATTGATAGTTACCGGCTGTAGTATTTTGGCCCCAGCAGAATTGGATGCTTCCGCGAAAGTGAGTGGGCAACAACTGGCGGCCAAGCTCGAAAAGAACCAGGTCACAGTCACCGTTGGCGGTAAACTGTTCACATGCTACAAGTTCGCCGCGTCACAGAAGTATCCGTACTTCTGGCCGGTGAATGGCCCGGCGTCGGGCAAGTCCATCACTACCGAAACATCACAGCCGTATCCGCACCATCATTCACTGTTCTTCGGCTGCGACCGCGTCAACGGCGGCAACTACTGGCAGGAAGGCAACGAACGCGGGCAAATCGTCTCACAGGGGCCGAAGCTCATCGAAGCCTCAGGCGACCGCGTCGTCTTCACCGATAAATGCCTCTGGCAACAGCCCGGAAAGAAACCGATTATCCTCGACCTCCGCCGTATTGTCATCACCGCACCAAGCGAAGGGCTTCGGTTTGTTGATTTTGAAATCAGTCTTGAGGCGTTGACGGACATCCGTATCCTGAAGTCAAACCATGCGCTTTTTTCGGCCCGCGTCGCAGGCGAGTTGAGCGTCAAATCCGGCGGCACGCTGGTCAACGCCGAGGGCAAGACCGGCGAGAAAGATACATGGGGCGTCGCCTCGCCGTGGTGCGACTATACCGGCACGCGTGCCGGTGTCACCGAAGGGATCGCCATCCTGCAGCATCCGGGCAACCGCTGGTTCCCGGCCAGATGGTTCACACGAGACTACGGCTTCTTCTCACCGACCCCGATGAACTGGCTCAAAGGCGGCCAGTTGGAGCTGGCCAAGGGCGAGACACTTATTCTGCGCTATCGCGTGGTCGTCCACACCAGCGATTCGAAAGCAGTGGGAATAAAAGGGATATTCAAGCGGTATAAACAAGCTGCTGGTTCGTGATTCGTGATTTGATTCATGAATCAGGGATATTCCGCCACTGGCGACCATCAGACTCAATAAGGCTCTCGGCCTGAGGGAAGCTGTAACTGCCGGCAGGGTATTCGTAAAGGGCTGCATCATCCTCCTGCCAGGCCTCCAGCACAAGCGTCAACAGTCGCCAGGTCACCTCCACGTCATCCTGTCTTGTAAAAAGAGTTTGGTCGCCAACCATACAGTCCAAAAGCAATCGTTGATACGCCTCGGGCATATCAACACCAAAGACACTTTGATAACTGAAATTCATATTAAGCGTGCTCATACAAACCTTTGAGCCGGGCTGCTTCGCCTGGAAGCTCAAGGAAATGCCTTCCTGCGGTTGTATCTGCATCACAAGAACATTCGACGGCATGTCACCAAGGCCGGCCGACATGAACATAGAATGCGGTACTTGTTTGAAAGTGATGGTAATCTCGGTATTCTTCCTGGCAAGTCTTTTGCCGATCCGCAGATAAAAAGGGACACCCTTCCACCGCCAATTATCAATAAACAGCTTGGCGGCAACGAAGGTTTCCGTCCTGGAGTCAGGTTTTATGCCGGGTTCTTCTCGATAACCGACAACTTGCCTGCCGTTTATCGAGCCTGGGCCGTATTGACCCCGCACAATAAAATTGTTTAGCTCATCCAGCTTGAACGGGCGAATCGACCGCAAGAGTTTGACCTTCTCGTCCCGAACGTGGTCTGCTTCGAAAGATATCGGCGGCTCCATCGCCACCAAAGCAAGCATTTGAAGCATATGATTTTGAAACATATCGCGAAGAGCGCCGGCCTTGTCATAGTAACTCGCCCGATGCTCAACTCCAATCGTCTCAGCTATCGTTATCTGTACACTGTCGATATAATTTCGGTTCCAGACGGGTTCAAAAATCGTGTTGGCGAAGCGAAACATCAAGATGTTCTGAACGGTTTCTTTGCCCAGATAATGGTCGATGCGATATATTTGCGACTCCTCAAAACATCGGTGGATTTTATTATTCAACTCGACAGCGCTTTGCAAACTAAAACCAAAGGGCTTTTCCACAACTAATCTGACATGCTGCTTCGAACCAGGTTCATCGGGACAGGACAGTCCTGCCGAGCCGAGATGCTCTACAATTGTACCATATAGAAATGGGGGTACCGCCAGATAAAAAACGACGGCACCATCAACTTTATGCTTCTTGCCTAACTCAGCTAACTTAATTTTGATATTCTCATAAAACGAAGTATCATTGTAATCACCGCTTACATAGTAGAGCTTGTTGATGAAAGGCGCTATCGCTTTCGCTGACGTATCAGTGGAGTTTTCCTGTATTGCCTGTTGTGCAATTTGCCTGAACTGCTTACTGGTAAGTTTTTTTCTACCACAGCCTAACAGATAAAATCGCTCGTTAAGTAAGCCTCGCTTAAAAATCTCGATGAGACCGACAAGCAATTTCCTGCGGGTCAGGTCTCCGGATGCCCCAAAAACAACTAAAGCACATGGCGGAACTACTGCTTCCACGCAGAGAATATCCTGCTGGGTTACTGTTGGTCTGATTTCTTGCATGTTCTCTGTTCTACACCCTGCTACAGTCCATAGCACAGTTTAGTCTTCAACCGGCTCCAGGGTGACCTTTGTCTGTTACTACAATCCGGATGGATTCCTACTTTTTCAAGGCATTGTCCAGGTCCTTAATCAAGTCTTCAACATCCTCAATTCCAACGGCAAGTCTGAAAAGGGTATCAGTGATTCCTAACTTATAACGCTCTTTCCTCGTATAGTCATAATAAGTTACCAACGCAGGATGCGTTATCAATGTTTCAACTCCGCCCAGACTCGGTCCGATATAGCATAATTTCAAAGAATCCAGGAATCGTTTTGCGGCTCCGAGATTGCCCTTTATCTCAAATGTAACAACCCCGCCCCCGCCGGCCATCTGCTTCTTAGCTATCTTATAATGACGGTGACTTTCGAGAAAGGGATAATAAACCTTTTTAACGCGAGGATGATTCTCAAGAAATTCTGCAATTGTTAAGGCTGATTCATTTTGTTTCTTTACGCGTAAAGGAAACGTTTTGAGCCCGCGTAACAGGAGATAGCAGCAATGGGGGTCGATTGTTCCGCCCATTGACTTATGTAAATCGCGTATACGCTCAATTAGTTCTCCTCTTCCGAGTACGGCACCAGCCAAGATATCATTGTGTCCCCCAAGGTACTTCGTCGCGCTTTGCAGAACAAGGTCCATCCCGAACTCGATGGGTCTCTGGTTCAAAGGAGTGCTAAATGTACTGTCTATGAGCGTCAGAACATTATGTTTATCTGCTATCTTCTTGATTTTGGCAAGGTCGAAAATATTCAAATAAGGATTGGTTGGTGATTCAGAAAATATAAAACGCGTGTTCTTTTTGATAGCTTTCTCAAGAACTTTATAATCTCCGAATGGAACAATAGTGCACCCAATGCTGAATTGTTTCAAGTATGATTTACAAAATTCGAGTGTCTTCTTGTAGCTGTCATCAGTGATGACAATGTGGTCACCCGACCGAACTAAGGAAAGAATAGTCGTAGTTATCGCACTCATTCCAGAGCTAAAAACAACGCAGTCTTCAGCGCCTTCGAGGTCAGCAAGGCGCTTTTCAGCAATTTTTACGGTAGGATTGCCGTACCTGCCATATTCAAAACGTTCTTTGCCCTTCTTGGTATAATCTTCGATGGCCTTGCTGTTCGCAAATGTGAATGTGGAGGTTTGAATGATGGGAGTTGTCAACGAATCGGCATATTTTTTCCTCGGCTCACCGGCATGTATTGCTCTCGTAGACAGGGAATCGCCGCCACGGTTGGCTCTGTTTTTGCGGTATGCTTTAGCCATTAGCCATTTGCTCCTTAATAAAAAACACTATTTGCTTAGGCGCTTCATTTTACCAAATGCTGCCCGCGACAACCTTTGACTGGTTCTTCTGCTGACTTTGTATTGCCGCTGCACTATATTATTTATCTAAAGATACGGTAACATCAAGTAGTTTTTGCCAAAAAGGCTAATCTTCAACCGACTCAAACTCATCCTTGCCCGCACCACAGTCCGGACAGACCCAATCGTCCGGCAAATCTTCAAAAGCGGCGCCGGCTTCCACGCCATTATCAGGGTCGCCCACGGCCGGATCGTAAATGTATCCACACATAAGACATTTGTATTTCTTCATATCTGTAATTCCTTCCCTTAGCTTTACTGCTGATGTTTTCTTGATATACGTTGCAGCAGTTTTAGGCGTTCTGCCATGCTTTATATCACGGTAGTAGGCGTATGTCATAGGCTCTTTATCTTCATCAAGCGTCTCGCAAGCTACGATTCTGGCAATAAATAACGTATGTGTTTCAACATCAATACTTCCAGTAACCTCAGCCTCGATGAAACCTACAGTGTTATCCAAAATTATTGGGCTGCCGGCCCGACCTGTCTTGAAATTTACCTGCTCAAATTTGTCGATTTCTCTGCCGGACCTAAATCCAAACCTGCCGATAAAACTCATCGATGCTTCCTGCGAGAGAATAGACACTGTAAAAACCTTGCTGTCCGTAATATACTCATGCGTTAAGCATTGTCTGTTAACGCTCGCCGCTACCATAGGCGGCTCGGGCGTTAATTGAAAGACGGTATTAACAATGCAGCCATTAAATCTGTTGTTCTTTCTTGAGCTGATGATACACATCCCATAGCTTAATCTGAACAACGATTCTAAATCTAACATCAATATCCCCCGACGCAGTTCCACTACCAACAACAGAACCAGATAAAAATCTACTTACCTATTTCAAGGCCGACAATTGTTCATTCAAAGTAGCAATATGGCCAAATTCCTCCCTGATAATCGCCTCGACTTTGTCTCTGCCGGCCCTTGGTGGCACGCACTCTTTCAGGCCGGCATAGAACGCTATGGAATCCTTTTCCAGACCAATGGCTATCTTAAGAATTTCCTCAACTGTCTCCTGACCGGTTAGCTGCTCAGTAGGATCGGCTTTTACATCGAAGACCTGTCCATCTGCTACCACACGCAGATACATCTGTGCCTCGCCATCTGGGTCAAAAACCATCGGTTCCTGCTCTCGACCCGAAAGCTG
>DATLBB010000065.1:0-4430 GCA_035527155.1 Sedimentisphaerales bacterium
ATATGTCTTGATGTCACCGGGCAGTAGCCGGGTCACATTGCGGTCGAGGCTTTCATTTGTTACAATGAGTAGTTTGAAAGATTGAACTTATAAATTGAGAAGCTATCAAAATGAACGGGCGATTAGCGAAAACTAATACCAAAGCATTTGTTGGCGTTCTCATTGCCGTTGCTGTTGTCGTTGCCATTGTTGCTGTTGTACGGCTTGATACAACGGGTAAAAGAGGCAGCGGCCTTGGTGAAGAGTTCAGCTACGATCTGACGGACCTGGGCAAAATTGCCCCTAACCTGATTCTATATAAAGAATCGGCACCGGCAATTGATACCGGCTTTACTAATTCGCGAGCTATTGCCGTGGATTCTAATGGGTCTATCTATGTAGCCGGTGATAAAGCCATTCGCAAATTTGCTGAAAGTGCCAATTTGCTTGGCGAGACCAGGCTTGCCGATATGCCAAGGTGTCTGACCGTAGCCGGTGACGGCAGGATTTATGTCGGGTTCAAGGAGCATGTGGAAGTTTATGATGCCCAGGGAAAGCGGCTGGCGACATGGCAGAGATTGGGCAATGATGCGGTCTTGACCAGCATCGCTGTCTCAAAAAACGATGTGTTTGTCGCTGATGCGGGCAATCGAATTGTTCACCGTTTCGATACAACCGGAAAGTTAATTAACCGCATCGGCGGCAAAGATAAGGATAAAAATATCCCGGGTTTTGTGATACCGAGTCCTCATTTCGACCTTGCAGTTGGTCATGATGGACTGTTGCGAGTGGTCAATCCCGGAAACCATCGAATTGAGGCTTACACATTTGTTGGCGACCTCGAGTTTTCGTGGGGCACATTTTCAAATGTAAACATCAAAGGTTTCTGCGGTTGCTGCAATCCTGTAAACTTTGCCATACTTGACGATGACAGTTTTGTCACCTGTGAGAAGGGCCTGGTACGCATCAAAATTTATGATCCTGCCGGCGTATTTGTCGGCGCAGTCGCCGGACCTGAACAACTCGTACAAGAGGGCACATCCCGTATATGCGAAACGGCCGCTGAGTGTCAAACTGGAAGTTTTGATGTAGCAGTTGACACTAACGGGAGGATTTTCGTACTCGATACAATTAAGAATGTAGTGAGAATATTCACCAGGATTAAGGAAGAATAATGAACAAGCGTTTCCTACAAACTCAGAGCCGTCGACAACTGCTTGAAGCAGCTTTACGATATGGAACTTTGGGGTTGTTGGGAGCGGCTGGCGGAACCTTTTTTGCCAAAAGACGCAGATTAGTGCGAGAGGGTAAATGTATTAACTACGGAGTTTGCAGAGGCTGTGAGGTTTTAGAGACGTGCGGCCTGCCTCAGGCTTTGTCAACAAAGCAAATCTTAACAGGATTAGATGATGGCGGAAAATAAAAACGATATTAACAGACGCCATTTCTTAAGACGCAGTCTCTGGGCGGCAGGTTTGACAGGTCTTGGCGCCGCCGCTGGTTTTCTAAGCAGAAAGACCAACGCCCGGAATACTGTCTGGCAAATCGACCCCGAAATATGTGTGGCCTGCGGCAACTGTGCCACGTATTGCGTATTGGAAGAATCGGCAGTAAAGTGTGTGCACGCCTACGCTATGTGTGGATATTGTAGAATTTGTTTCGGTTACTTCGGACCGGAGCCTCATGATATCAACGAGGGTGCAGAAAATCAACTTTGCCCAACCGGTGCCATTCAGCGCAAATACCTGAAAGACGACGACCCCTATTACGAATACACGATCGATGAACCGCTCTGTATGGGTTGCGGCAAATGTGTTAAGGGCTGTAATACTTTTGGAAACGGCTCGCTATTTCTTCAGGTGCGTCACGACCGCTGTTTGAACTGTAACGAGTGCTCAATTGCCGCTGCTTGTCCTTCGGGCGCGTATAAGCGGGTTCCTGCCGACAAGCCTTATCTGCTTAAGAAGGTGGACCACGCTTAATGACACGTCTTGCTTATATCACAATCGGCACAGCAGTATTTCTGCTTTCATCTGGTATTGCATCAGGATTTGAACGTTTCCCTCCGCCCGATTTTGAAAGCGGTTATGTACAGCCGAGCCCTACTACGCCTAATCCTCGCCAGGATATTTATGAGTATATAGATGTAGTCATGCTTTTGGCGGCGCTTAGCTTGTCTTCATATTTAGTTTTGAGGAAGCGCAGCCGGCGGGCAATATTGGCCCTGTGTATCTTTTCATTGTTCTATTTTGGCTTCTGGCGAGAGGGGTGTGTTTGTCCGATAGGAGCAATTCAAAATATAGCCTTGTCCATTTTTGACCGCGACTACGCCGTGCCTATTGCAGTTATGCTGTTTTTCCTGCTGCCGCTTGTATTTACCCTGTTTTTCGGAAGGACCTTCTGCGCGGCCGTATGTCCCCTTGGGGCCATCCAGGATTTGGTAGTCCTGCGCCCCGTCTCAGTGCCGGAATGGCTGGAAAGTGGATTGCGCCTGTTTGCCTATGTGTACCTGGCGGCAGCGGTCCTGTTTGCAGCCACCGGCAGCGCTTTTGTTATATGCCGGTATGACCCGTTCGTCTCGTTTTTCCATTTGAGCGGAAACTTCAACATTTTGATACTCGGAGCATGCTTTCTACTCGTAGGCGTGTTCGTAGGCCGTCCCTATTGCCGGTTTGTGTGTCCCTATGGTGTAATCCTGAGGCAGCTTTCGCGTATCTCGAAATGGCGTGTTGCCATTACTCCTGACGACTGTATCAAGTGCAGATTATGTGAAGATTCGTGCCCTTTTGGTGCTATCAAAGAACCTGCTGCAGACTGGCCGGCGCACGATTATAACAGAAGCAAGAAACGGCTCGGTTTTCTAATTCTTCTTTTACCTGTATTGGTGTTCTCGTGTGGATGGATTGGGTTCGCCTTTCGGCCGGTGACATCCAGGGTGCATGCAACAGTCAGGCTTGCCGACCGCATATATCTTGAAGAAACCGGCCAGGCAGAAGATACCACAGACGCCAGCTCAGCGTTTAGAGCAACTGGAAAGGAAGTCAAAGATCTTTACGCTGAGGCTTTAGATATCCAGGCAAATTTTGGGTGGGGTGGCTGGCTGGCCGGCGGATTTGTGGGACTGGTGTTCGCCCTCAAGCTCATTGCCGTCTCGCGCCGGCGCCAAAGGACGGATTATGAGGCCGATAGGGCAGGCTGCCTGGCGTGTGGTCGATGTTTTGATTATTGTCCCAAAGAACACGTTAAGCGTAAGCTCGCGAAAGAGACGATTAGTGAAAGATAATGAAAACTCAGATTGACGACAACCACAGGACGTCCTCCAGGAACACTAAGTTGAGAAGCCAATGGTATCATACTGCGGTTACCATCACTGTTATTGGCGGCATATTTTCGATTATCGCCCTCGAACTTATGCTTTTCAATTATTTCCAGAGAACAGTAGCCGAGCCCAAGCGTGAAGAAAAGTTGGAGGCGCTCAAAATACAACTCCGCCAACAGCCCAATGACCAGCAGCTTATATCGCGGATTCAGGAGCTGGATTTGCAGAGCGTGGCTGATCCCAATCAGGCAAAAGAATTAGAGGCCCTCAAAATAGAAATTCGTGACAATCCCAATGACCAGAGCCTTCTGACCCGGATGCACCAACTGTATCTACAGATTAGACAGGACAAGATTCGCCAATTAGATTTGCAAATAAGGCAGGTCAGGATGCGGAGGTGGGATTTTTCCAGCAGAGGCAGCTTCCTGCTTCTTGGCAGCGTAGTAGTATTACTGATCGGCTTCAAATCCGCATCCGCTTACAAAAAGAAGCTGCCGGCACCACAGCCACAGCCTGACAGGCGCAACGAGCAGGTCCGCAGAGCAATATGGGCCCGATGGGCCTTAACCGTGGCTACAGTCGTACTCGGCTCAACAGCACTCTTTCTTATTAACAGAGCCTGGCTCGATTTCAGCGCAGTGGATATGCAGGTTGCTTCTTACCCGTCGCCGGACGAGATTAGTAAAAATTGGCCAAGCTTTCGTGGGCCCGGCGGACTCGGAGTAAGTGCCTATACAAATGTCCCTGCGAGTTGGAATGGCACAACAGGCCAAGGCATTATATGGAAAAGCAAGGTCCCACTGCCGGGCCACAATTCACCGATAGTCTGGGAGGACCGCGTCTTTGTCACCGGGGCCGACCCCAACATGCGCGAAGTGTACTGCTTTGATGCACTTTCGGGCAAGCTTTTATGGCAAGGTGACGTGACGAGCGTGCCGCAAGGCACTACCGAGCCGATTGATGTGATGGAGGATACCGGTTATGCCGCATCCACCGCCGTAACAGATGGTCGCCGGGTTTGTGCCATTTTTGCAACCGGCGATGTCGGCTGTTTTGACTTCGACGGTAAGAAGCTCTGGGTAAGAAATTTAGGCGTACCTGACAGTGCTTATGGCTATGCGTCTTCACTTGC
>DATLBB010000066.1:0-2828 GCA_035527155.1 Sedimentisphaerales bacterium
CATACCGCCATACTTCCGCCTTGCCTCTTCGGCTTGTTGGAAGCTTCCTTTCGGAACGATATGGCTCTCCCAAGTTCCGATGTGAACAGTTAGATTACCTGCCACGGACTTAGACCCCGGCACGCCGCTTACACACTCACCACTGGCGCGTGCAGCAGTATTGGCTTCCAGGAAATGAAACCCTTGGCCCTGTGCAATGTTGATAATTTCGGGGCTGGATACCTTCACTTGCGTTATGGCCGATAATCCGCCTTTCCTTTGGCTCCACATAACTTGTTACCTCATTATGCGCAAAGTTCAGTTCTGGCCTGGTGGTTAACCTTTGGCCAGGCTGGATTGTCCAGCTTGCCCACATCAGCTTCGCTTGGCGCACGCATTGTTTGTCTCCTAATCTATTAGGTTCACACAACAAAGGTAATGTATCGTACTATAAAAGTCAAAGATTACCGTAAGGAATGCAGGCTCAATACAGGATATACCTGCATTTGATTTTGCCGCTTCCAGTTGATATACTGAACTGTCTCTATGAGTGGCAATACAGTACATATTAAAAGTTTCGGATGTCAGATGAACAAGCTGGACACGGCCCTGGTGAATTCCGCGCTTAAAGAGGCAGGCTTCCGGTTGACCGACAAAGTCAAAGAAGCCGATGTCGTTTTGATAAATACATGCTCCGTTCGAGAGCACGCCGAACAGCGCGTTATCTCACATCTTGGCCATCTGCAGCACATCAAAGAAAGTCGGCCTGATATAGTGGTTGGCGTCATCGGCTGTATGGCCCAGCGTCTCGGGCCCAAATTGCTCGAACACAACGCCGTCGATATCGTCTGCGGACCCGCACAAATACCGCAAATAACAAAACTGCTGACGGAAACACTGCGAGAGAAAAAACAGACCATTATGGTAACTGACAAGATTAGGCAAAAAACTGATGAAGACCAGGCACAGGCGCTCGAAGATTTCGAATCTGCTTACGGCATCGAGGATAGATACATACCCGGCCAGGCCTATGTTCGCGCGATGAGGGGCTGCGATAATTTCTGCACATATTGTATTGTCCCTTTCGTACGTGGGCCCCAGGTTTCCCGCCCAACCAAAGCAATCATCGAGCAGATAAAAAAATTGGCAGATGCAGGAGTAAAACAGGTTACCCTGCTTGGCCAGAGAGTAAATGCGTATAAGTACACGACCGGCGACAAAACTTATTGTCTGGCTGATTTACTCCGAATGGCAAGTAACATCAATGGAATTGAATGGATAAGGTTCCTCACGAGTTACCCTTCTGAAGAGTTCTACGACGAGATTTTGCAGGCGATGGCTGATTTGCCGAAGGTCTGCAATTATTTGCACATACCCGCACAAAGCGGCTCGGACAAAATCCTTCGGGCGATGAATCGCAATTATACCGCAGGCCGGTATCTGCAGCTTCTGGATAAGGCACGGGCTATTGTGCCCGACATAGCGATTGCGGGTGATTTTATGGTGGGCTTCCCCGGCGAAACCCAGGCCGATTTCGAAGCTACCATCGATCTTGTCAAAAAGGCACAATACAAAAATTGTTTCGTTTTCAAATACTCGACCCGCCCGGGAACGACTGCTGATAAAAGATTGGAAGATGATATTCCCCTTGAAGTAAAGAAAAGCCGCAACATAGAGTTGCTCGCCGTTCAGGAAAAGATAAGTGACCAGCTAAGCGCCGAGTTCTTGGGTAAACAAGTAACAGTCCTCGTCGAGGGTTTGAGCAAAAAGCCGCATCTAAATGACACTGAAGGTGGAGATAAACCTCAACTTATTGGCCGAACTGCAACGGACTACATAGTGGTCTTTAACGGCCCTCCGTCACTCGCCGGACAATTCGCAAATGTAAAAATCACAAAAACCTCACCCCTCACCCTCTTTGGGCGGATTATGTGAGAATTCTTAATATCATATAAAAGGATTCTGATTTATGAAAAAGCTGACGGACAAAAAAGGTTACATCTGCGACATGGATGGAGTCATCTATCACGGAAACAAACTCATCGAGGGCGCGCGGGAATTTGTTGACTGGCTTAAAGCAGAAAAGAAACAATTTGTATTTCTGACCAATAGCAGTGCAAGGTCCCCGGAGCAACTTCGAAAACATCTTTCCGATATGGGAATAGAAATCGGCGAACGCCATTTTATGACATCTGCCCTGGCGACCGCAAGCTTCCTGGCCGGTCAGCAGCCAAATGCGCGAGTATATGTCATCGGAGAATCTGGTCTTATCAGTGCCCTCAATGATAAAGGTTTCTGCATCGACCACGTAAATCCGGATTATGTTATTGTCGGCGAAACCCGCACCTATAACTATGAACAAATTGAGCACGCAATTCGCTTCGTGCTCAGGGGCGCAAAACTAATCGGCACAAATCCCGATGTCACCGGGCCCTCGGAAGCAGGTATTGTACCGGCCTGCAGGGCGCTGATATCCCCCATAGAGATGGCCACGGATAGAAAGGCGTATTTCATCGGAAAACCCAATCCGCTCATTATGAGGCATGCGATAAAGAAAATTAAATGCCGGCGGGAAGAGACCCTCATTATCGGAGACAGGATGGATACCGACATTATCGCCGGCATTGAGTCCGAGATTGAAACCGTACTGGTCCTGACCGGTATTACAAGCAGGGAAGACCTCGTTCAGTACCCATACCGACCGGACCATATTCTCGATTGCGTTGCGGACATTATCAGATAAGCCCCAAGGCCGGCGTGCTATTTCCCGAACAGGACCGACGGCATCTGGACAACGCAGAAGTAACCGAACACTAAAAAGGCGATAATCAATCCCACGGCAAATATCC
>DATLBB010000067.1:0-3977 GCA_035527155.1 Sedimentisphaerales bacterium
AAAATAAAGCCCGCACAAATCAGGACAAAAATATTCCGCTTTTTTACTTTCGCAACAATCATACAACTCCTTTCCTGTTATACTCACTAATCCTTTCTGTTAAGTAAGGATAAAGAGAATATAACAACAGCACCAATCTTACTGATATTGTCTCTGTATTTTTTATACAATTTTACAATTTCCTCCATAGCTTTGAAACTCGGGTAATTATTATATTCCATCTAACAAAAATCCACAACACGCATATATAGACCGGGCGAAGTATAAATGTAAAACGATGACTTCGAAATATTAATCTGCTGTTCAAGCAGAGGCGGGGGGATTGGGTTTGATTGGCTTTGTATTGGGTTAATATTGGGTTTGTTTTCAGCAAGCGTACAATTAGATATATTTTCATATTCCTTTGTTAAGAAAGATGTTATGTTCATTTGGTCATTTAGCAAATTGGCTTTGTTTGGCTTTGAATTGGCTTTGTTTTCACACAGTTTGCAATTGGAATTATTTTCATAATCCCTTGATAATACTTTATTTACGTTCATTTGAGCATCCGGAAAATTGGCTTTGTTTGTTAAAAATGAGCTGATTTGTAGAGGCTCCTCTACAGTTGTAGAGGTGCCTTATAGGCACGTAAATAACTGGATTCTCGATTCTCGTATAGCGTATAGCGTTTTTCACGGTTATTCACCATTCCCTAATCAATAACGATTATTTTTGGCGTGTATCTGCTGATACGAAAACGTGCGGTTCTCCGCTATATCCGGCGCCTACCGGCGTCTTCAAGTTTACCTTCTGGCAAACATATAACTATATTAACATATTATCAAACAATGGTCAACAAAAAAAAGGCAAAAAAAGTACTTTTTTTGCCCACCAATTCTAAATCTCACTTCTAAATCCCCCCTTTCAATGAGTCTCCTCTACCCCACTTTCTGACCCCTCTCAGTGCTCTTGTTTGATTTTCTTGAACTCGGCAACAAAAGATTCATAGCCAGGATACTTGTCTATTACCTTTTGGAGTATCTCGTCCGTGTCGGCAATCTTACCTTGCTGACTCTTGCACTTGGCCAAGAGAATCCCCGCAAGTGGGGAAAAATATGATTCATCCTCAAACAGTGCTGAATAGTGCTTTTCTGCCTCATTGAAACTCTCTGTTTCTTCACATCGTTTGCCGTACACTAACCTAAGCATCCTCGTGTCAACGGATCCCTTCGTCCTTACCATTGCCCGGTCAAAAAAAGCTTTTGCGAAAAGCTCTTGTTTCTCAGGTCGGATATATTCACCAAGCCTGCTCGGTATTACTCCACTTACATACAGATGAATAACTGCAAACAACGCCGGATTCGGCGTTTCCCCAGAATACGATAACTGCTTGGCCGCATGGTCTTTGCCTTTAGATATCCTGGCATGCTGATATAGCGCCCAATCTTTGTACAGATCAACTTTATTCCCTTCTGGGCTTTCGACGTGCCCAATCGCTCGAAGGTACCGCAGGGCACGGTCGGGCCTTTTCAAATGCTCAGCCTCTATTTCAGCTAAATATAAATGGCAAATCGCCGCCAAGCTTTCTTCACCGATCACTTCCACATCCTCAATGTCCTTAAGTGTTGTCTTATAGGCATTCTTCGCCTTCGCTACATCCCCAGCTTGCCTTGCTATGGTACCAATCCAAAGGTGCCCAAGAATCTTCACAGGGATATGCCAGCCGAGTACAACATTGACTTTTTCATCACCATCCCTATTAATAACGCCTTCCAGTATCGAAATTGCCCTGTTTGGTCTTTCGCAAATACTTGCAAGTTGGGCAGCTGCCAAACCATCATCAACACTTGGCCCTTCTCGCTTCAAAAGTGAGTCAGCCAGGAGGTCACATTCGACACGGAGTCCGTCATCTAAGCCCCTCTTTATTTCAAACTCCTCCCTACTTGTTTCCGGACTTCCGGGACACTGTTGATTTTTGCCGCACCCAGAAATAGCCCCAGCCAGGATGACTATAATCGCGCAAAATACTCTAATGAAAGTTCGCATTTGCAACTCCTGTGTTCAAATAACCAGGATTTCCCAATCAAACTGTGTCAGGTTGCCGTATGTCTTCGCCATTGGTTGTCCAAGAATGTGTCTTACGGTTGCTTTGGCCGACCACTGGTTCGATTCAATTTTCCTATCTCTAATTTTGCTGCACTCTTCAAGATGTCTGCTTCACTCAGTTAGGTAAGTAAAATAACACAAAAGAAGGGAAAAGGCAAAGAAAAAAAAGTTTATCAGGTAATCAGGTAAGCAGGAAGTGGATATCAGGGGAAGAGGAGAACAGGGGGCAGGAAGGGAAATTAAAAATCAAAGTGTAAAATGCAAAAATACAATGGAAAAATCAAAAATGGATTCTGTGCCTGCGTTGAATGACAGATGTGAGATTGACTCAATTCGGTGCCAGATTTCTCGACTTCGCCCCCATGCTTTCTGACGAAAGCACGGGGGCTCCGCTCGAAATGACAATGGGATGCGTAAGTGCTTTCGCGGGAATGACAACCGGCGACAGTGCCGGGGGCTAACAGTCTGCCGGAGATAAAATGTAAGGGCTTCGGCTAACCGGCTGCGCTGCTAACATCACGCACGCATCTGACATAATTATAAATTCGGATTTGGTCTCTCTGCGGCCCCAATCCCCTTGGGTAATTTATGGGATTACCAGCCTTGGGGTCACTTCTTTGGGCACCTGCACCGTGTGCATCTTTAGTGAATTCTCCACTTCGAAAATCATAGGCAAGCGCCCGGCCAAAGCAAATATAAACGGCATGAGATTTGTGATCACCGTGTGTCGTACTTGTCCAGAACCAGGATTCGGTTTCAGTCAGATTAAAGATTGGATCAATAGCGGCTGTCCGCATGTTGGGCTTGGTTGCTCCGGGAGACCGTGTATAATCGACGATGCTTTGAAGCTCTTTGGCGTTGGGCAACCGCCAATCATCATGACCTGTATAATCAAGCTTTTCAGCGTAACTAAGTGCCTGCCGCCAGTTCATGGCAGTGCCGTTGTCTTTTTTCTGCCACATAAGTCCGGTAGCACTATCTGTGATCGTGCCATTACCGTTATCAAGAAACTTATTTTTGCCGTAATCGGGATTACCTCTAACACAGCGTACGTATCGCCTTGCTAACGGACCTCTCGTTACATTAGCCGGATAGCTCTTGATCCGCCCATCAGCAAAGTTAAATCCAAAAGCGGAGAGGTCGCCGTTCATCGTACGACCTGCATAGAAATTGTTGGACCAATACTGGGCGTCTATGAAGCGAAGGCCGGTGGAGGGATTGGGGTACTCAAAGTCAAAATACTTCGTATTTAGATAAGGTGTTTTTGTGTGCTGATTGCCACCGAAATCAGTGATGGAGTAGAGTTCCTTGATCGTCGGCAACCGCCAGTCGTTATAACCCGCCAGTTCCAGATCGTCTGCATAATCGACGGCATCATACCACGTCACAAGGTTGTCAAAATCCGGAGTTTTCTGCCAAATCAGACCGGTATTCAAGTCTGTAACCGTTCCGTCGCGATTGTCCCTGTAAGCCGGCTGAATCCCCTGATACTGTGCATCCTGGCCGTAAAAGGCCTCGCCAGGCCGGGGACACGCGATTAGACCTTTATTGTTATAGCATTCGCTCTGTCCGGTATCCACGATCTTTTAAGTTAAATCGGCTTGACAGAATTGAAATGCCAAAAGAACAACACCGACAACAGTGATGAATAGTGCAGTTCGACTGTATTGATTTGCTTCCATCATATCCAGTGAAGAGGTCGAGAAGGTCGAAGAGGATGGAGATAGAAAAAGAGCCTGCCGAGTACCGGTCCGGCAGGCCCAATTAAACACAATTAATGAATTTACTCTGTACTGCGTCTTCTGAATGTACGGACAACCTTTTTCCCTGTCACCTTCTGGCTGCCTCTGGAAGTTTTCAACTCTCCGGTAAGCTTCGCCTCCTCCACTTTT
>DATLBB010000068.1:0-19308 GCA_035527155.1 Sedimentisphaerales bacterium
CGAATTAGGCAATGGTCGTGACCCGGAGCTCTATTACAGCTACTGCAAGGAGTTCCTCGCAAGATGTCGCCGTGAAAACAAACCATTCTACTTCATGGTCAACTCACACGATCCCCATCGCCCATATCATATTCCCGGCAAACCTATCAAAAACGCTAAAGGGCCCTCAAGAACGTATACACCCGACGAGGTCGCAGTCCCCGGTTTCGTCCCCGACTTACCCGGCGTCCGCACAGAACTGAGCTACTACCTCAATTCTGTCCGTCGCCTCGATGACACTTTTGGCAAAACAATGCAGGCCCTGAAAGAGTCGGGTTTCGACAAGAGCACCCTCGTAATGTTCATCTCTGATAATGGCATCGCTATACCGTTCGCAAAATGCAATACTTATCTTGCCGGCACACGCACCCCCTGGCTCGTTCGTTGGCCGGGCGTCGTAAAAGAAGGAACCGTTGACAGGCAACACTTCATCTCAGGAATTGATTTCTTCCCAACGGTGCTCGAAGCGGTGGGCCTGCCCATCCCAAAGGGTCTTGATGGTTTCTCTTTTCTGCCCGTGCTCAAAGG
Source organism: Sedimentisphaerales bacterium (assembly GCA_035527155.1). Lineage (GTDB taxonomy): Bacteria > Planctomycetota > Phycisphaerae > Sedimentisphaerales > Anaerobacaceae > CS2-K091. The sequence goes on from DATLBB010000068.1 coordinate 568, forward strand.
CAAGAGACAATCCGGCCGTGACAAGGTCTTCACACAGATCGACATGAAAGCAGGTGGAGACGCCGTCCCAATGCGATGCGTTCAGGACGAACACTTCGGCTACATCTTCAGCCCGTGGAGCGATGGTAAGTTCTACTACCGAAATAACAACGAGGGACTCACCATGAAGGCCATGGTTGAAGCTGCCCAAACTAATCCCCACGTCGCCCAGCGAGTCAAAATGTTCCGATACCGCGCCCCCGAGGAACTCTATGACCTCAGGAACGACCCCGATTGCCTCAATAACCTTGTGGACAAAGCAGGCTTCGAAAACCAACGCAAAAGAATGCAGAGCCGGCTTCGCGACTGGATGAGACGGACCGGTGATCCACTCCTGCCGGCTTTCGAAAATCGCAACTCACCCGAAAATCTAAAATCCATTCTTGTAGACATTTATGGCAATAACTACACAAAAGCCGCAGAGGGAAGAAGGAAGAAGGAAGAAAAAGAATAAGTAACATTGTATAGAACGTGGTTATTGCGAATTTTCGTGAGTGAGAGGTTCCTTTTGGTTAATCCGCCCCGAGGTATGGCGGATTAATGTGTTGGATTTACGAAAATCGAAAGGAGCTGAAAGATGGGAGCAAAGTCAAGATTGAGCGTGCCGGAACGTCGTAAAGTTGTGCTGTCGCTGCTGCGCCGGGAAGAGCCGGCGACGGTGCCGGCCAAGCGAACCTCGGTGAGCTCAGCGAAAAGGACGTGATGAACGTGCTCGCCATAATCCGCAAAGCGTTCCCCATTGACGACAATCGTATGCGGCCAAAAGCAAAAAATACCTATAAGCAACAGGGGATTTCCCAGGGTTAACCGGAACCTTTTTCAAAAATATTTTTACAAAAAAACAAGAAAGTTGTTGCTTTTCCATCTTTTATTTGGTAACGTGTTATTTTTGAAGTGGTAATAGTTCAACGGAAACATCCGTTTGTTCATTCAAATCAAGCCTTCGCAGGAGGAGCCGCTTTGGATGAAAACAGTAAGTCCTCTTGCAAAAGTCAGATTAGTCCAGATACCTATTGTTTAAGGAAACGAAAAAACCATATCTAAAATATGTTGTGCTAAGGCTTTACGGATAATTAAGTTGCGAAAGAATGTTAAAGAAAGGAAAAATTATGAAATCTAAACTAATGTACAGTTGGCTTGCAAGTCTCGTGTTTATCGCGACGGTTTACGTGATTGCACAGGCAAGTAATCCGAATAGCTCTGACGATAGGGCCTTCATTGACAGTGACAACGGGCAATATGTCAGCGAAGAAAAAATCGGCAGCTCTGTAACGGATTCGAATGAGCTATCCGCTGATAATGTAGAGGCCCAAACAGACCTTATCAGTGAGGACGGTGAGACTTACACGCCTGATACGGAGGATAGATCTGATTGGCCATTAGGCAAGATACATCCTGACCTGTCAATTCAAGCTCTCAAACAAGTTGAAATAGCCGTTGTTATCGATTTGAAGAACAAACCGCTAAGCCGCATTTCCCGAGAGGTTAAAGCACAGCGACAACCACAAATTGAGCCTTTGTCCAAACAGGTAAGGGACATTATCTTAGAGCATAGACCAAAGGGTGGTTTCAAAAATCGCCAGGAAGAGCGGTTAGCTTCTGAGAGCATGTTTTTCCCAGCAGAGCAATTAGAAAAAATTAAGGCTTCAAACCGCCAGATCGACAGACTCCTTGGTGCCATGAGAAAGGACATCAGCAAGCGGGTCAAAGACGCGGTACGCAAGGAGCAGCAGGAAATATTTGATTTGATCGCCCAATTGAATGGCCATGTTACGGAAATAAGCCCCCTCAGCAATTCCATAGGGGCGGCTTTACCTTCTTATGGCGCGTTGGAAATCCTGGCCCAGTCACCATTGGTCGAGACCATTACCCCGGATTACCATTGTGAACTCGATCTGGACGACAGCACTTGTATGTTGAGCGCCGGTACCTGGTGGAATAATGGCTTTGATGGCGGGGCTTATGACGCAGCCGTGATTGACAGCGGCATAAGGGAAGACCATGTTTATCTAAACTCGCATACAATTTATAAGAAAAGTGCCAGTTATGACGGCTCGCATGGTACGAGAACGGCCGGGGTTATTGCAAGCACTCACAGTACTTACAAAGGCGTTGCTTTTGGTCTGGACAAACTGTTCGACGCACGCTCAGGATATGAGAGTACTACCAGGTCAAGCATAGACTGGGTTCTTGACTGCCCCGACACAACTGACTCGCCTGAAGTAATCAATTGCAGTTTCAGCTATTACGGCACCACTGATGAATTTGGCGGACTCGAGCGCTTTATGGATGGTGTTGTCGATGATATGTCTGTGATGGTAACCAAATCAGCCGGCAATAGGAGCCTTGACCAATTAGGTTATCCCCAGTCACGTAACCTGATGTCCGTTGCCAATATGGACATCAAGGATACATGCACGACTTCAGATGACGTAATTCGCTATACCAGCAGCCGTGGGCCAACAGATTCCGGCCGCCGCAAACCGGACATCACCGCCCCAGGTCGTAACACCTGGTCGACTGATATAGCTTCTACCACCAGCTTTGCCGACCATGGTGGCACAAGTGCCGCCGCTCCTCACGTAGCAGGAGCTATAGTTTTGTTAGAAGATGCGGGCAATCACAATCCCATGTCGCAGAAGGCGGTATTGATTAATACAGCCGATACATGGTCAGACAACGGCACTCTCGAAGATTATACAGATGACGGCCCGATAGACGGCGACCGCTGGGACGAGAGCTACGGGTGGGGGGTGATGGACCTCTGGCATGCCCACTTCCACCGTACTGATTACTTTGCTTACAGTACTCTTGATAGAGTTGTCGCCAATAACGATACGGCAACTGATAATGACTACAAACTGTATAAAGGACACATGTCCACGAATGATAAAGTCACGCTTGTATGGCATAGACGAGCAGTATATAACGGCAGCAGTGAACCAGGTACCTATTATACCCTCACCGATTTGAACCTCCGACTTTATGATGAAAGCAATAACGGCCTGGTGGATTCTGATATGGACCTTAATGACAATGTCCACCAGGTATCCTCGAACAGCACCCGTGATGTCGTTGTCAAGGTTTATAGTTGGAGCAATTCAATAGACGGTGCTACATACGAGAATTATGCGCTGGCTACCGAGGAAAACTTCGAAAGAGCATATCCTCCGATCCCTACCGTTAATCTGGCAATGCCCTCGGTCGTCTATTTTAGTACGGATTTCACCGTAACCGCCACAGTTACAAATAACGGCGGCGTTGCAGCCCACAACAACATGGTTACATTGAATCTGCCAGCCGGGTTTACACTTGTTTCAGGGTCAAGTCCACAAAATATTGGAAAGATAGAGGCAGGCAGCTCCGGGCAAGCCACGTGGACCGTTCGTTCGTCCGCCAGCGGCGGAACATTCAGTATTTCGGTCTCGAACTCAAGCTCCTGTTATCTTGAAACTTATACGGCTTCCAGAGCGAGTCTCATCGAAGTCAGCTCCGCAGGACTGCCTAACCTGAAATATACGACCCCCTCCGGATGGAGCTATCCTATTGTCCCCAGAAGCTCAGCCACCAGTACAGATTGCCCCATCACATCCACACTTCCGGGAAATACAAGTGACACCTATTACAACTGGGCATGGATAAATGACTCGCTCATGGATGCGGTCAGCCACCGAACGTACATCTACATGGACGGGGACTTTCTGTTTTCCAGCTATTACCCCCTGTCCGCAGGGAGTACGCGACAGCACATGAACGTGCAGAAACCAAGCTACATCGCCACAGGCGGAAGGCATACCGTTTACTATGAGATAGATAAAGATGGCGAAGTCGTCGAGAACAACGAAAGTGACAATTGCTGGGGCCGCCAGTTCATCTGGAGCCCATATGCACTTTCAGATAATGTACCTGTAACCCGTTCTGCTCCACCCATCAAGGATGCCTGGGGATGTGCCCCCAGCCCAATCTGGTTTAATAACGACGGCTTCTCCTTCCTCGTCCAAAATGAACACCCTGACAAGTGGTGGTCCGCCGTCGGTATTCTGCCCGGAGACGCCAGCTCCGACTATGATATGAGACTCTGGGATATTGGAAGCTATACCGGAAGCCAGGGCGGCTTCGGCATCGGCTATATCGAATGGTCTACTTACAGCGGCGATGCATCCAATTTCGTCATTGTCAATGATAACGTCGATGCGGCGGGCACATATTATGCCGGCGTCATCAACGACAATGGCGGAACCGGCGATTACCGCATTGAAGAGGACACAAGCGTCAAAATCTACCCCCGCCCCGGTACGCAATGGAATGGCCCGTATACCAGGAGTACTACAAATGTGCTCGATATCTACGAAATCTCCTTGCCTGCAGGAGAATACTATTTCCATCTGGATCAGACCGCCGGGGACTGCAATCTGGGAATGTCCCTTTATGATGATGAAACCGACACTGCTCGAAAGAGCGAGTTTATGACCGGCGCTTTTGCCACCAGCACGGTTGGCGGCCAGGATGCGTCATTCCAGATCATCATACCTGACAGCGGCTACCATGGCCTGGTCGTCTGGAAGGTCAGTTCCAGGGATTATAGCAGGAGCCACACATACCGGATTGCCGTTGGCCCTCCTGCCCTTACCGTATTAGCGCCCAATGGTGGTGAAACGTGGAATGTCGGTAATTTTTATTACATCACGTGGGATGCCTTTGGAAACATGGGGCACCCCGTAAGAATTGAGCTCAGCCGTGATAGTGGCTCTACATGGTCAACCATCGCCAGCAGCACCGCAAATGACGGAAGTTACGGCTGGTATCCTACAATGCCTGGCTCAACGCAGTGCCAAATCAAGATAACCTCTACGTCAGACCCATCCTATACTGATACCAGCGACGCCGATTTCACCATTAGCTCTGCGGGTATTCCTGCTGAAATCAACATTAAACAGGGCATAACAAATATCCCGCATAAGATAGGCAGCTATGACTTTGGAAAGGTTAATCTGGGATACGGCATACCTGTCACATTTACCATTGAAAACCGCGGCGGCGTGGACCTGGATCTGAACGGCTTGCCAAGGGTCCGTATCACCGGAACCAATGCTGGTGACTTTAAAGTTACTGTGCAGCCTTCAACACCGATTTTACCGATTGAATCTACTAACTTCGAGATTACCTTTACTCCTGCCGCTGTAGGCCTGCGCGTTGCAACTGTTAGCATCCCGAACACTGATTCGGACGAGAACCCATATCAATTCTCCCTGGCTGGTACAGGCAGCAAGGCCACGACTATTTATGTCGACGACGATGCTATCAACGACCCCGGGCCGAACGACCCCACTGTTAGTGACCCAAGGGAGGACGGCAGTGTGAAACATCCGTTTGATATGATACAGGAGGCCATCAACGTCGCCTTCCACGATGACACTGTCATGGTTCTGGTTGGCACCTACGGGGAAGACATAAACTTGAAAGGCAAGAATATTACTGTAAGGAGTACAGAGCCACAAAATGCAACGATTGTGGACAATACCGTCATTGACGGCATAAAAGGCTCAGTCGTTACTTTCAGAGGTGGAGAAAATGCAAATTGCCTGCTAACCGGATTCACCATCACTGGCGGCAGAGGCTCTGAGATCGAATTCGCGGGAACACCTGATGTTCTGGCCGGCGGAGCTATTTTCTGTGTCGACTCCAGTCCAACAATCAGCAATTGCACAATCACCCGCAATAAGACCGAGTTAGGTGGCGGTATCTACGCCTCAAATTCCAGCATGACCATCGCTGACTGCGATATAACAACAAACGTTGCCGCGGCTTTCCACGGCGGAGGAATTTACATAACAGAAACATCAACTCCACGGATACAAGACTGTTCAATTATGAATAATTTTGCTAAATCTGCCGGAGGCGGCATAGCAAGTCAAGCGGGCTCATCGGCCCTTATAGCCGGCAACAGGGTATTTGATAACGAGGCATCAAACGGAGGTGGGATCTATATCGCCAACTCCTCGAAGACAAGGCTCTCCAATAATCTGATTTACCGAAACAGGTCCACCGCGAGCCTCTATGGTGGTGGCGCTATGCAGCTCTGGGCAGCACCAATTCTCTGCGAGAATTGTGTGTTCTATGGAAATTCGGCTGTCGTCGAAGGCGGCGCAATACAATGTGCATACACCGACGGTGCCGTACTATCTAACTGTATCTTCTGGGCCAACTCGGCACCGGCCGGACAAAGCATATATCTGCGTTACAAACAAGGCTCCACAACTTTCCCCTCGGTTATGACTGTTTCGTACAGTGATTTGGAGAAAGGAATGGCCGGAATCGTCGTGGAGACAGGCTGCACCCTGAATTACGGACCGGACAATATTGATGCCGAACCACTGTTTGTCGATACCGCAAATGGCGATTTCCATCTCGAGTCCAGATACGGCCACTGGGATGTTAGCAGCCAAAGCTGGGTCAACGACACATACACAAGCAAGTGCATAGATCAGGGAGACCCGACATCCGATTGGACCGCAGAATTATGGCCACACGGTCAACGAATAAATATGGGTGCTTACGGCGGAACTCCGGAGGCGAGCAAGTCACCTTCCACCGTGGGCAACCCGGCTGACTTCAACCACGACGGTTTTGTGGACGAGTTAGATCTGCGGATATTCAGTTTCAAATGGCTCATAGAAGAGGTATTGCTACCAGAAGACCTGAACAGCAGTGGCTTTGTGGACTTCATTGATTATGCCATCTTTGGAAATGAGTGGAGGTGGGAAGCTCCGTAACACATATGGTCTGGAAAGACTAAGACGGACATTGAGATAACTGCATATCTAAAGACGTCTTGCAGTTATCTCAATGAATCCGGTGTTCAGATTGGGACAGAGGATGAGCTGGAGAAATGAAATCCTGCGTGTGCCCCCGAAAAACCTCGTCCTCCTTGTCCTTAAGGGAATTACGTGAACTTGCTGCATGAAACTAATCGTGCTGTAAGCTGGAAGTCCCGCCCGCCATTGTCAACCACATAATGCAGAATGGGAATTTACAGGGACAAGAAAGGCCAACTTTCTGAGCAGGTTGGCCCTCATGCGGACTCGTTAACTATTTGGTAAATGGTCACGGGTTGAACACGACCACGCCAGAGAAACAGCGGAATACCGGATGCTGCAGCAGATTGACGGATTCTGACGAGAAAACGGACCAAATTTACGGCCAAAGCAATTGACATCAGATGCAGTACCCTGCTATCATAGGACGCCAAGTGTGCTGGAGCGCCATATATGAAATCAAACAGAAAATTTCAGTTGTTTTTTCTTGCGTTCAGGGCTCCAGGGGTGTTGCCTTGGGCGTATCCTGAGAAAGCAGGCTCCTGTCAATTCAATCATTAACCAAGGAGACAGACATGACTCAACCCATCAACAAGTCCAAAATCAACCGTCGAGAGTTTCTGAAACAGGGTGGTTCGCTCGCCGCTGGCGCGGCCGTACTCGGGAGTCTCCCGCCCACAGCCTTCGCTGCCGGAGACAACACTATCCGCTTGGCCCTTATTGGCTGTGGCGGGCGCGGCAGCGGTGCCGTTGGCGACGCCCTGTCCGTTCCGGACAGTGGGCCGGTCAAGCTCTACGCTATGGCCGACCTCCACGAAAGTCGAATGGAATCGTCGCACAAAACGCTCAAGCGAAAGTTCAAAGATAAAGTCAACGTCACCGAGGAACGCAAGTTCATCGGTTTTGATGCCTATCGAAAGGCCATCGACATTCTCAGGCCCGGCGACATCGCTATGTGCACCACACGAGCCTACATCCGGCCGGTGCACGTGGAGTACGCCATCCGCAAGGGCATCAATGTGTTTATGGAGAAGCCATTCGCCTCCGATCCGGGCGGTCTGCACCGCCTGCTCCGCGCAGGCGAGGAGGCCGAGAAGAAGAACGTCAAAGTGCTCGTGGGACTCCAGTGCCGTCACTCACCGGCACGCCAGGCGCTGATTCAGAAAATCCGCGACGGCGCTATGGGCGAGATACCGCTGATCCGCGCCAACCGCCTCGGCGGTGGTGGCTGGCTCAAGAATCAGGGCGACAAGGCCAATAATATGATGAGTCAACTGCAGTTCGGCAGGGCACATCTGTTCTGGGTCGGCTCGGGGCACATGGTGGATAATCTAATCCACCAGATCGACGAATGCTGCTGGATCAAGGATGCTTGGCCCGTTGTTGCGCATGGGCTGGGTGGCCGCGTACCCCGCAGCAAGGACTGCGGGCAGAACATCGACATCTACTCGATGGAGTTCACCTTCGCCGACGGAACCAAGGCGTTCTGTGGGTTTCGCCGAATCAACAAAACCCGCAGTGAGTTCGCGACCTTCATTCACGGCACCAAGTGCGCTGCGCAGTTCTCCGGCAGGACCCATGCCGCTACCGTACACATGTTCAAAGACCAGCGCATCGAGCAGGGCAACATCTCATGGACGCCTACAAAGGACCGCTACAGTCCCTGGCAGTACGAGTGGAACGTCTTCATTGACAGCATCCGCAACAATCGGCCGCACAATGAAGTCAAGCGAGCGGTCTACTCAGACCTCACATCCCTCATGGGCCGCGCCGCCTGTCATACCGGCCAGACGGTCACCTGGGACCAGATTATGAAGTCCAACTTCCAGTTCTGCGACTACCTCGACGACCTGAGCTTAGACAGCCCGGCCCCCGTCAAAGCCGACGAAAACGGCCAATTCCCCGTCCCCATCCCGGGACAGTGGAAAGAGGTTTGAGGGCGGTTACGTTATACTTTTGAACGGGTCCTTCACAACGCAGGGAAACAAAAAAAGCGATGTCCCGTCAGTGGACTAAAGCCGATATTCGCAACGGCAAGCTAAATTTGCACTGTAAGAAAGGAAAAACAGTGAAAGCAAATTGCAGAATGGTCTGGATTATGACAGTTTGAACAAAGCGATTCGCGCAGGAAAATTCCGTGCAGCCTATCCTAATTCAGACTTCATCCCATCGTCGCCTTACCCGTTTAGTGTCCAGCCTGGGCGGTACCGGCGGCGCAGGAGAGCATTGGCCTCAGCGCTGTTTGTCACGCGACCGCTGGCCCCGTCGTACTCGAGCTTCTTGCCGACGCGGTAGGCCACAAGACCGAGCAGCATCTGCTCGATCACGGTTCCGCCGTAGTCGAAATCACAATGCGTCTTCAGGTCGCCCTTGCATGCATCGACCCATTCCCTCTGGAAGTCGCCCAGCGGCGGAATCACGTCGTCCTTGTCCCGCCCCTTGTAGTACGTCAGGTCCGCATCGTTGCCGAACGGCAGAAGAATCCGCGAATCGTAATCGCAGATTACATAACCCTTGCTGCCCTTGAACATCGCACCGTGCCCGATTTTGTTAAGGTCAACGTAGTTTTTCGGAGACCGCGGCATTGCGCCGCCCTGATACCAGCTCACCTTGATGGGCCCGCGCCAGTCATTGGCGGGATGATCAAACGTCATCTTAAGTTCTACCGGCGTCACCTCCGGATTGAACGGATCGCCCTCGCCCGTGGCCGTCGTCGGAAGACCGGCATCGACCGCGTTCCACACTATGTCTATTGTATGGCTGCCCATGTCGCCGACCTGGCCGGTGCCGAAATCCCAGTACATATTCCAGCTCAGGCAATTCATGCCGGGGCCACCTTTGAAGTACTCCGGATTATACGGATGGAAAGGCGACGGTCCTATCCACAGGTCGTAGTGCAGATGTTTCGGCGGCTCACCCTTGGCGGGCGGATAGCCGGACCTTCGTATCTGGCGATCACCCCAGGCATACGCATCGGTCAGCTCCCCGATTGCCCCGTCTTTGACCAGCTCACGCACACGCTCGAAGTTCGGTTGGGCGTGACGCTGCGTACCGACCTGCGTGGCCAGCTTGTGTTTGTTCTTAAGGTAGTTCGCGCGAACGATGCGTGCTTCTTCCACGGTATTACCCAGGGGTTTTTCGCAATAGACGTGCATGCCGCGGTTCAGCGCCCAGTTGGCGATGAAGGCGTGCGTGTGGTCCGTGGTGCAGCAGATGACGGCATCGATGTCCTTTTGCTCGAGGCACTTGCGCCAGTCGACATAGGTTTTGGCCTTCGGGAACTTCCTGGCGGCATGGGCGATGTGGTTTTCGTTCACATCGCACAGGGCCACGACGTTCTCGCTCGATATCGCGCCGAAATGCGCATCCGCCCGGCCCCATGTACCGATCATTGCGACATTGAGCTTATTGCTGGCTGCGTTTGCGCCGGAGAGTGTGCCGCTGGGTAAAATGATTAATCCGATTCCGGCGGCTGCGGTGGATTTCAGAAACTGGCGTCGTTGAATGATATTGGTTTCCATCATTATTGTCTCCTTTTGTTGTGGTTTTAGTTGTTTGCTATGAAACCAGAAACGTTGATTTTATACATTAGAGCAATGGAATACAAGAGAAAAAGTGAGAATATAGGTAAAATAAGCGTCAGATATCGTGATTCAAGCTTTGATTCTGTTGTCCACCAGAAAAATCCTGTATGGTGTAAATATCACTTCATCATAACCTTTTATGCAATAGAGACTTACACCCTGTCCACCAAAAAATCTTCGTCCAGCCGCCGTTTTGTGGCAGTTTGCGGGCTTTGGAGCTGTTCCGTTTGAAGAATCGTCAATTCATTGGTAGAATGCTTGTTGACGGGATAATCGGAATTGTCGCAGGCGTAATTATAGAGCTTTAGGCCATCCCGGCAGGCATATAGCTCGATGTGTCTGGGCCGGAGAGTCGCCTATTCTTCCATCTTCACGGCCAGGCACGCCACCCGCTCTCCGAGCCGACTGGCACTGTCGAGCTCCTTGGGGCCGAGTCCGGGGTCGATTGGTCCGGTCATCGCCCCTGCGCCCACCTCGGCCCAAATATCTTCCCCCTCTTCATCTTGATACAGTGGGCCTGCCACAATCATCCGATTGTTAATCATAAACAGCAGAAGCGAGACGACCACATATTCTTTGCCCCCCATCTGACCACCACCTGTGGCGAACGCTCCCCCTACCTTGTCCGTAAAGTCCACCTTCATCTTCCATGACCAATTATCGAGCACGATTTTCATTCTGCCGGGTATATTGGCGTAATAGGCGGGGCATCCAAGAACAATCGCGTCCGCTGCTTCGAGGTCTTCTTTGGTCACTTCACTGACCTTCCTGACCGCCGCGACCGCACCGGGCACTCGCCTGACACCTTCGGCCACTGACTGTGCCATTCGTTCGGTGTTTCCCATCAGGGAGTCGTAAGCAATCAGAACGTCGGCCGTTTCCCTTTCAATAAGTGGTAAATCTTCGAGCGAAATACTTTGCCTTTTGGCTTTGGTGTATTTGGTCAGCACCAGATCATCATCCTGAATGATGCCCACACCCGGTGCATACGTTTTATAGCATTTGTCGTCCGGGTCTATTCCGGACGTCTCCTCTACTCTTAAGCAGTTTCTGAATGTTCCCGCCGGCGTCTTCATCGTCACGTCATCGCTTATTATCTCAGCCCTGTCCTGGGCGTTTGGAGCAATCTCCTGATAATGTCTGGCCCCTAAGAGAATCGTCCCGGGCATTATGATGCCCTCTCTCGAATTCTCTTCATCCGCTCTCCACGCCCCCGAGTGGTTGACTATCTTGCCATCCTTGTAGTCGTCCACCTCCTCTCCGAAATAGAACACATCGCCGTGCTCTCTGCAAACGGCGAAAAAGTTCCTCGAAATCTCCTTCAGTTCTCCATCCTGTTCTTCCCGTTCTTCCACAACCCTCGTTGTTACATCGCCGATTTTCTTTGTTTTATCCAGGACGGTAATAACTACTTTCTCCGTGCCACTTTCCAGCGTTAGTTGATGACCAGGCTCCAGAATAAAGAACCGATTCCCGCCGACTGAAGAGAAAGTGCAGTTCTCCTGATTGAATGAATCAGTCCATTTTTTACCTTGCTCACCACCGGGAGCTGCTTCTTCAGGTACCTTCTCCTTGGTCTCAATGACCTTGCCTTCCGGGGAGATTTCAACTTCGTACTCTTTTGCACCCACACGTATTTCCACGTCATACTGGCCCAGGTCCTTTCCTTCAACCTCCTTTTCAATTCCTATGATTCGCCCCCCTGGAAAGGCCTCTTCAATAGCTTTTCTTATGACAGCCGGCAGCTCCGACTGTAGGACAGTAACTTTCCTTTCTTGCGCTGCGGCCCCGGACACACAACCTATGACCACCAGCATCGTGGACAAACCGACAGCGACGAGAATTGCATCAAACCAACCTGACTTCAGTTTCATGATATATCTCCTTCACTAATTGGCGATTTCCCATTTACCACGAATTTTAATTGATTCTTCCATATTCAATGTCTCATAATGCCAGACTTCCCTTAAGAACGCAAGGTCATTTGTTTGCCAAGCGCTGTCTATTGTGGCGAAAAAGTCGCCCCAAACGGCCCTTTTTGGCATCAGCCTGATTCTTGGTCGGCGGTAATAAGTACTTGTCATCACTGATTTAACATCGATTTACATAAAACCTGGAAAAGCCGACGTCCAAACTATTTAGTAGTATGTTTTTATGTGGCGCTGGGGCGTAACATCCAGTCTCTGCGCTTCACGGTCGACCTGACTGATGATGTCGCCGGCATTTTTTGTTTTGTCTTGTACAGGCCCAGCGGTTAGACTATTAACCATGCAAACACAGAACTCCCATTCGATTGGAAGGAGAAGATTTATGAGAGAATGTCGTCTGTCCCGGATGGTTCTCATCGCAGTCGTCGCCTGTCCCGCACTAACAATCCTTAGTGACCTCGGCAGCGCAGCCGACGGTGTTTTCAATGTACGCAACTATGGTGCTGCAGGAGACGGTAAAAGCATCGATACCACCGCCATTAACAAGGCCGTAAAGGCTTGTGCCGACGCCGGCGGCGGACAGGTCCGCTTCGGCCCGGGTAGATATATCTCCGGTACCGTTCACCTCAGGGACAACGTAACGCTCTTCTTCGAGGCCGGCGCCACTCTAATTGGCACTACCGAGTTGGACGACTACCAGCACTTCACCCCCCCTGCCAACACGCCTGAGGCGAGGTTCGGCAAATGGCACAGCGCGCTTATCCTCGGTGTCGGTGTCAAAAACGTGAACATTGTCGGGCCCGGCGTCATCGATGGCAACAAGGTCTTCAATCCCCGCGGAGAGGAGAAAATGCGTGGACCCCACACCATTATTCTCGGCAACAGCCGCAACGTCGTCATCCGCGATATCACGATAAGGGACTCGGCAAACTATGCCATAATGATTGAATTCTCCGAAAACGTCGATGTCCGCGGCGTAAAGGTCACGGGGGGCTGGGACGGTGTCCACTTCCGTGGCTGGCTCGACAAGCCCTGCCGCGACATCAAGATTATAGACTGCCAATTCTTCACCGGCGACGATTCGATAGCAGGCCGCTACGTCAACGGCCTCCTCATCAAGAACTGCGTCGTCAACAGTTCCTGCAACGGTATTCGGATTATCGGCCCGGTTAAGAATATGATAGTCGAGGATTGTCTCTTCTACGGCCCGGGACTGCATCCCCACCGCACATCCAACCGCCACAATATGCTCTCTGGTATCATCCTCCAGCCCGGCGGTTGGGACGCCTGCGACGGGGCCCTCGAAGACGTTCTCATCTCGGATGTCACCATGAAGAACGTCGCCTCGCCTGTCACGGTCCTGCTCAAGAGACCCGGCAACACCGCCGACAATATCACCGTTACCGGCCTGACCGCCACCGGCGTCTACCGTGCAGCAGCCTCCGTCGAAAGCTGGTGCAAAACTGCTTGTGGACGTGTCATCTTCCGTGACGCCGGCATCGAATACGAAGGCGGTGGCACAGCCGAACAGGCCAAAGCCCCCCCTCAAAAACCCGGTGTCGATGCCCGGACCCTGCCGGTCTGGGGATTCTACGCGAAAAACGCCCGGGATATTACCCTCGAAAACGTCCGTCTTTACTGTGCGAAGAAGGACCTTCGCCCGACCATTGTATGTGAAGACGTGGATTGTCTTCTCCTTGACGCTGTCCGTTTTCCGAAAGTCCCCCGTGCAGCCGGTCCAATCGTTCTCAGGAACGTCAAAGATATCAAAACTCGTGATATGGATGTATCCATCCCCGCCCCCGGAGACCGGAAGTAGTCCAAACACTGTAGAGAGGTGAAATTCTCCCCCTTTAATTCGCCTCGCAATTTATTGCGGGTTTGTTTAGCTCCCAAACTTGTCCTGAACAACGTCGAAGGATTTATTTGGGGATATATCTGTCCGCGATGCCGTCTCCTGTAATATGCTGCCACTTCAATTATAAGACTAAAATGGACGCTGTCAGCGCATAAAAAAAACAGGGCTGGGAGCGGAGGGAGAGGAGAAAGCGAGATAATCCCAACCCTGTCAAAATGCATACAAGATTAAATCAACACTCTCTAAACACTATACCATTTTACCATAAATTGTTCGTAAGTAAAGAGGAAAAATAAAAAAAAATAATTTTTTTTTCTTTACCCAAAACCCCCCCCCTGAACACCCGTCCGACTTGACTTTTTCCCGCTCCTACCACGTGTCCAGCCACGCTCTAATCACCTACAAATTACTGTGATTTAAACTGTACCGTCAAGCAGGAAATTCGCTCCTACCACGTGTACAGCCACGCTCTAATCACCTACAAATTACCGTGATTTAAGCTGTACCGTCAAGCAAATTCCCCGCTTCTGGCCCGAATCAGGGTCAAATTTTGAGTTAATTCGGCTTCGCCTCAGAATGACCGTACCTGATTGCTTAATGGCCTGCCGTTTGGATTCTCTTAGTGCCCATAGTCTTTTGGTTCCTTTTCCCGCAAGGTGTAGATGAGGACGACGGTTCCAGCAGCGGCAATAACCAACTGCGCAGCAAGCAGGCCGAACCTGATATTTTTGTAGTCGCGAGTGATTAAACCGTAGCTGTGGGTAAAGCCAGTAACGGTAGACCGGCCAAGCGGGCCGTCAACACTATCAGAAGTTACCTCCAACCGCCCTATCGGCGGAAAGATTAACATCAACTGAATAACAATCAGGCCAGCCCAAAGCACAATTTCCTGTTTCCGGTTCATAATACAAATAAGCCCGTAGCCTCTCTCGTTAATAGTATCCCAACCCCCCAATTCACGTCAAACAAATTCATCACTCGAATTAAAGGTGTCCGCCTGCACCCTCAGGTGGTACATTTTTTTGGTCTTCCTTTCGGAGAATTCATTTAACAACTCACCAATTCACAAATCTGCTCCTGATAAATACCCATTTTTAGCCGGCTTCAAAAAAAGGCCATTTCGATGGCCTTGTGGACGAAGGCAAAAACTTACGGCAAAGCTTGCTTTGACAGGAAAATTTACCGAGAAAACTAAGCTGGTTGAAAATCACGTCAATCCTGTAAAAAAAACTCTGTGCCTTCTGCGGCTAATTCCGTGTCAATCAGTTAGGCAGGGTGGGCACTGCCCGCAATGTCCCTGATATTTTTCTGTGTCCTCTGTGGCAAAATCCGTGTCAATCGGCGTTAATCCGTGTCCTTCTTTTTCGAGTATTGGGCGACGATTTGCTGCTGAACATTTGGTGGGACCAGCTCATAATGGCTGAGCGTCATCGAGTAGCTGCCGCGTCCGCCGGTAACGCTTTTGAGCTGGCTGTTATACTGGGCGACTTCCGATAAGGGCACCTGGGCCTTAATGACAATAATATTTCCAGCCAGCGTGTCCTGCCCGAGCACTCTTCCTCGTTTTGATGCCAGGTCGCCGGCGATATCGCCGACGTTCTCTGCGGGTATTGTAACTTCGATATTGACAATCGGCTCAAGTAAAACAGGTTTTGCGTTTAGCACGCCGTCCTTAAACGCACCCTTGCCCGCCGCCCGAAATGCCACTTCTTTTGAATCGACCGGATGGTGTTTTCCATCGTAGATCGAGACGGCTATATCCTGCATGGGGAAGCCGGCGATGACACCATTGAGCATCAACTCGTTTATACCCTTGGCAACAGCCGGCTCATACTGGCGGGGAATTGAACCGCCGAAGATGTCCCAACTGAACTGCAGGGGCGGGTCGGAATCGCGTTCGGCCGGCTCGACGCGGAGATAGACTTCGCCGAATTGTCCTGCGCCGCCGGATTGCTTTTTGTGGCGGTAGTGGCCCTCTGCCTTTGCTGTAATTGTCTCGCGGTAGGGGATCTTCGGCTCCTTTGTGTTTACAGAGAGCTTTGAGCGGTTCTCCATCTTCTCAAGCATTACCCGCAGGTGCAGGTCGCCGAGTCCGCTGGCGACCAGCTCTTTTGTCTGCTGGTCTCGTTTAATCTTGAAGCAGGGGTCTTCCTCACATAATTTATCCAGGGCCGAGCTGATTTTTTGCTCATCACCTCTCGTGGCCGGCTCAAGTGCCAGCGAAAACATCGGTTCGGGCACAGCCGGCTGTTCAAAATCTCCACGGACTTTGCCGGTGTGTATAAGGTCGCCGGTTTTGAGCTCATCGACTTTGGCTAAGGTAATAATGTCGCCCGCTATACCGATGTCGATTTCCTCGTTTTCACCGCCCTGAGATTTCAGGATGTGGCCAGGCCGAATAGTTTTCTTCTCATCGTTGCGCTGTATGCTGGTGTCCGACTTTATTGTTCCGCTGAAGACCCGGATCGTGGAGTACTTCATATTTGAGCGCGGATCGAAAGTGGTGCGAAAGACCAATCCGGCCAGCGGGGCGGCAGGGTCGGCTTTTAGTTCTGTTACGGTCTCGCCGTCTTTAAGCTCGACAGCTTTTGCCTCGCCGGGTGCCGGCGTGAATTTTGTAATAATATCCAGAAGCTCGGTTACGCCGACTTCTTTGCGGGCGTTGGTGAAAACTATCGGGACAAGTGTGCCGGCCTTGAGGGCCTCTACGAATACGGAAGCAATTTTTTCGGTTGGGATTTCTTCGCCGCCGAGGTAACTTTCCATCAGGTCATCGTCGGCCTCTATAACGCTTTCGATTAGCTCGGTGTGGGCCTGGGCGACGTCCATCAGGGGTGAATCGCCGGTTTCGTTTTCGATTGCATCGATGACGGACGCCTTGTCGGCGGCGGGAAGATTGGCGCAGCGACATTGCGACCCGAAAGATTCCTGTATGTTTTTGAGCAGGCCGGGCAGGTCGATATTGTCTGCGTCAATTTTGTTGATGACGATGATGCGGGGCATGTTGGCCTCTGCGGTTAGGGCCGAGAGCTTGCGCGTATTTGTCTCTATGCCCGCCGCGGCGCTGATTACGATGATGGCGGTTTCCGCTGCAGATATCGCTTGTATGGCCGGGCCTACGAAGTCCGGTGAGCCCGGCGTGTCGATGATGTTGAGCAGCTTGCCTGCGTGGTTGGCATGGACGACGGCTGAGCCTATAGAGTACTGATGCTCCTTTTCCTCGTCGTAGTAATCGCAGATACTTGTTTTCTCATCAACGCTTCCGAGCCGGTTTGTTGCTCCGGTTTTGTGCAGGATTGCCTCGGCCAGCGAGCTTTTGCCGCTGCCGGCGTGCCCTAAAAGAACAATGTTACGAATGTTTTCAGTATTTGCCACTTTTGAACCTCTATAAAAATCTATTTCTGAAATTGCCGCTAAGATAACTTCAAAGCCAGTTATAGTACAGCACTTAAGGCATAAAGAACAAGGATTTTTTAGGCGGGATAACAGGATTTTTTTGCCACTAAGGCACCAAGACACTAACAAGAGTTAATTATCTGCCACAGAGGACGTAGAGTTTTTTTTACAGGATTGACGGTGATTTCCAATTGAGGACGGTTTCTCTGCTCGGGTTATTTTATTCTCCTGTTTACCTTGCTCCATGAGGACGTTATGAGAAAACTTTCCTCCATATTCTCAACCATCCTGACAAACTTGTTCATCGGCACAGCAAACGTAAGAATATTATCTCGCACAAACGGACGTGACGAGACATCGAACATTCCCAGCACTCCCCTCGGCCTGTCACTGTCCTTCTCCAGATACGGATATTGAACGATTGAGCCGCAGCCGGCCGCGAACGGCGCAAATACCGCGTTCGCTTCAACCTCATCAAAGTTTGCAAGCGTAAACAGCCCCGACAGGACATCCGCAGGCGCGAAAAAGATGACCACCTCGGGCGTATCGGACTCATTGAGCATGTCCCATCGCTTAAAGACGATGAACTTGGCCGGGGCTTTCGGCGTCGGCAGCTTTTCCATCATCTCTTTTACCATCTCCGGCGTCTTTTTATAGCGCTCGCCCTCGAACTGCCCTTCAATGCCGCACGAGAGAAAATATTCGAAGTTCGGCATTATCTCATCGCTGAAGCCCAGATACCTTTTACCGCCGAAACATCCGATTGATTCGGCCTCGAAGTAAAGAGACGCTCCCCTTACGACCTTTGCCAGGTCGTCCATAATGCACCTGTGTCCGGAGGCCCGCTTGACAGGCTCGGCTCCTCGTACATCGTCGGTGTAATAGAAGCAGATGGGAAGCTCCGACTCATTAAAATACTTCTTCCACTGCTTAATAAATTTCTCTTTTAATTGCATATCCATTGTATATCTTCCTTCAGCAATTCACTAAATACCAGCGACTAACGACTAAATAGTTCCTGTTGCGGAAACAGCATTTGTCATTCCTGCGAAGGCAGGAATCCAGTTTTTGGGCTGTAGACCCCTGCTTTCGCAGGGGTGACATAACGAAAGAGGCTTTCC
>DATLBB010000069.1:0-18351 GCA_035527155.1 Sedimentisphaerales bacterium
CTATACGTTGTACTCCCTGTTTTCCTGTTCCCCTGATATCCACTTCCTGGTTACCTGATTACCTGATAAACGTTTTTCTCCCTGTTTTCTATGCCCTCAGTCCTTCTATCCGCAATCCGCTATACGCAATACGATATACGACATACGATATACAGGCTACCCAAACCGCCTCTCCAGCCCAGCTTGCCAACAACGAACTACGAACAATGAACAACGAACTAATATAAACAAAGCCAATTTGCTGGATGCTCAAATCAACGTAACCTCTTTAATAACAAAGGAATATGAAAATATTGCCAATTGCAAACTGTGTGAAAACAAAGCCAATACAAACCCAATACAAACCCAAACAAAGCCAATTTACCCGCCCCACGCGGCGAAACAAACCCAATACAAACCCAATCAAAGCCAATTTCAAACTAAGTACACTCTCTGTGAGTTCTTTTTGTTTTTCATTTTTCTTTGCCCTAACTATAATCTGGCCATGAATACCCGGTATTTTGCAACTATTATTCTAAATAGGAGTGTGCGATGAATGAATTAAATTCTAACGTATCGTCCGGCCGGAAATCCCGACGTGATTTCCTGAAATTCTCCGGAAGCCTGGCTGCCGCCTCGACGTTGGCCCTTGCCCAAGGATGCGCGCCGTCAGGTCCGGAGGGTGGGTCATCCGGCCGACGACCAAACGTTATATTCATCCTTACAGATGACCAGCGATGGGACCTGCTCAGTTGTGAGGGACATCCTTTCCTCAAAACACCAAATCTTGACCGGCTGGCTGATGAGGGTGCTCGGTTCGCCAACATGTTCGTTACAACATCACTTTGCTCGCCGAGTCGCGCCTCGTTCCTCTCAGGCTTGTACGCCCACTCCCACGGTGTGGTAAATAACTTCACCGACTATCCTGCTGATTTGTCGAGCTTTCCTCGTGTCCTGCAAACCGCCGGCTATGAAACCGCCTATATTGGAAAATGGCACATGGGCGAGCAAAGCGACGAGAAACGGCCGGGCTTCGATTATTGGGCAAGCCACAAGGGACAGGGAAAGTATTACGATACGGAGTTCAATATCAACGGCAGGCGTGTGGTCAAAAAGGGCTACTATACTCATCGGGTGACCGACATGGCTGTTGAATGGCTTCAACAAAAGCACGATAAGCCCTTCCTGCTTATTCTTGGTCATAAGGCATCGCATACGCCGTTCACGCCGGAGAAGAAATATAGCGGCATTTATGACGATATCGAGATAAAATACCCCGAGACGGCCTTTGCATTACAGGGCAAGCCCGAATGGGTCAAGCAGCGAATTGACACCTGGCATGGAATCTATGGTCCTTTGTATGGATTCCGCAAGGAATTCCCCGACACAAGTGCCGAAAGTGTCAGGCATTTTGCCGAATTTGTCCGTGCCTACACTGCGGCGATTAAATCCGTTGACGACAGCGTCGGCCGGCTCTACCAAACATTAAAGCAAACCGGCCGGCTCGATAACACCTTGCTCATCTTTGCCGGCGATAACGGGATGTTTCTCGGCGAACACGGAATGACAGACAAGCGGACTATGCACGAGCCAAGCATTCGTGTGCCGCTTCTGGTCCGCTATCCCAGGCTCATCAAGCCTGGAACGGTGGTCGAGCAAATGGCACTTAACATTGATGTCGCCCCGAGCATCCTCGACATCTGCTCCGCACCGCCGCTTGAGAATATTCACGGCATGTCGTTCAAACCGCTGCTTGAGGGTAAAATCGCCGGATGGCGTAAATCGTGGTATTACGAGTATAACTATGAGCGACAGTTCCCATACACCCCTAACGTCCGTGGCGTACGTACCGACGAGTGGAAATATGTCCATTACCCACACGGCGACGGCGGACCCGACCGGCACAAAGCCGAGCTCTATAACCTCACCAAAGACCCGGGCGAGACGAGGAACCTTATCGACGACCCCACCTGCGGGGACAAGGTGACGGAATTGAAAGCCGAACTTAAACGACTCATGAAGGAAACGGGCGCACTGCCGGACAAAATGCCTGTCGACCAGGGCGTAAAATCTGAACTACCCGAGGAGTCAATTCGTTAACTTATGCTGATATTTGCCTTTAAGTACTTCGCTTATTCTGTTGGGCACCCAAACGCGAAAAAATGTGTTTGGGATTCACAATCACAATGTCCACCCTTCTCGATATGGCGGATTGATAAACTGATTCGCCTCATCGCAGTTGGTAAATCGCATATTCTCGCTGTCCCATTCGAGCTTTCGACCGAGCATTTGTGTTGCGATAATTCCGAGCCTGGCAATCTCCGTCAACGGCCCGCCATAATCAAAATTCGAGCCTGCCTTAGTTTCATTTTTGATTGCTTTGAGCCAATCGTTATGATGGCCTCTGACTCTTGGGAGAGTTTTGTTCGGCTGCTTATAGGCTCTCATCTTTGTCTCGGGGATTATCCTTACGCCGCCGGCGCCGTGCGAGCCATACGTTATCGTGCCTTTGTCACCATATACAATCGCGCCCGTGCTGGGTATATTTCGTCCCGACTCCAGGTCCTTCGGGCGTGGCGGGATTTCTTTGCCGTCAAACCAGACGAGCTTAACAGGCCCACGCCTGCCGCGCGCCGGAAATTGGAACGTCACAATTGTGCCGTTTGGAAATGTATCGGCATGCTTCTTCGGGTCATAATCTTTGGCCTGGGCCTGGATGGTTGTTGGAGAACCCAGATCCAGCGCCCAGAACACCGGGTCGACAACATGACAGACCCAGTCACCAATGGTCCCGGAGCCAAACGGCATCCAGCCTCGCCAACGACCCGGCAGGTACATCGGATTGTAAGGTCGGTACTTGGCCGGTCCCAGCCACAGGTCCCAGTCCAGTCCTTCCGGTATTTCGTGCTTTTCCCTGCGTTTGTCCAACTGGCCGATCTTGCAGTGGTTCGCGCTGCAAACGGCATGTACTTCGTGGACTTTTCCGATAGCTCCGTCCCAGATCCATTCACAGAACAACCGGATAGTATCAAATGAATGTCCCTGATTTCCCAATTGCGTTACTACTTTGTGCTTGCGGGCGGCTTTGACGAGCTGACGAATCTCATAGATCGAATGGGCGAGAGGCTTTTCGCAGAACACATGCTTTCCTCGCCTGATCGCGTCCATGCACGCTATGGCATGTGTATGGTCCGGCGTGGCTACCGTTACCGCGTCGATCTGGTTGTCCATCTCATCCAACATCTTACGAAAATCACGATAATGTTTGGCCTTGGGAAACTTCTTAAACTGCCCGCTTGCATGTCGCATATCCACGTCACACAATGCAACGATATTTTCTCCGCTGCAGCCACCGACACTGGCTCCGCCTCGCCCGCCAACGCCGATACATGCGATATTTAGCTTCTCGCTTGGTGGGGTTTCGCCTGCGCCCAATACGTGTCGCGGCACAATCGTAAACGCCGCCATAGTGCCTGCTGCCTTGTGCAAAAACTGACGCCTTGATGTTTTTTTAATGTTCTTCTTCACAACATAACCTCCAAATGCTTTCGTGCGCTGCCGAAAAAACATGCCTTGAGACCCCCAGCAGCGCTCTGGGGTTTCATTCACTTACTAAAATACCATATTGGACCGCTTGTTACAATAGTTATCTGGGCCAGTTTGAAAGGAAGCATCCTTTCTCCGGAGTCGACAAGCCTGAAGTTGTCTTTACGCTTTACATAAAACAAGATCTGAAAATTGACACTGACACTCCAGGCCGCGTAAAACCACTACGACAAATCTTCCTGGAAAAGCCGGCTGCGACTCAAACTCAGGAATACCACAAAGCTATATTGGTCGAGAAATTCTCATTATTGGTGGATCAAATATTTGGAACAGGTCATTGAAGATTGAGGCAAAAAATCATGTGAAAGTAGTTGCAATTTAACGATGTTTTGGTATCCTAATGAGGTCGATAGTCTTAGAACTGTTGCAAAGAACACTGTGTCGTACGAGATCCAGATTGAGATGGGTAATTAGAGACTGTTTTTTTTACTTCCACCATATGAAGGAGGTCATTATGAAACTGTATAGAATATTGATTCTGATTTTGTGTGTTGGTCTGATTGGCTTCAGTGCCCTTCTGGCTTATTCCGCTGAGCAAAACAAGACCAGCAGTGAATTCCGCGAAGAGTTTATCAAGAGCTTCCAGCGCAGTCCCCTGAATACAACGGCCGGCGACGCAATGATGCTGCGAATTCTCGTCGAAAGCATGAGAGCTAAACGTGGGATAGAAGTTGGCTCCGCCAATGGCTTTGGAGCCATCAATATGGGGATAGCTTTCGAGAGGACCGGAGGGCACCTTTATACGCTGGAAATCGACCCGGGGATGGTAAAAGAATGCCGCGAGAATTTGCGGAAAGTTGGATTAGATAAAACGGTTACCTGCATAGAAGGAGATGCCCTTGAAACACTACCAACACTCAAGGGCAAGTTTGATTTTGTTTTTATCGATGCCCTGAAGCGAGATTACTTAAAATATCTCAAACTCATCGAGCCGAAACTAAAACCTGGCGCCGTGGTCGTCGCTGACAATGTCATCCGTTCTGCCGGAGGGATGAAGGATTTTCTGGATTATATACAAAAAAGCCCCAACTACGACACGGTCATTATCCAAGCCTCCATGGAGAAAGGGGATGGCATATCGGTCAGCTATAAAATCAAGTGATGCTGCCACAAGTGTTCCAATCCAAAGCTGCAAGACATTTTGTGTTTTGCTACAGGGCGTTGAGTGATTTTTTGAGCTGTTTGTTAAACATATGCAATTGTACATCGATGGCACTTAAAGCCCAATCGATATAATGCAATTTATGGGTGGGCTGGCGGTGGCCTTCATTCATCAAGCCCTTTTGGACGGTATTTAAGAACTTACTTATTGTTTGGTGACCGATTGGAGTAGGCTCAACGGCCCATTTTTTCAAATCCCGGTATTCCCGCTGCAATTTTCTGCTCTGTCTTAGCTGGTCGGCACTTAAATAATCTCCGGGGTTGTAGGCCAACTGGAGACCTTTCAGGCACAAGATTAACGGCTCATAATTGGCCTTTTTTTCCAGACGAATAAATTTATACTGCTGGACATGGGCAACTGCCTGGGCTGGTGGTTTATCTGCAATTTCGTCTCCACCCAGATACCAATTGCGTTTGTTGGTTCTGGCAAAGACGAGCTCTTCACCGTACCCGTATTGTGTTATCTCATCATGGCCCATTCTTGAAAGCCACAGTTTTCCGGCACCTTTTACTTCCGGGCCGCCGCCGAGCACAAGGAGGCACTTGGCAAAACCTAAAGGCAGAATTTTTTGTTTGCCGAGTTGGTTTTTTCGAAGTTGAAAAGAAAGATGCAAACTGTGCGGTCTGACGTCATAGAAATTGACTATCTCATGTATCAACTGATTAAGGAGCCATGGGTCTGCGGTTGCCGGTCGCGACAGCTCACCGGCGATGTTCAGTCTTCCCGGCGCAAGCTCCAGAAAACCAGAGCGGCGTACCCTGTCAGTGGAGCCGGTGTGGTCGTCGATATAACCGCCGAGTTTCCATGACAAAACATCAAGGCGAAAATCACAGAAATACTTAAAGCCGTCATATACGGGGTCAACCCTTTTTTGTATGCTTCTCTGCGGCTCAACGGCTGCGGGGCCGAGGTTGCTCAACTCGACCTCAATGCCGAGTGGTACGACGCCCGGCTGAAGATTCGAGCGAATGCGTTCCAAGTGTGCCCGTGCAATACGAGTGTGAAACATACTCTTTGCCGCGTGCACGGCGTATTTGACGTAGTCAATGAGGTCGTATCTGTCATAGGGCATTGTTTGAAGACATTTTTCAATAATCAAATCAACCGCCCTGCTGTTGGCATTTATCATTTGCAAAGCCGCAAGAAGACTAATCGACCTCTTGAAATATCTCTCCGAAGTACGCATATGCTCAAGTTCAAAACGATATCGGGCCTGGATTCTCTCGTCAAGCTGATTGAGCAGGACCTGTTTTACAACCAAGGGCAAATAATTCTTAATGAACGGTTTTGCCTTTGGGTCGTCGTATAAGTGTTTTATGCTTGGTCGTGGCCGATCGAGCTCGTGCTCAAGATAATAATCGCTAACGGCATCGGTGTGATAATGGCTTATGACGAGGTCCCGCTCAGTGGTTGCGAGCAGCTCTCTCTCGGCCCGTCGTTCCAATTCGGCGTCTGTTGTTCGTTCGCCGGGACGAGTATGCCTCTTAATAAATTTCTCAATGCGTTTTCGCAGCCAAAGTTCGTGTATGAGATTAACGTGGAACCTGTCGCCGAAGTGTTTTTTCATCGACTCGTGAGTTGTCATGTAGGCCTGGGCTTCTACGATGCCGTTGGCGGTGTTGACGCGGACGGTTTCCCTGTCGTATCTTTTTCCTTCATACCTATCGATTTCGGCCATAGCCTCTGCAGGGACATCATAGATTACAAAGCCATCAATTCTTGAGGATGGGGCTTGAACTGCATAAAAATAGACATTGTCCGGGCTGACTTTTCGATAGTGCGGAAGCAAGGCCGGTTCGGCAAAAAGAATCTGGTCGCTAACTTTAGAGGTCTTTCTGGAGAAACTGAGGCCGCTGACTGATTGGAAGATTCTGCGGTCACGCAGTGAGCCATAGATGAACAGATTGGCTTTTGCGTCATTCATAACACTAACAAAATTCGAATCCTTCGTCCGTGCTCAGGACAGGTATCGAATATCTAATGACCAAAATCCAAATGACCGAAACAACAAGTTTAGAAAATTTTAACATTATAATTTTGTATTTGTCCTTCGACTTCGCTCAGGATGGTGAGGGCTTCGACTGAGCTCAGCCGAATGTCCATGTCGAACCATTTCGGATTTCGATTTTCGGATTTCGGATTTTAGTTTAAATAGCTCCTTGAACGCCCGAAGAATAACTCGCAGTTTGGCACCGGTTTGTACGCCGGCTTTTCGCGGATAATGATGCACGCCTTGCTGTGTAACAGAATAGCCCTTATAAACAGCCCGAGCTAAGATTTCAGCATCGATTAGTGCGCCGGTACTCGACAATTCAATATTATCAAAAATCTGCCTTTTGTACAATTTGAAAGCACAATCGATGTCACGGATTTTGATGCCGAACAGCAAGCAAACCAGTTTTGTCCAGCACCAGGCATTTATCTTGCGTACAGTAGGGTCCTGACGGTTCAGCCGGTAGCAGCTAACAATATCATTTTTGGCCATCAGCGGCAGCAATGGCGGCATTTCATTGATATCGAACTGGCCATCACCATCGGTATAAAAGACAAGTTCCTTTGTCGCTGCTTTAAAGCCGGATTGCAAAGCGGCTCCATAACCAAGATTAGTGGGATGGTGCACCACTTTTACCCTGCTGTTTGTAGCCGCGATTTCGTCGGCGATTTGCCCGGTATCGTCGCAGCTTCCATCATCAACGATAATTACCTCGAAGTCAGCCTTGAGGCTTTCCAGGACGGTAAGCGCCTGCTGCACGGTACGAGCGACATTGTCTTGCTCGTTATAGCAGGGGAAAAAAACGCTGATAGAAACCGGTAGATTGCGGTTCGTTTCCAAAACGGGAGCTTGTTGGCTTGAATCCACTCTGGTTTCATAGGACTTATCGTTTGTCACAGGCTACCACCTTTTTCTTTGAAGCAACTGTCTTCGCTCATCGTGGTATTCGTTCATTTTAGCTTCGTAAGACCGCACAAGTTCTGTGTTCTTCTGCCTTCTGGCGAGCTCTCCGAAATAACTGCCTACATTCAATACGGCTGCGATTCTGTGGTGATAGCCATGCTGTTTGGCCCAGAGCGCTCTATTTTTTGCGAACTGGTCGAAATAATTTTTGCAAAAAGCCTCAACTTGAGGTCTTAGCTCAGGGAATCTTGTGGCAAACAATATTTGCCTCATAGGTGCCTGCGACTGACTTAAGTTGAAGGCTTTTATAGCAAAATCGAGGGCCTGTTTTTTTGCATCTTTTCCCTGGTAGAATGTATACCAACAATAGGACTTTACAAGGTACTGAGAGAAATCATCGGGGTAGCGTGTTTGGCCGGTAAATATACCCTCAAAAAGCTGCTTTCCTTGAGGTGTTGTTATATCAACGAAGATTTTTTGCTTGTCATTAAAGAAGACAACAGGCCAATCGGTATTATTTTCAAGTCCTTTTACGAAAGGCGTCTCAAACTGGCCTGTTGGCATTAAGACGACCCAGACCTTGTATCTTTTTAGCCGTTTATCTATCCAGTCGCCAATTTTCTTGTAATCGTCAAGGGTCAATATTTGTTGTACTGTTCTTCCTGTTAGCTTGGCTTTTTGGCTAGCAGCGTAGACAGTTGGTCCTCCAGACATAATATCCGACCAAAGCTTGTAGGCAGCGGGCTCGTAAGCTGCCTGAGCCCTTCCGTCCATAAATAATTGCAGAGGAGTTCGTCCTGTATTGGGGTCAGGCTGTTGACCATAGGCGATGAAGCCTCCTTCTGTCCAGTAATTGAAAATTTTGCCTCCAACCTTATTGTCTCTTATAAACTGGAGGGCATAGAACGGTTTGGCATCCGAGGCGGTCATCCGCATAAAGACGGAATTTAATTTGGTATCGGTGGGCCAGGCGTCCAGATAAACACGCTTGAATTTAAGGCCCCAACCTGCGCCGGAGACCAAAACAGCCGCTGCACCGGCGACTGTAAGAAACAACTGCAGGGCCTTCGGCATTGGTGAGACGGTCAGACGATTTTGTTTGTGGAAGTTGCGCGCAGCCGAGATTGTTCGAACCATCTGGTCGATGAACATCGCCAGGACCGGACAGGCTGCGAAAGCAGCTACGGGTATGAATCTTCGTGACCGAATGGCCATATAGATGGTGAGGACTGCAATGGCCACTAACGCTAAATCGATTTTAGGCAGCTCGTATGTGTCCGCTGGTAATTCTTCGTCGATTTTGTTCGTTACCTGAGCAAATACCCTTCGCAGGTAAGGGACCATCAACCAGATAATAATCGAAGCAATACTCACAATATAAAGTGTGTTAAACAAATGCGCATAGGTTACTTCGACGTTACGTTCATATATCGGGCGCAACATCCTGTGCAGCCGATGTGGGTGCAAGAGTCGCTCTATGTGCCAAAGAGGCGATGCAGAAATGTGTAGACTGCGTTCCTCTTTCCTGACATAGTACTTCCTCGACTTATCGGTTATCAGCCATCTACTGCCCGCCTCTTCGAGTGAGACGGTGACATCTTGCGAAAGCGGGGCCTCGTTTTCTTCAAATTCTTGCCGCAGCTCTTCGGAGATTATGCCATTGTCTAAATGACTTTGGAACTTCAAGCCAACATTAAACAAAAAGTTAAAGGGATTAAATATTACCACGATTAACAATAGGGCCACAACTGCTGTTGCCGCTGCAAAGATGATGTTCCTTTGTTTGATTTTGACGTCTTTTGAGAATAACGATGCGAAAATGTGCAGGGTGACATAAGCCGGCAACAGGACGAAGGGATAGATATATCTGCCATTATAGCCGGCTTTGGGATTGGCGGCCCACAAGGCCAGCAACGTTAACGGAACTATCAGCGAAATGAGGTGAACATTTTTATAGATGCTGAGCAGGATGATAGCGACAAAGGCGGCACAGATAATAAAATCGACTGCGGAAAGGTTAAGGAGCGAAAAAGAAATAAGGATGACCCAACATATAAGTACGGCAGCAGCGCAGCCGATTATTCTTGAGAGGGTTGTGAACATCTTTTTCTGCGCCTCAAACTCATTCCTGGGTGCTTTGAGGAATCTGGGTTTCAGCAGGCGAGATAGGAGCCACAGTAAAGTCAAACCGATACTTAGAACATAAAGGACCAAAAATGGGAAACTTGTTCCGACGGGATTGGCCCATTCAAAAGCCGGGTGCCATTCGTTGACGGTACGCCACATTTTGGCGTGCTCGCTGACACTAATGGTGAAAGTGTGAGTCAGGTTCGTCAAGTGAAACGGATTGAACAGGATGGTTGCAAGAAAAGCGACAAAGCCGGCGGCGATAGTGTGGTATATGCCTTTCAGGCCGATTGAAACGAACCTTTTTTTGGAGAAGCTGGTCAGAAGGTTAAGACCCACGAACGGCACGAGCATTATGAATGCGTAGATGTACCCGCCATGGACATTACACCAGAAAGTCACAACCGGGACGATGAGCCAGATGTACAATATGTTTCGATACGTGGCAAGGACAAGTATCAACAAAAAGACAGCTACCATCAGGTTCGAGAAGCCGGCGGGTCGAACGTCAAAGAATGAGCGGCCTATGAACATCGCAGCGCAGGCGAAGAACGCTGAGAGAGCCGGATTGGCACCTAAGATTCTGCCAGTGTAAT
The DNA here is from genome assembly GCA_035527155.1 of Sedimentisphaerales bacterium. GTDB lineage: Bacteria > Planctomycetota > Phycisphaerae > Sedimentisphaerales > Anaerobacaceae > CS2-K091. The sequence continues at coordinate 10,367 of DATLBB010000069.1, forward strand.
AGACACAAATAACAGTAATTATGTAAATGGCAATCTTCCAGTAAACCAGTTGATTGAATGAAGGCGGAAAAGTATCCGGGTCTGCGATAGGCGATTCATGTGTCAGCCAATAGAAGATGACGTGGGTCAGCCAGTTCTGGTTGACCCAGCCGGTAGGATGCCAGTATTTGACAGTCTCAAGATCGCATTTTCCTGCAATCCATCGTGCCCACCCTGGCCAGGTTCTGATATCAGCCGGCTTCGGTCCTGGTCTGTGTGAGTTTGCGCTGAACGGTTCTACGGTGTCAACGCCCTGGTTTATGAAGTGTCTTCCGCAGGCCATTGCGACCCAGGTATCGCCGGCACCGACCATATGTGTGCTGGAGTGGAATGCGAAAATGAGCATAGCGAGCCAGCCAAGAATCATTGGCCAGCCGGATAAAGCAGGACGTTTTTCTGTTGTTACCTCGTTAGAAATCTGGACTTTTTGTCCCATATTTTTAGCATCTTTTGAATTTCGAGCGCGGTTTCTTGACTTAGCCATTTTTTATATTTCTTCCAATTCTAATAACAATCCGCTTGAGCGACCAGATACAACCTGAAAGCCAATCATTCAACTATTCACAGAATGAAGCGCAGGCAACAGAAAACGTGCCACCATCAAGACCATCCAAACCGCGGATATAGAAATCCCCACAACAGCATACACTCTTCCAACTAATCGTTCTTCACTATTTTGTATCTGCTCAAGGGATTTTATTCCTAATATAAGGCTCAATATCCACGCTACAGTGTAAGAAAAAGCTGCCATTATATAGCGACTGGCTGTGATTAGATCATGAGATGGTAAGAACGATACTATCCACATAGCTCCAAAGCAAAAAGGGGCGAGTATCCCAAATACCATAGAGGCAACGGCCAGTTTGGAAATTTTTGTTTTTTGGCGTAGTATGTCACTCCATATTTCACCTATGTTTTCTTCGTTTACCATTTGGTTTTTCCTGTAAACAGGCCCTATACTATATATCGTCAGAATAGAGCTTTAGAATCGTAGTTTCTCTACAATACGGCCAATAAGCTTCTGGTCGAGAGACTCGTTTCGGCCGCCCTATCTCAATACCCATCTTTTTGGATTATAATCGGTCATTTTAACTCATTTGGTACAGACTTTTCAACATACATGTTGTTTTGGTCATACAAAAAGTTGTTTTGGTCCCACCTTGTGTAACAAAGTGATGTATCAAATTCTGTTATTGATGTCTGCGGTGAGATAGAGAGTCCGTAATTTACGAGGAACATTAAAGCAAAAATGAGGACTGCCGCAGCGGCGGTCACTCCGAAGTCCCAGGCTCGACGCCATTGGAGCTGCTGGGCTTGTTTGCCTTTTGTCCGCCTATCAGGAATCGCAGCCAAGAGCCTGGCTTCAAGTGCTTCGGGAACTTCGATTTCGGGAAGATGGCGCAACTTTTTCTCCAAAGACTTCAATGTCATATCTTTGGATTTCTGTTCTTGATTTTCTGTCATCGTTATACCCTGCCAGTTAAAGATGCCTTCAATTTTTTCAGTGCCTTGCTCGTTTGCCACTTAACGGTCCCGACGGGCTGGTCCAAAACTTTTGCGACCTGGCGAAAGCTGAGGCCCTGAATATAGTGCAAGAGGATCACTATATACTCAGACGACTTCAGGCTGCGCATTGCTTCGTACAGGAGACGTGAGTGCTCATTGGCTGTGAGCTTGTGCAACGGATTTGAAGTTTGGTGTTCGCCATCTTTTTCTTCCTTCAACCTGTCCATCAAAGCGGCGTCGCGCTGGAGGCTGCGGGTTGCGTCAATGAATTTTCTGTAAGCAATCCGGTGCAGCCAAGTTCCGACGGATGCGCGACCTTTGAAAGAATCGATGTTGGCCCAAGCAGAGGCGAAAGTTTCCTGTGTTAGCTCCTCAGCAAGACCTGTGTCGCGCGTCAAATATGCCATAAAACGATAAATCGGCCTGTAATGCTGAAGTACTACTGCTTCATAAGCTTCCCGCCGGCCTTGACGTAACTTCTTTAGATTCTGTCGTTTGGCTCTACGCCCCACTCACATCTCCAATGGTGCGGCACAAACAGCCATCTTGTGCCCAACTAAATAATTAGACGGATTACAGTGTACAGGTGTTGGCGCAAAAATGGAATAATCTTAAAAAATGTACAGTTAGTCTAAAATAGCCAGCTGGTCAGTGCTATGCGTTTATCGATATCTATTTAGCCAGCCATTTTTCGATTCTGTCCAATCCTTCGGTAATTTGTTCGAGCGAGCAGGCAAAACTTAAACGGACATTATTGTCGCAGCCAAACGGTAAGCCAGGAACGAGAGCGACATTTGCCTGCTCAAGAAGAGCTTTCGCGAAGTCCATGCTGCCGTTAATTTTCACATTATTAATGGTTCTGCCATAATGGCCCGAGACATCAGGAAAACAGTAAAAAGCACCGGTGGATTCAAGACATTCGACGCCCTCCATGCTGTTGAGGCGGTCGGACATATATTTGCCCCGCCGCTCGAATTCTTTTCTCATATTTTCAATAGCTTCGTCGGCAGGGTCGCCCAAGGCAGCAATAGCCGCATACTGAGCAAAGGTCACAGGATTTGAAGTCATGTGAGATTGAAGCCGGCCCATTGCTTTTATAACTTCGAGCGGACCGGCAGTGTAACCGAGGCGCCAGCCGGTCATGGAGAATGCCTTGCTGAAGCCATTTAGGGTGAGGGTCCTGTTATAAGCATCTTCGCTTAATGAGGCAAAGCTGACAAATTTGGTGTCACCGTAAATTAGTTTTTCGTAGATTTCATCTGAAAGAACGTACACATTCGTACCTTCAAGGACCTGGGCAATGGCTTTCAGTTCATGGGGAGTATAAGTGAAGCCGCCCGGATTATTGGGTGAGTTTATCAGCAACATAGCGGTTTTCTCGGTGAGGGCATCTTTTAGCTGCTGCGGCGTGATTTTATAGCCGTTGGCTCTGTCGGTTTGAACGATTTTAGGGACAGCACAGGCAAGCTTTATTGCTTCCGGATACGTTACCCAGTATGGCGTCGGCAGAATCACTTCATCACCGGGGTCGAGTACCGCCTGCATTGACTCATAGACTGAGTGTTTGCCGCCGATGTTGACAATGATCTGGTCGGGAGTGTACTTGAGTCCATTTTCCTTTTCCAGCTTGTCGGCAATGGCAGTTCTCAGCTCGATTATGCCGGCTGCGGCTGTGTATTTTGTCTTGCCTGCTTTCAGCGCATCTACAGCAGCATCTTTGATATAGTCGGGGGTGTCAAAATCCGGTGCTCCTGCACCGAAACCGATTACATCTATGCCCTGAGCTTTTAATTCCAGTGCCCGTACAGTAACGGCTATAGTTGCCGAAGGTGGTACATCCTGGGCTCGTTTACTAATCTTCATTCTTCGTGTCTCCTAAACTCATATTTTCTTCTTATAAAAGGCAATGGTATTAAAAACAAGACAGTGGGTCAAGAAAATTGGCACAGTCTCGATACTTGATGGTGGATACTCGATGCTCGCAGCGAGCATCAAGCTGTTCATTGACAGCTACCTGCATAATCGCTAATCTATACTTATGACTCGTGTTTTTCAAATCGCGGTTTTGTTCAGCGTGGCTTTCTGGCTGACAGGCTGCAATGGGTCTGAACAAAACGAGGCTATATGGGAGCAAGTGAAAATCACCGATTTGGCCCCTTTTCCCAGCGGCAAGCAGCCAGGCAGATCCCTATTAAAGACGATAAATTTTACCGTCTATATCTTTGAAATACCCGCCGAAAACATCAGCACGATGGATGATGCCTGGCCGATGCTGTACGGACAGCCTCTGCAGTTTAATGACTACGACGCATTCTGCGCCAACTCATTTTTGGCCGGCTTCGGACAAATCCCGATTTGGAATAGAGTCGCTGAATTACTGCGTGCCGCCGATGGCATACAAGGTAACACAATTTCATTATTGCTGCCCGACGGCCAATCCAACGACATCGCGGTTGCCGGATTAGCCCAGGAACAAACCGTCTTTTACATTTCAAAAAAAGGGTCAATGGAAGGAACGACGCTTGGGCCGGGACAATTCGGCCTGCGGATAAAAGCTGAAAAAATCCCCGGGTCAAGGGGTGTATGCAAGGTCAGTGCGCTGCCGGTATTTTCACCGCCGAGACGAAGCTCCATCCCACTGTTGGCGGCTCGCGAAAAATCGTGGGAGTTGCTCTTCACGTCCGTGGGCTTCAGTTTGAAAATGGGCCCCGGTGACTTTGTGTTGCTGGGACCGGAAAAATACGACAGCGGCCAGATAACCTTGGGCAGCCTGTTCTTTAGCAAACCTGAAGGGAGTCTGTTCTTTAGCCGACTCGAACATAAGGCGCCCGAACTTAAACCAGCTATCAGATTATTTTTATTACTTTGCACTGGTATGAACTATTAGGCCTGCAAATGCCCAATCCAGCAGTAACGCTTATTCAATGCAGCGACTACAGCCAGCCCAAAATTGCGGAAGCAATAAAAAGGCAGTTCGACCTTTCAGGTGGATTGGAAAAATTTGTAAGGCCAGGTGACACCGTCCTGCTTAAGCCGAATTTCATTGCTCCGAGGTCCCGGCGTCATGCCACCCAAACGCATCCGGCGATAATAATCGAGGTCGCCCGGCTGCTAAAAGACTTCGGTGCCAGGCCGTTCGTCGGCGATTCACCGGCCTGGAGTAATGTGTTTGCCTGTGTAAAGGCACTAAAATTAGAAGAACCCCTGAGGAAATTATCCGTGCCGGTAAAACAGCTTGATAAACCGAAGTGGTGTCGAATTGGAGCCAATTATACCAAGGTCGGCATAAGTTCGGTTGCACTCGATGCCGATGTCATTATAAATTTGCCGAAGTTCAAAACACATCAGCAGTTGGTGGCCACGTTTGCGGTCAAAAATATGTTCGGCTGTGTCAGCGGCAAGCGAAAGCCGCTCTGGCACTTTAGAAAAGGTGGAAATGCCAACGATTTTTGTGAATTGCTCATCGAGATATTCAAGTTTTTAAATCCGGTTTTGACAATCATCGACGGGGTGATAGCGATGGATGGGCGCGGACCAATTAGAGGAAGAACCAGGCCGTTAGGCTGGCTTATCGGCGGCACAGATCCGATAGCAATGGAAACTATCTGCTGCAAGTTGGTCAATATCAAACCGGATAACCTGCCGATTCTCAAAACAGCAAAGCAAATGGGACTGCCCTGTCCGGAAGAGGACAAGATAGAAATCGCCGGTGACGATTTCTCAGACAATATATGCACGGACTTCGAGCTGGCAGAACCTTCACCACTGCGGTTTTCTTTGCTGCATGTCTGCAAAAGCATCTGTAAGCAAGTGATACTTCTCGTGAAATCCACGATAAAAGGAATTAACCGCAGAGAAAAAAGTTAAAAGAGAATAAAGAAGCTCAGATTGATGTAGAATATAAAGAGTTGGAAATGGCAAAGAACGAGCAGATAAAGAAGCAAAGAAGTGAAAAAGCAAAATCTATAAGAGGACGCTACACTGTGGTTTTGTTGGCCGGTGCGGTTTTGTTTTGCGCAGCGGTGTATCTTGTGAAGACGTACGGACAGGAGATGCTTTCGCTTTTTGGAAGCAACGAGCGCGACACTAAAGCTGCGCTGGCAGCGGGAAGGAAGTGGGCGCAACGACTGGAGGTGCCGGGCGTGGCGAATTTGCACAAGATTTCGGAAGATTTGTACCGCGGTGCGCAGCCAAGCGCCGAAGGGATGCAGCAGTTGAAAAAGCTCGGTGTCAAGACAGTCGTTAATTTGCGGTCATTTCATACGGACCGCGATGAGATTGGAGATACCGGTTTATCTTATGAGCATATTTATATGAAGACGTGGCATGCGGAGGATAAAGAGGTGGTCCGCTTTTTGAAAATTGTCACCGACCCGAACCACACGCCGGTATTCGTACACTGCCAGCGCGGGGCCGACCGTACGGGGACGATGTGCGCGATTTATCGTATCGCTGTGCAAGGCTGGAGCAAGGACGAGGCAACCGAGGAGATGACCAAAGGCGGATTCGGGTTTTACACCGGCTGGAAGAACCTTATCAACTACATTCGTGAGCTGGATTTCGAGGAGATCAAAAGACGGGCGGTCTTAGAAAATTAGAGGATTCCATCGGCTGGAGCAATAATGGTCGCACTTTGCTGACTTTAAAAGGCGGTGAGAATATCACTTACGGCTTTGTGGCTAATATCTTATCTTTATCAGCCTGGGTAAATTCCTGTCCATAAAATCTTAAGAAAATTTCTTTTCTCATTTCTTCGGGGGTAATTGCCGGGTGTTGGCCGTAAATAGCGCTCTGCACTATCTGTTTGGCCGTATCAAACATAGAACATCCCATAAGCAGGCGCTGCTCATTGGATTTGGCCTTCATTAAATTTCGAAATTGAGCGGCAACTTCGGGATGCGTGTCGTTCATTGTTTTGTCTCTTTGTAAATCTGTTCCAAACCCAACTGTGAAATCCATTTATCAATATACTTTAAATCCAAGTTATCAACAGTTTCAACTAAATTTCGCACATCTTTCAACTGCATTTCCGAGAGACTATCCCTTGCCCAATCCAGCTTGGAGATAACCAGGTCCTCCGGACAAATAAACCACATAAGACTACTTTTGATTAAGACCTCTTTTTTGCGCGAAAATGCAGTTTCCTGATATGCGGAAGACTTCTTTATAATGAAATCTACCTTGATGACATATCGATTGTGGATTAAGTTGAATATTCCCTGCTGCAAAACCTCTTTTTGAACAATTTCCTTGTTTATGTAAAAATCGCTTTGAAAAAGGCTGACAAATTTATCAACATCAGTCTCTTTTAATTCTATTACAATATCTATGTCCCTTGTCATTCGCGGCACAGTATAAAAATTTGCAGCCATAGAACCGGAAACCATATAAGGGATATTCGCTCTATTTAAGCGATCGGTGACTATTTTAAGTACCTCAAGCTCTTCACTCATACTGCAATCCTTATTCAATGCACATCCCATAGGGTGGACACTGATAACATACCAAATTATGATATTAAGAGCAAGAGAGTCCGTGATGTTTTTGCATTGGCAAAGCATTGCTAATCGTTCCATATTGACAGAACTGGTTTGCCTGGCTAACATCGGCTTTATGGAGTCAAAATCTATAAATATCTTAGGAATAGAGACGAGCTGCGATGAGACTGCGGCGGCGGTGGTGGCTGATGGTAAGATTATCAAATCATCCGTAATCGCCTCTCAAGCCAAGCTACACGAAAAGTACGGGGGCGTTGTCCCCGAGATCGCCTCGCGGGCCCATATCGAAAAGATATATCCGGTCATAATCGAGGCAATCCAGCGGGCGAAGGTCAACAAAGATGATATCAATGCGGTCGCGGTTGCAAACCAGCCGGGGCTGACTGTTGCTCTGGTCGTCGGTGTTACCGCGGCTAAGACCCTTAGTTTTGTCTGGGACAAACCATTGATAGCAATCGATCATCTGCATGCACATTTACAATCAGCGGTTTTGGGCGAAAAGGATTTGCAGCTTCCTGCGGTTGCTCTAATTGTATCAGGTGGACACACGTGTCTTTACGATTACCGGTCGCCTCTTGAGCCGCAACTATTAGGCTCGACGATTGACGATGCCGCCGGCGAGGCGTTTGATAAGGTTGCAAATATTTTGAGACTGCCCTATCCGGGCGGGCCGAGTATTGAAAAAGTAGCGGAAAATGGGAATCCGAAGGCAATTAAATTTCCACGGTCAATGCTGGGACAGGGGTCGCTGGATTTTTCTTTCAGCGGTATTAAGACCGCTGTGCTGTATTACTGCCGCGGCCAGGATATGAAAGGCGAAGACAAAGTAGACTCGATGAGCAAGCAGGAAATCGCCGACATTGCAGCGTCATTTCAGGCGGCGGTGATTGATGTACTCATCAAAAAAACGCAGCGGGCTGCTGAAAAAATCGGGGCGAAAAC
>DATLBB010000070.1:0-3114 GCA_035527155.1 Sedimentisphaerales bacterium
GTAATACCATTGCTGTCAAGCCCGAGAAGGGTGTCGCTCTGCAAGTCGTCGTATTCAGCGACCGGAGTGGCATAATCGATCGTCGGTGGCGTTGTCGACGTATCAATCTGGATAGTACCTGGAGAAATGTAGTAGTCGGCATTGACATTGCCCACATCCAGAATAGTGGCTCCGTCATCAAGCTGAAGATTCAGACTAAACGCCCGAACCAGATTTCCCTCGCCACTTGCATCAAAGCTGATAACAACCTCGTTGGTGTCCCCAACTTGAGCAGCCGTAATGGTAACGGTTGCCCACGCCGGCGCAGCAAAAACAAGCACCACCAACGCAATTATAATCTTTTTCATAATTCAACCTTCCTTTCTTTTCTTCTTCTCTTCGCAGAGCCACACACTCTGCAATATCTTGGTCTTGTACAAATAAACAATACTACTCCTGCCATACAAAAACCTTCTGTCTAATAATGCTTGCTCAGTATCCTGGGTACTTTTGAACAGAACACTCCGGCTGGCAGGAACAACCGACCAGGAAAAACACTTAAATTTTTCCTTTGCACCCTCCTTTCTCGCCGTTCGGCGAAAAATGTGTGCTAAACACTATACTAACGCACAGGTTATTATGGTGAAGATTAAAGGTAAAGTACCATAAACCTCTGTGCGAATCAAGAGAAAAATACAAAAAATACAAAAAAAAATCAAAATTTAGGAAAAATTGTATAATTAAGATAAAAAAATGACCACAAATAGGCTTTTTTCTGCTAATATGGGCGAAATACGCCTGTTTGGGCCGCTTTTTTCGGTCTAATCCTAGGCCGGCACAGTATTTTACTGTGAAAAATATTTTTTATGATTTTACAGTTCATATATGCAATTTTGGTGATCTTCTGTTATTTTGGCCATTATGCACAACTTTGTCAAAGGACGACTTAAAGTTGCAAGATTATGCCTGGTGGTGTCAACTTTAGCCCTGATTGCCATCGGCATTGCCGCTATTTACTCGGTAGGCCACCCTGCGGAGCCCAGCCCAGCCGGCCAAACCGGCGGCTTGAGCAACTTCTGGAAAAAACAGCTCATATTCGCAGCCATTGCTATGGTTGGCTTTATAGCGGCTAACCTCGTCAACTACAGGCGGTTTGGGGCGGCAAGCTACTGGATATACGCCTTAGTGCTGCTGCTTCTGGCGGTTGTACTGCTCGGCAAATACGTAAATCTCTGGTTCGTCCCATTGATCAATAGCACGCACAGATGGATTAGAATCCATCCGAAATTGCCACAGATACAGCCTTCGGAGCTTTGCAAGCTGGCCTATATCCTGGCCCTGGCGTGGTACCTGCGATACCGCAGCAACTACCGCAATTTCAGCGCTCTGGTGGGCCCGTTCGCGCTAACGCTGCTGCCAATGGTTCTAATCCTTCTTGAGCCGGACCTCGGCACTGTGCTGCTAATGATGCCTATTTTGTTTACAATGCTCTTTGTCGCGGGGGCGAAAGTAAAGCACCTGTTGATAATCATACTACTGGGAGTTATGGTAAGCCCCGTGCTGTGGTACTTTATGAAGCTTGAACAGCGAACCAGAATAAGCAGCGTGCTGCTGCAAAGTAGCTGGATTCGCCAAAAGGCTGAGCAGCACCCGGCCCTCGGCAGGATTCTTGTGGGTCGTCAATTCAGCACAAAGCAATGGAAAAACGACTGGGGCTTTCATCTTATCCGCTCGAAATTTGCCGTTGCCTCCGGCGGGATGAAAGGGAACGGTTTTCGCAAAGGCCCATTTATCAAATACAACTTCCTGCCCGCAAGGCACAATGATTTCATATTCGCCGTCATCGCACATCAGTGGGGCCTTCTGGGCTGCGTCGTCTTGTTGGGACTTTATGTGGTCATTGTTGGTTGCGGACTGGAAATAGCAGTGCACAATACCGATCCGTTCGGCAGATTGCTCGCCGTCGGTATCGTGGCAATGATTGTGGTTGAGGTCATCGTCAACGTGAGTATGACAGTCGGGCTGATGCCGATAACCGGCTTGACTTTACCATTTGTAAGCTACGGCGGGTCAAGCCTGCTCGTCAGTATGGCTGCTGTCGGATTGTTAAATAATGTCGGGCGGTGCAGACCGTTCACCGTAGCACGAAAACCGTAGCACGTATCTGCAACGAGGAGCCGGCAGCAAGCGGAGAATAATGATAAAAGGCTTTCGACAAATTGCCTCTCTTACGGCAATCAGCAGGGTATTCGGATTTGCCCGCGATGTGGCATACAGTCATTTTTTCGGTGCAAGTGCACTGCTGGATGCCTGGACCATCGCCTTCAAGATTCCCAATCTCACGAGGAGATTATTCGGCGAAGGAGCGGCCTCGGCCTCATTGATTCCGATATACAGCGAGGAACTGGCACAAAGACCGGAGCAGGCAAAACAGCTTATCAACACCGTAGTAACCGTTCTGTTTGTGATACTGGCTGCGTTGGTCTTGATTGGTCAGGTGATAATATGGGTTTACTATAAATTCGCCACCTCCGCCGGTGATACGAAACTGGTTTTGTCCCTGACCTCAATCATGCTGCCATATATGCTGTTTGTCTGCATTGTCGCGATATTGGCCGGCATCCTCAACGTGCACAGACATTTTGCCACACCGGCTGCCGCGCCGATAGTACTCAATATTTTCATTATCGTCAGCATCCTTCTGACCGGCTGGGCCTTCAAAATAAAGGCCGAGCAGCAGGTCTTTTTCGTCGCCGTTGCGGTGCTCATCGCAGGCCTTGTACAGATAGCGATACAGGTTCCGCCGCTCCGCGCCGCCGGTGTTTCCATAAAGCCAGGCTGGCAGATCCATTCGGACGCATTTAGAAGAATCATAATCCTGATGGGCCCGATGATAATAGGGCTTACGGTAACACAGATAAACACTTTGGCAGATGACCTCATTGCATGGTGGTTTTCAAGCTCACCGGAAAAAGGACTCTCTTTTGTCTTGTTAGGTAGAGACATTCAATACCCATTGGAGCGCGGTTCCGTATCGCATCTTTATTTCGCCCAGCGGCTGTATCAACTGCCGTTAGGCGTATTCGGCATATCTTTGGCTACGGCAATTTTTCCCGTGATGAGCTCCTACGCGGC
>DATLBB010000071.1:0-6583 GCA_035527155.1 Sedimentisphaerales bacterium
GACATCCCCATCATAATAGTAACCGCACTTAATGAATTCGGCGACATCGAACGCGGTATTGATTCGGGAACGGACGATTTTATCAGTAAGCCGGTCAACAAGCTCGAGCTTCTGACAAGAGTTAAAACTATGCTGAAATTAAAACACTTAACCGACAAGCTCGAACGCACGTTGGCATATCTAAGTGAGGTCGAAAAACAGGCGCAAATAACAAAGTCTGATTAGGAATATTATTATGAGTGAAAAGAAGAAATTTAAAGGCCCGTGGATACAGCGAGCTTTCATTATGCTTCTTGGTGTAGTCCTTGCTGTCCTCTTATACTGGCTGCTCGGCTTTATCACAAAGGACATAGGGTCTTTACGTGGGCCGGACTTTTCTAAAGTGCAGGCAGAATACGTCGATGCCCAGCTTGTAAAAAAACAGGAAGACCTGAAGGAAAGTCTCGAAGGCATCAGGGAAAATATAAGGAACAAACGAGAGCAGCAGTCCATATTGAGGGACAGCACCGATAGTCTGCAAAACACGATAAACCAGTTACTCTCTATTCAAAAGCAAAGCATCGAAAGGAATCTTGATTTTTCCGAAGAAAATCAGCGAAATCTTACAGAAAGCCAGACGGTCTTCCTCGAGAACCAAAGGCAGTACCTGGCTCTGAACAAGGAAATTGCCGAACAGACCAGCCAGCAGCATCAAGTGAAAAAAGAAGAGAACTCTGTCTCCAAACAACTAAAAACACAGCGCAATCTTGCAAGCTCCAAATATAGCGGACTAATGACCAGGCACCGATGGAAGCTTGCAGCCTTGAAACTGGCAGTTTTGATACCCATATTCCTGATTACAGCCTGGTTTTTCACAAAGAAGCGTACGGGCGCATACTGGCCGGTAGTCTATGCCGCCTTCATCGCCGCTTTTGTCAGAATCTCACTCATCGTACACGAATACTTCCCCAAAAAGTATTTCAAGTACATAGCGCTGGCCGTAATCATAGCCATCGTTCTAAGGCTCTTGGTCTATATGATAAAAAGAATTGTTTCTCCGAAGAAGGACTGGATATTAAAGCAGTACCAGGAAGCCTACGACAAAGCCCTCTGCCCAATCTGCGGCAAACCAATTCGCGTTGGACCGTTACGTTACGCCGTAGGGCGTAAACGCAAAGCCTTCATCTTAGCAGGGCAGGGGGCCGAAGTCACTAAACAGCAGCTTTATACATGCCCTTCCTGCGGGACAGAGCTTTACGGCAAGTGCGATAAATGCAGTAACATTCGCCACTCGCTGTTGCCCTTCTGCGAACACTGTGGAAATGAAAAGCCGGATTAGTACCAAAGAGCAACATCACAACAAACAATACCGGCAGGATGTCGTCCTATAATTTGCTGCTTGAGTCTCGAATTTCGATGTTCGGCTCTATACGCCCTCGATGGGGCAGGATCGCAGTAAAACCCGATAAACAACGACCCCCATAAATCGGGTCTCCTGACGATATACGCAGTCCGGTATTAGAATCGCAAAAATCCATATATCACACACAATCACCACATGCCCCGGCCAAAAAACACCCACATAAACAATTGACAAAACAAGGATTTAATAAGCCCGTTTATGTTGTCGATATCTTTAATGTGATGAAGATACGAATTCGTATCTCGTGAATCATATCTCACAAAAAGAAACACGGGATACGGCAGAGAGGAGCAGCGGGCTTATGAGTAGATTACTGGAAATTCTCGGCAGGGCGATAACGGTCGATACAGCCGATTTGATAGGGCACTGGTTGGATGCGGCCAAGCTCCAAAAAGACGATACGGAATCTCCGCAATATCAGCAGATAAATAAAATCATTGAGCTCCTCGGCGAGAGGAAATTGGATGCCGCCCAGGAGCAGATAAGGCTGTATCTTTTCGAAAATCCCTCCTGCACTCGCGGACGTCTGGCTGCCGCAGCGGTATGTCTGCATAAGAACCAAATCCAAAACGCCATCGAAGAGCTGAACTCAGTCTATCTGCGACAGCCGAACAATACAATGGCTCTTTATGCCCTTGGTTACTGTTATGAACGGCTTGGAAAGGAAGCCCAGGCCATCGAATTTTATCAGGATTGTCTCAAGTTCAAGAGCTATTTGCAGCTTCCCGCTCAAAGACTTGCTGCAATTTATTTCAAAAATAGTCAGATGGAAAACGCTACAGAGCAATACGAGCTAATGAGTAATGAATATCCTGACGACATATCGACACTTATCACGCTCGGCCATTTATATATTGCAGGCGGCAGATACACAAAAGCCATTGAAACATTTAACACCGCAATTTTAATACATCCCGGTAATTTTTATGCTGATGACGATGATATAGACCACCTTATTGCCGATGGCCAACTTTACGAAGCGCTCGAGCATCTTGACCATTTATTGCAGGAGCAGTCGGACAGGCCGGATTTGATTACGAAGAATGCGGACATTCTTAGTATGTTGGGAGCTACCACTGAGGCCGTTTCGCAATACGAAGAAGCGATGCGTATTTGCCCCGATTTCCTCGAGGCGGCTATTAAGCTTGGGACGCAATATTTACAGCTAAACGCCGGGCAGCACGCCGCAAAGCAATTCAACAGGGCGGTCGAAATAAATGACAGAATAGTGGATGCGTATATCGGCCTGGCAACTGCCCAGAAATTGGCCGGCGACATCTCAGACGCCTTGGGGACATTATCGTTGGCAGCGGCAATTCAGCCGAATAGTTCGTTCTTGTTTGCTGAGACAGCTACCTTGCAATTCAAGGCACGCTTTGGGCAGAGCTTCCCTGTTCCTACTGGGCACGATGCCGCAAACCTCATCGAGGCTGTGATTTGTGCACATAAGAAACAAATCAGCCGTCGGCCGCAGAATCCGGACTTGCACTATAGATTGGGCGTCCTGATGATGAGCGTCGCACGCTTAAGCGATGCCATGAACTCATTTCAGACTGCTTTGAAGATAAACCCAACTTATCACCGCGCCAGCAGCAAACTGGCCGTCTGTCTGTTTGAGCTCGCACAGAAAGAGCTGGCACTGAAACAACTGACCGCGCCTGACTATCTCGATAAGGATACCCTTGGTTTGCACTATAAAGTTGCTTTGCTGTACTGCGACAAGCTAAAGTTTGCATCTTCGCTCATTAACCTTGACCGTTTATTGGAGGACAACTTCGCATCCGTCGATGCAACAGTTAACATTTCAATAGTGCTCCAAAATTTAGGCTTGTTGGACAGGGTGGCTGCTACATGGGATAATCTTTCGGACACCGCCAACCAGGCAATAAACGCCAATCATCCGTTTTTGCCAGGTCAGCCTTATTAGAAATTAGCTAAGACGAGCAATTATTAATAACTGAGCAAAAACACACAAATAGCCTATCTCGCCAAAATCCCTGAATGAAACATAACATATCGACACAGACGTAAACTCTTATTATACAAGGGTTTACGTTAGGAAAGGACGCCGTCTATGGCCACGGATGGCCCTTATTCAAAACCGGAACCGGGGGAAGTAGAAGTCGGGTCCAGCACCGCAAAAAACATCGTAAAATCAAATCAATTTTACACAAAACCATTCACAGTAGAAGGCCGTGAGTTTTTTATTTTCAGCCGCTTCGGTGATTATATCAAGGGGATGCTGCTCGGTGGAAGCAACGACAACAGGGCTTTTAACAGGACTAAAAGTTTTCGTATGGAATTATACCAGGGCAAGCAGCACGGAGAAAAATTGGATGTCGCAGAGAATGATATCGTGGAGTTTTTCGCAAACCGCCAGCTCCAGCATTTGATAAAACGTCACGAGCTGGCCAATAAAATAATCCGCATCATTTACATCGGCCGCGAAAAGAATCCGTACACCACACACAGCGCGAAAGTCTATCGCGTTTTCATTGACAAGGGTTTTTTCAAAGAAAGTGAGGAAGAATGTAATGGTAGAGAAAAACGAAAATCAGCCAAAAAGGTCACTGTCTGAACAGTTCGAGATCGGGCCGCCGATCGGGCCGCCGGCGGAGCCGGCCCACAAGTGCTTTGTCTGCAATGGACTGGATCATAGGGCTTGTGGATGTGAGGCAAAGGAAATGCAAAAGCAAATCAAACACGATGACGAAGCGTTTAGAAGCCGGGATATACTGGATGAGGAAGCCCGCGAAAAAGTCCCCGGTCGATCTGCTCAGGAATGGGCACAGACCCACGTGGATCAGGTAGCCGCTATTCTCGATTGCCTGATTGACGTCAATTCAAACCTGGAAATTCTCGTCAAGCTGCAGCAGGAACGGTCAGATTTATTGAAGGACATTCAAAATGCCAGCAAAAATTAAACATTGCACGAGCTGCGGATCAGATCAGATCGTAGTTGCCGGCCAAAAGTTTTTATGCCGTCCCTGCAATATCGTCTATGAAGTCACGGACACCGGCACAAAAGTCCTCGATACCGATCCACTCGGCAAGCAGGAGCAGCGGCTTAGCCAGGCGGAGCAAGATATTGCGGACCTTAAAAAGCAGGGTGGTAACGAAACAGTCGAAGCGCCGGACCCGTTCGGCGGCGGACCAATTGACCGAGTGGTGGAACCCGAAAAAACCGATGCCGAGGAAACCGAGGAACCCGAAGCCGAGGAAGATGGTTTTGTGAGCTGGAGCTGATATGGCAAAGAATAAAACAAAAAAGCAAAAACCTGTTCGGACGAAAAAGACGGTGCCGGCGAAAGAGAAAAGCTCCGCCGGCACGGGATCGCCTACAAATAAAGAGCCGGTCGTCAAAAGGGATCCGCTGGGTCAGCTCGAAAACCAGAAGCCGGAATTTGAGCAGACGTTAAAGGATATCGCCGGCAGCCATCAGCCGGCGGCAGGGGGCGAGGAGAAAGTCGAACGCAGGGGCGGTCCGCGGCCCGGCTCCGGCAGGCCCAAAGGCGTCACTGAGGAATTTGCGGCGGTGAACCGGCTGCCGGAAAAGGCAAACTTGACACTGATCCCCGTCCTGCAGATACCGTTCAAACTCTGGTCGAAATCACAGGGCGTAAAAGAGCTTGAGCTTAATAAGGACGACGCGAAGGAGCTGGCCCTGCCGGTGACACAGTTGCTTGAGTTTTACTTCCCCGGTCGAATCCCGGAGATCGCGTGGGTCTGGCTTATGTTCGCGGGCACAGCTTATCGCATCCTTGAGCCACGGCTGGAAGTATTGGCCCATATCCGTGATGAAAAGTCAGCGTCCGTGGCAGCCGAGAGGGGGCCGGTCCCTGGGACTCCCAGCCGGCCCCCATCCGGTGCTGCTCAACCGGCCGGCGGCTATCCCAAAGAAAAATGAGTGACATCGAAAAAATAATCGAGCTGATCCTGGGCAAGCGAGGCAGCGGCAAAAGTTACCTGGCTAAAAAAATGGTCCTGCAGCACAGCCGTTACCTGATATACGATACCCTGGGCGAGTACACGGACGGCGTGGTCATACAAAGCCTGGCTGAGCTGAGCACGTTCTGGGAAAAGGTATATCGCAAGAAATTTCGGATCATATATCAGCCGCTCGATCCAGAGCTGGAATTTGACGCGATCTGCGAGCTGGTCTGGCAATGCGAGAATATGACTTTTTTAGTCGAGGAAGTTGACCGTTACGCACGGCCCCTGGCAATGTCGCTGCCGTTTAAAGAAATAATCCAGCGGGGCCGGCATCACGACATCACCTTTATAGGCGTGACTCAGAGGCCGCACGGTGTCGACAAGCTGATCACCAGCCAGGCGAAGGCAATGTATATCTTCAACACAACCGAGCCGCGTGACATCAAGTATTTTCAGGAAGTTGTGGGGGACGGCGTTATCGAAAAGTTTGCAGAGCTAAAGCAGTACGAGTACGTGAAGTGGCAGGATGGAACGGACCAGTTAGAAATCGGAAGGGCATAAAAATGTTGGAAGACGAAGTAATAAGGTTTGTAGAAAGATTGACGCACGAGGTCGTTATTGAGAGGATTGAAGCCGAGCTGAGAAAAAAACCATTCACAGAAATCGAGCTTATGCTTGGTGATTTTGGCTGTGCGACTACCAGACATTTGGCGAATAAAATGTATTGGGATTATAGAAATTCGCTTGATGAAAAAAAAGAAACGGGGTAGGGACAATGGCAGGATGGAACGGACCAGTTAGAAATCGGAAGGGCATAAAATGGACACGGGAACGGACGAAAAAAATTGTGAGAATTGTATCTTCTCTAAAATGCACAAAAATGCATACAGCGATGAACAAATAATGTTACATTGCCATTATAGACCGCCGGAACAGGATAAGTGCTGGCCAATAGTTAGTTCGATTGAATGGTGTGGCTGTTGGTCGGACGGCACTTGCGAGTTATGTGGTCACAAGCCAAAAAATAAGGGGTAGTGACAATGGCAGGATGGAACGGACGTATTAGAAATCGGAAGGGCATAAAATGAGCTTGACTTTAGAAACATTGGCCTTGCTTCGCGGTATTCGGAAAAACATTCTTGTCGATACAGGCGAAGGCGTTAGAGGAGTATCGGCAATTACAATAGCCGGCTGCGAAGGCAAAGGTTATCTTTTTGTGTTAGAAGAACCTGATTCAGATGAGGGTAG
>DATLBB010000072.1:0-6522 GCA_035527155.1 Sedimentisphaerales bacterium
GGCGGTTGAGGCCCATAGCCTAATGCTATTAGCGAATCGAGCAACTTTTCAAAGCCTTTTTCCAGCGCATCTATTGACTGCTCCTCGTGCTGCATCGCAGAGTGAGTCTTCTGCTTGGCCTTTACAATATCGCCTTTACTCAAATCAACAAAGTCTCCACTCTCAAGCCATTGTTCCAGTGCTTCGTACATTGTCCACTCCTGAGCTAACGCCGCCTCTAATTCTTTAAGCGAAGCCCTCTTGTGCTTCAGCGCGTCCTTTGCGGCGCCGATGGCAATCAGATACGGCGTGCAGTAACCTATCGGCGCATCTGATTCAACCCACGCCGGGTCACTTTCATCGACATCCGGCGTGGAACCTAACTGCCCGTCGTTACCATTACCGGACAGGTCATATACAATCTGCCCCTGGCCTTCGTCGAGGTCCCAGTAACCTACCAGCCCCGGCTCATCACCGGTGAGCCGCATGTGCATACCCGCCCAAATCTCTTCAGCAGATAAAGCCCTGTTGTAGATTGCAACTTCATCAATGAAACCATCGAAGATAGGGTAACCCGCATGTAAACGCCCGATTCTTAATGTATTGGTATTGTGAGTTGCCAAGTAGGGAATAGTCGTAGTTTTGCTGTTATCTAAGTTAGCATTTATAAATAGCTTAACATTGTTATTGCTAGCAAAGACTATAGCAAAATGATACCATTTGTTTGTTTGTAGGTTTGTACTAGAAGTTAATTTCTCATATCTCGATGAGTTTGCCCACTCAAAAGCCAGTTTTAAGTTACTTTGTGTCCATATCCCAATATAGGGTTTGGTGACATATGCTTTGGACAATATACCGCGAGATCCGGCAGTCAAAATATTGGAATAGAACCACCCCTCAATTGAAATCTCGTTTGAGTTAAAGACATCGCTATGAGGTACTTCGACATAATCATCAACGCCATCAAAGCGCAAGGCGGTTCCTGTCGGGCAGATGGCCAAAATATCAATTGCCTTCTCAGTTTCGACAGTGACGTTCCCCTCGGTGTAGCTGGCCCATATTGTCGCCAACTCGTCCTTGATAATATCCTTCGTTGTCAGGGCACCTGCCTCAATACTTGCTATTGCTTCCGGCTCGACCGCCCAAAGAGCCAAATTTGTTACGTCCCTTGTGCTGTCATCGTCATAGTGTGCAATGGCTTTATAGCTGGCGCTGAAATTCTCCGCCACCTCATCCGGCCCGATGATCTCAAGACCAACAAGCGTAGCCGGCTCTATCAAATAAGAGACATAAGCATCCCATGTTTGTTCATTTATCTTCTTATTAAAGTACAAAGCCGTTCCGTCGCTGCTCGAAAACACATTGCCGACAGAACTACCAGGTGAATCCAGGAAGGATAATTGCTCGATATTCCCAAAGGGATCCCCCACAGATGCCCTTGTTGCCTTGAAACACAGACCAATGCCGTTACGGTTGGAAGTAAAGTACAACACCAGGCCGTCAGGTGAGATATGTGGTCCAACCTCTCCCGCCGCAGAGTTTATTTCTGTTAGATTTCTGACATTTCCGAAAGGCGAGTTCATATCAGGCCGAGTCGCCATCCAAATATGGTATCCTTGTCTGCCCGGAAGATTTATGCCGGTGAAAAAAATCGTTAACTCATCTTCTGTCAGGGACGGAATATAAACATCTCCCAGGGCATTCAGTTCGCTGATGTTAGTACCAGGCAACCAGGGGTCATAAATCGATGCTCTTTCAGTGACCTTCAGTCGCCCTATAGGCCCCGTCGACAGTGGTGGCCATGGCGGCGGTGGTGTAGATCCCGGTTCGACTCTCATGTAGTACATTCTCAGGTTATCCGGGGAAACCCAGCCAACGTATACATGGCCTTCAGAGTAGTTGAGCGTGCTTATTTCCTCAACCGATGTAAAGGACCCATACGGTTCCGGACGCGTTGCCTGGTAGATCCGTGAATAATTGAAGGTATCGGTTTCCGACCTACTGAAGTAAAGCGTCAGCCCATCAAAAGACAAGAACGATGGCTTATCGTTGTAAGCCGTATTGATTTCAGAGACAGGCACCGGCTCCGTCCACTCCGCCAAAACTGGCACACACACAAACAACACCCCCGCCATCGCCACAAAAATCATTCTCGCATTCATAATTTCTACCTCCAATTAAATTAACTTTTCCTAATTCCTGCTCCGCGCAATTAAAGCAAAGCAAAACAAGCGCAAAGGTTCATCTCGGACTATTCCTCTGGTGATGCAGATATTCCTCAGGTGCTCTAAGCCGCTACTATCTATAATCATAGACATTAACTGCTGAAAGTCAACTGAATTTTTACAGATTTTCTGTTTTCAGGCAATTTTTTTAATGCAATTTCGGGCATGGTTCAAATAAGTCAGATTCCGGGTAACATTGATTTGTGGCTCCATATCGCGTGCCAGCCTCAAATTCGAAGGATTTGGGGATGGTTGCACCGCTTTTGGAGCTTTGCCATCCCCCCTGGCTGGGTGCCGCGGCGAACGCAAGCTGCGCTTGAGGCTGCCACCCAGGATTGAACCATGCACAATTTCGCCAGACGGACTTTTGAATTCAATTCAGTTATCTGCATGCTTCATAAATTAAAATGCAAAAGTTAGGTGCATAAACAACAAACTATCCATTTGCTGTCTATTAGCTTCTTTATATCATCTTGTGTTCTAACTCCTATAGCCCCCTCCTGTTGAATTAATAACCCAAAACAATGCCTTCTTTTCTCGTCGCTTTCCAATTTTGAATTCTTATGTTACTTTTATGTTCCACGTGAAACATCTTGCCCTGTAGACCGTGATTTACGGAGGTGTAAATGTAATGACGCATATTAGGCCGTGGTAATCTCAGACCTTCGACAGCTTGAAAGTGACTGGGTCCTCGTTTTGCGATAATATGTATAATGAGCTGTCCGTCGCTACGCTTGCCCCGGAATTAACCCTTTTTCATTTGTGGATCGAAAGGCCAAAAAGCACGTACAATAAACATCAATTGAAATACTACAGAAACTGGCTGAAATCAGTCATATTTTGAACCCCCCTATTTGGATGGAATCGTTCTTTTGTTCCAAATTACTGTGTCTCGAAAAGCCATTATAGTCAATCTCTTTGTATTTTTATTCGAAATTATTTATTGTTAACTTCTGTTTTTTCCGTTATCATTGTTTCACGTGGAACGTTTTTTTATAGTGAAAAAAACTTTTTGTGTGTACAAAGTTGCAGAATTTCAGGTAAAAATACCGAAATATCATTTAGGCCCAGTTATAAATGCGGAACAAAAGTGGACAAAGCAGAAGCTAAGCAGGATTACCAATATAAAGGAGTTGCATTTTGAAACTTAAAGCTGCTTTCAAAATTTGCCTGCCTTTGATAGTGCAGAATTATGCGCCCCGGTAGACGTAGTTTGGGTGCCCTTACAAAATCGGAAATAGTTGCAAAGGAGCTTTTCTATGGCTAACAAAAAAAGAGAAAAACCAAAACATCTCGGCAGGGGGCTGGAATCACTGCTGAGTCCGATAATAACGAGTGCAGATGCAGAAGAAAATCAGCTAATGTACAATTCTAAAAGCACCCCTAACTTCCCACCAGATAAAGAGTTACGAGATTCTCTGAAGGAAATCAGCATTGATGACATAGCTCCGAATCCCTATCAGGCCAGAACTGTCTGGGACCAGCAACAGTTGGCAGATTTGGCCGAATCAATCAAGGCAAACGGGGTAATTCAGCCGATTATCGTTCGACAGGCTGGGCAGGGATTCCAGATAATTGCCGGTGAACGTCGATTCCGGGCATCAAAGTTAGCTTCTCTGACGACCATACCCGCTCTCATCCGCCCGGCAACCGATCAGCAACTGCTAGAATTGGCGTTGATTGAGAATATACACAGGGCTAACCTCAATCCTATAGAACGTGCAAAGGCATATCAAAACTATCTAAGAACATTTTCTATCACCCAGGCCGATGCCGCCGAAAGACTTGGTGAAGACCGTTCCGTTATCGCTAACCACTTACGGCTGCTCGACTTACCTGACGAAATCAAGCAATTGTTAGCCGAGCGTCAGCTAACTATGGGCCACGCCCGCGCGATACTTGCCCTGCCCACTGACGAGCTTCGCCGAAAGCTCGCCAACCGAGCGATGGCAGGCCGGCTTAGCGTACGTGAAGTTGAAAGATTAGTGCGAAGATATCTTACAGGAATTGGACAGCCCAGAGTAACAACCCGCTCGAAACCGGCTCATATCATAGACCTCGAGAGCAAACTGAGTAACCACATTGGCACAAGGGTAAACATTGAAACACGCAAAAATGGACAAAGAGGAAGGATAATTATAGAATTTCACACATTTGACGAATTTGATAGAATCACTGAAACGATTGGCCTGGCAAACGTGGAGCAGGTCTAAAAAATCGACGAAACATCGAATTTAGCAGGTTTTAATAACGGAAACAAAACAATTTGGTGTATAATTAATACATATGTTAAATGACCGGTTAACGGCAAGGATTGGTCTTTATTAACGTTAAAACAATAGTGGAGGATATATCGTGAAGCCTTTGGTTATTTCAATTTTATTGGTTGTCTCTTTCGGCCTAAATTCTTCTTATGCCGCACAAGATGCGAACATACCAAATAAGTCGCTGCATCAGGCGGCACGTGATGGTGACATCGCCCAGGTCAAGTTACTCATTTCAAAAGGTGCAAATGTCAATGAAAAGGTTGACGGCAGTACACCGCTGCACCCGGCTGCAGAAATTGGACACAAGGATGTGGTCGAATTCCTTATTGCCAACGGCGCAGACGTCAATGCAAGGGGCAATGCAAACTGGACGCCGTTGCACCTCGCAGCAACCGCCGGCAAACGAGATATCGCAGAATTGCTTATCACAAAAGGGGCCGATGTTAATGCTAAAGATATGGATGGTCGGACACCATTATGGTGGGCGCAAGTAAGGCGCCAAAGTCAAATCGTTGATCTGTTGACCAGGCATGGAGCTCAGCAAAACAGCAATACCAGGCCTGTAAATACAGGAAAACAAACAAAACCATTTGAAGCCCGGCAGCAGGAACCCAGCGCTGTAATTGACCTCAATTCCATAGCAAATATAGACCCGCTTGCTGATCCGAACGCCGCCAAGGCAAGAATAAAGATATTCCAGGGCCTTGAACAAGCATTGGAAAGCGTGGCAAAGCAAAGCGATAATGAGATAAGAGAGTGGATTGCCGGACTAGGATTAGAGGGCATCACTACTGATATCGTAAAAGCCGTCTATGAGCAGGTCGGAGCGGAGTTTGATTTCATAAGAAAGCAGGCTGCTGAAGAAACCGCAGATAAAACGACTGTCGCACTCGATGGCGTCCTCTTAAGCAGAATGGTGCGTTTCGACAAAATTGTCGAGAAAATACAGGAGGATACGATACGCCGAGAGGAGCGGGAGTCAAGGAGACCTGGAAGTTCGAGAAGGAGCACCAGGGGCCGAACGGGGGACATGAATCGCACGGGCACCAGGGACAGCGGCTACAATAATAGAAGTAGGTATCCGGATACTGGTAGGCAGGATAGCAGAAGAAGGTCCCGGGATGATATGACAAACAGGCCGTCGACAACAAAAGTAACCATAAAGATGCCGTTTAACGACCCAAACAAGGTCAAAGCCGCACTAAAGACCTTTGAAGGCCTGGAAAAAGAGTTGAAAAACATAGAAAGGATGGGCATGAGGGAGATGCGAGGCTGGATACGCAGCCAGGCCGTAAGCTCATCAATTCTGGCAAAAGCCGTATATACGCAGGCCGCAGATGAGCTTAAGTTCACAAGAAAAATCGCTGTTGAAGAAAAAGCGGCAAAGACGACAGTGGCAATCGATGGCATGCTCGTAAACAGGCATGAACGCCTCGGAAAACTCGCCAAAGCAATGCTGGAGGAAAGGAGGAGGTTGCGCCGCGAGGAGCGTCGGCCAAGCGGAATCGGGACCCGACGATAGACGAATAAAGCCAGCCGAAGATTAGCGAAGTAACATCACATCCTGCCCAACGCCCGGGAGCTATGACGACATTTGCCTCTGGGGCTGCAAGGTGAAGTAGATAAGACGCCACGGGACAAGGGCAATAAAACCAGCGGCTGCTAAAGAGATTTGTCGGTTGAAATGGCGGTGCTGCAGATTGCGCAGATTAACATAGTCAAAAATTGGAATTGGATTGAATTGGGGGAATTACAATTTTTTTGATTTTTGCCGTCGGATCCTTTCGCCTATTTTCCGCAGATTGCCCAATTTGATGGTTTTTGGGCAAAAATCACCGATTATGTGGTAATATGGGTAAGATATTCGGTTTGTTCGGAAAGATGGGGGTGAAAAAACGCTCAAAAATGGACCAAAAATCTTCAAAAATTTACCAAAAGTAATCAAAAATTCGCGATTTTTGTCAAAAAATTGCTAAAATTTACCCGTTTCTATTTTAACATTTTTGTTAGTATAGGGGGTATGGGGGACTTTAGATCGTGTCTCGATGCCG
>DATLBB010000073.1:0-3190 GCA_035527155.1 Sedimentisphaerales bacterium
ACCACATGCACCTGCGTCGTAAACTTATAAGGAACGGGCCCACCGCTGTCATAAACCATCTCAACAAAAAACGCCGTCCACCCTTCTAACAGCTCAGGAACCATAACATCAATACTACCGCCATTCTCACTGATCTTCAGCGGTGAGCTGTTCCAAATCCGCCCGATTGTATCAACGCGAAAGTCCCGCGTTTTTTCATTACTCGCCTGCCAGAGATTCATCTCTTTGAGCTTACCGCTTTTTGGAGTAACGTTTATTGCGTGCCCTTTCACCTTCCACGAGAACTTAGGCAGCGGCGATTTGGTCAGGATAGACTTATAGAACATCAACAGGCTCACCGCAGCGTCGGCGTTGAGGCCGTGGTCCGTATTCGGGATGTATCGCATGTATTTGGCGCCCGGCAAATCGTGAAAATAGAACTGCGCCGAATCCGGCAGAAAGAACTGGTCCCCCGTCGAATTCACCAGAAACTTGGGCATCGTATAGCGGGCCCGATACTCATACGGGTCAATAAGCTTCCTCAACGCCTCACCCTTCGGCGTATCAAGCCTGTCAAAAATCTTCATCTCCTGGTAATCGTGAATCGCCGGGGCATAGAAGCCATACGCGCTGAAATGGTGTTTCATCGATTCCTTCATATTCAGCACGTCGATGACCGCCGGCGCAATGGCCGCGACACGCTTATCGACCGCCGCCGTCAGCCACGTCGTCCAGCCACGCTTCGAAGCCCCCGATACGACAAACTTCTTCACCGCAATCCCACCGCCGCCGACGGACGATATATGTTTCTGCACCGTATCCATCGCCCGAACGGCACTTTTCACCATCGGCAGAAGCAGCGGCCACGTCTGGTCGCCCGTGGCCAAACACTTGTCAAACGTATAAGCGATAATCGCATCTTCATATCGAGGCCGGCCGCCATCGGGAAAGTTCAAAGGCTGGTTCGGCACCATTCGCAAATCCGCCACCACCGTACCGCTGGACAGCGCTATATTGACTATCATTCCATCGGCTTTCGTCGGAGCAGCGTTATTGTTACTGCCGCCGTTTATCCAGAGCAGGGCAACATCGCTGCCGACCTGGTCGGGCTTGATGATAGTCAGCCAATGTTTCCACAGCGTCCGGTCGACCTCTTTCTTGCTCCGCCACGACTGCGACGTCATATCCAGAACGTATGCCGTGTACCCTTTGCCCCTGATAGTGTTGACAACACTGTATTTGTAATTCGCATCCGGCTCTTTTACGTAATCATCCAGCGCCGTCGCAAAAACGAACTGTGGCCCGGCAAATACCAGCACAGCCAAGGCGGTTAAATAAAGTTTCAATTTCATAGCTTACCCTTTCCTTAGTTTAGCGAGAGCCGGTATTCTACCGCATACCACAGCAAAAAGCAAGAATGAAAACGCCGGCAAAAAGAAAGCCCAGGCAGGCATGTTGTTCACCCATGCCTGCAACGGAGACGCTACAACAATTCTCTAATTCACACCTCCCACAGGGCGTTTTATTTTTAAACGCTTGAAATTCCGGATTTCGTGACCTGTCCTCGTCAAAACGGGGATTTGTGCTTCGGATTTGCCCGGCTTCCAGGCGTTTTTTTCTTGCTTTCACACATAATACCCTTCATAATAACATCGGTGGGTGTGGGATACTGACGACTAACAACTGTCGGATGATAACTAATATCTACCCGCTAAACGCTGTGTTATTAACGATTCACGAGATACTAATGGCTAAATACTAACGACGAAAAACGAAATGAACCAGCGGCTGAACTCGGATGTTCCATAAATGTCGCTGGTAAGTTCAATTGTTAGAGAGGTGATTTAATATGATACGACCACTGGAACCAAAAAAGGATATGGAACGCGTAGCTGATATGTGGCTCAACGAAATAGTGCGTGTATACAATTTCGTTACCGAGCCCGAGAAGTTCTGGCGCAAGAGACTTGATGAGATGAAAAAGGTAACACGCACAGCAGAAGGATATGTCTATGAAGAGGACGGACTAATCAAGGCCTTCGTAACCTTGAAAGACCATTATATATGGGATATGGTCGTTGATTCGCAATACCAAAAAAATGGGATTGGCACCGCCCTGCTAAATTTCATAAAGGAACGAACGACATCTCTTGCTCTTGGTATCTTCCAGAAGAATCAGGTAGGTATTGAGTTCTTCGAAAAACGCGGATTTGTCAAAGCCGGCTTGTACACAAGTCTGGAAGGTCATCAGAAGTTCGACATGACATGGAGAAAAGAAGACGTATAATCAGTCGCTCCACCACGCCGGCAAGTAAACGTTCAGGGCGTATAAATTGCGTTTCTGTGTCAGTGCGAGGAGCGAAGCGCGCCTGACCTGCCTGCCCTGAGCCTGTCGAAGGGAGCGTAGCCGAACGGATCGAACAGGTCGAAGGATTGGATATTTCCTCAGGTCATTGCGAGCAAATACCTACGTGCCTATAAGGCACCGCGCCAATCTCATCACCAAATCCTTGGCCCGTTAGAAGTAAGACGCATAAGCCTTGTTCACTTTCTAACTTGGCTGAAAATTTTCTTTATTTCCCCCTTGACTTTCAAGCCGTTGCTCTACAGCAGCCAGCCGCCGCTTATGGGACTTGCGGACAGCTTCATTTGAACATTCCCTGCACCACACATGCAATCCATCCTTTCTGCTGGAATACTTGTGAAACTCGCTCTCGACCTTCCATTTTCTGCACCTGCTGCATCGTTTTTGTTTTACACCACTAACGACCCTGTGGCTCTCCTCATATCTGAATCTTTTCTTAAGACGTAATCGAAATATCTTTTGTTCCACAGCCTTTAATGGTCTACCAATCTGGTCGGCTATTTCCTGTGCCGTTTTACTCGGATATAGTTTCTTCAGCAGGTTCAGTTCTTTCTTCGACCAAACACGGTAAGGTTCTGCTTTTCTAAGCACCAGTTTGTGCGCTTTGCCTGCTACCGCCAAGGCGGACCGCCCGATTTGGCTCGCTATTTCCCGCGTCTTGTTATCTGAGAACAGTTTTCTAAGCAGAGCTTCTTCCTGCTTTGACCAGGGAACAACTGCATTTTGATTTTTAAGGCCGAGCTTATGTGCTTTTCCGCGAACTGCAGCAATAGACCGTCCAAGTTTTTCCGCTATGACCCGCGACTTCTCAGTGGGATATAGTCTTTTGAGAATATCGAGGTCTTT